>JAEYSJ010000132.1 GCA_023434855.1 Bacillota bacterium | reverse complement strand
GGCAACCTGGCGAGATATAAAACTTCGCAAAGTAAAAAGCCAGCGAAATTCTATGGCTAAATATAGCAAAAGACTTTTTCTCAATGCAATAAGCATTCAATTTTCCCATGCGGGTTTCGGCAGGGTAAATTTAGATGCGTTCGTTCCAGACACTAATATGTGGACCAGACCCAAGCAATGGATTGAAGCTTTGTTTCAAGGGAAAGCTATATTCAAGAAATACTATGTTCCTATTGAGGAATTGTCCGACAAACTGGGACTTGATTTCGAAGTAAGTCCTTCCCCGCAAGGGGTAGTTGGCATGTGTTATCAAGAAAGGGCCAGTTTCGCAAAATGCAAGAATGATATAATACTGCTTACCCGGTACCAGGAAGAGGAGACAAAAGAGTGGAAATATTGGATATGTGTGCCAATATTTGATAAACAAGATGATATACCGTTGATTATATCTTTTAATTCTGATAAGGAAGGACAACTTTCCAGAACAGATGCGGAGGAATTGTCCAGAAAACTTGTCAGTTACGGAGTAGATCTTTGGAAAGAACTGTTCGAACAAGAGAATAAGGCAAGGTCGATATAGAAACATTTCTTTGGTGTTCACATATATATACAATAAGATAAAAAAAGTGGCATCATTAAGAGAGGAGGGCGAATTGCATGGGAGTTGTTATGACCGAGACACAGATTAAGAAACATATGGCAGATAAAGAGTATCAAAAGAATTATATGATTGTATTTGATACCAAGTCTTCACCACGCACGGTTTCATCCGGAATGGTTCGTCCAAAATCACAAAACCAATCAAAGAAAAAACAGTAATTTTCCGGCAGTAAATATAATTGACAAAAAAATGCAGCCTACTACATTAAAGGTAGTAGGCGTTACTTTTTTAGGTTTTGGGAGATTTTTTAAAATCGGTAAATTTTTTTAATCTTCAAGAAGTATTGATTCCTGATGTAAATCTGACTGGTAGGGAACTGTATGGTTATGGCCAATATTATTCTGTTAATAACAGTTGTGTTTATCGCCGGTATATGGTTGGCGGGAATTTTCAACTGGACGTTACCGCTATTATATGTATTGGCGTTTATGTTGTGCATTATTGTTTCTTGGCGTATTTACAGAAATCAGGAACAGGTCATTTGGCCATTGGCAGCTTTATTTCTGTTAGCCGGAATGATCCGGTTTGTGCATGCAGATACCATTTCTCCTTCTGATATTAGTCATTTCGCAGGGCAAAGGCTTATTGTGAATGGAACTGTCACAGATATACCTAAAATTACCCCAACTGCTGATCACAAGGTAAAAGTGAAATATTCCCTGATGGTAGAAAGCGCAGCAACTGATCATTCCAGGACACTGCCTGCATCAGGCGGGATGATCGTCAGTGTAGGGCAGGAAGAGGATGCCCCTATTGCTGCCTATGGGGCTAAAGTAACGGTTGACGGGCAGATAATGCATTTGCATGGTTATAATAACCCCGGCATGTTTGATAATGTTGCTGCCCAAAAACGCCAGGGAATTACTGCCCGGATGGCAATACCTGCTCAGAACATCGCTATAAGGAGCGCCGGTACTGCTAACAAAGCATGGGAAGCGGTGCTGGCGGGCTGGCGGGAAAAAATTGTGGCTAATATGCAAAAGGTAATGCCTGCTGCTGATGCTGCTATTTTGTCCGGAATGCTGTTTGGCGGGTATGGCGGTATTAGCCGGGAGACAGTCAATGATTTTGCCACAACAGGCATAGTACATATTTTATCAGTGTCAGGCACGCATATTGCCATGGTAGCGGGGATAGTATTATGGCTGGGGACACGGCTGACGCTATCTTACAGAGTTACTGCCGCTTTGGCCGCTGTGGCTATTACGCTTTATTCCGTATTCTGCGGGTTGACGCCGCCGGTCGCGCGGTCAGTCGTAATGGGACTGGTGGGTTTAGCCGCAGTGGGACTGGGGCGGGAGAAAGATGCGCCGGCGGCGCTTGCTGTGGCAGTATTAGGTATGGTTATTTACCAGCCGGCACTCATTTATGATCTTAGTTTCCAATTGTCTTGTGGTGCAACCGCCGGTTTGGTATTCTTATATTCGCAAACATTAAGATGGCTGACTTTTCTACCCCGCTGGGGGGCAGGCGTACTGGCTGCCACATTGGCTGCTCAGCTTGGGGTGCTGCCATTCATTGCCTGGTATTTTAACAGCTTGTCGATAAGCTCTCTTATTGCTAATCTTTTAATTGTGCCTATTGTGGAAGCTGTGGTTGTGCTGGGGCTGATAGGTGCCCTTGCCGGGGTTGTGATACAACCGGCCGGCAATGCAATTATGGTAGCATGCAGTTTGTTAATCGGGCTGGTAGAGCAGCTTACATCCTGGCTGGCAGCTGTGCCGGGAGGCAAATTATATATGCCTCCTATCGGCATAAGTGCCGGTATTATATACTATTTATTGTTGGTATGGTTTTACGGATATCTTCCGCTGAGGGTTCCGGCACCGGGCGAAGTGGTAAAGCGATGGCCATGCCAGGTTTCCGGAATATTGGTGCTGGTAGTGATCGCCGGTGTGACTTATACGTGGTGTCCCCGTCCGGTATATGTCCATTTTATTGATGTTGGCCAGGGCGATGCCATTCTTATTACCACTCCCCATGGGCGGGCAATTATGGTAGATACCGGGGGCCTGCCGGGAGACACAGGTACATTTGATGTTGGGGAACAGGTGGTGCTTCCCTATCTTAAGCATTATGGTGTTCTCAGTCTGGATTATCTTTTTCTTACTCATGGTCACCAGGACCATGCCGGAGGAGCGGCGGCGATTGCGGCGTCTTTGCCGGTAAAAAATATCCTGCTGGCGAGGGAAGAAAAACATACTCCGGCGGTGGCAGCTTTGCTGCATGCTAAATATGGCCAGGAAATAATTCCTGCATATGCAGGGCAGAGTATTATAATTGACGGGGTTGCCATCAATATGGTGTATGCCGGTGACAGCAGTGCCAGCTTACATGTTGGCAATGAAACATCCTGTGTGATAAGAGCCAGTTTTGGCAAACATAGTTTTTTGTTTACCGGTGACCTGGAAGCCAAAGGTGAAGCGATTATACTGGCAAGTGAACAGCCGGTAACCAGCACAGTACTTAAAGTTGGCCATCACGGCGCCAAGACATCATCCACGCCGCAATTTTTGCAGCATGTAGCGCCGGAATATGCTGTCATTTCAGTCGGCTATGGCAACCGTTTCGGCCATCCTCATCCCGAGACTCTCAGGCGACTGGCGGAAATGAATGTAAAAGTGTTCCGTACCGATCAACAGGGGGCAGTGGTATTTAAGACAGATGGTGACAGCCTTACTTTTGATAGTTATATAAAATAAATACTGGCCAGAGGCCCGTCCACCCTTTGCACCAATTATCGGAAGGGATCTTTAATATTAGGAGGACCATAATGAATTATACGGCAGTTATGGAGCAAATAAAAGCAGGCAGCATCTGTCCGCTTTATCTCCTTTACGGCGAAGAGACATATTTAGCGCAGCAGGTTGAGAAAAGCCTGATCAGCGTTTTGCTGGCACCTGATGAACGGGATACTAATCTTGTTACACTTGATAATGACTCCAGGACGGCGGAGTTGGTCAACCTGATCGAAACAGTACCATTCTTAGGTGGTAAAAACGTGATAGTGGTGCGCGGTACATCCCTGTTCCGGGCCCGCAAGGGATCAGGCGGGGAAAATGGTGAAGAAGCGGATAATGACAACAGTGATGAACGATTGATAAGAATATTTAATGATATGCCGGAATACAGTCACGTAATTTTCACATCAACAGATAAAGTTGACAAGCGGCGTAAGATATATAAGGCTTTGGAAAAAAACGGCGCCGTGGTAGAACTTGCTCCTTTGAAACCTAAGGATGTCAGGGGTTGGCTGAATATAAAACTGGCCGATATGAGGAAAAAAATGACGCCTGATGCGCTGGAACATTTTATGGCGATGGTAAGTGTTATGCCACAGGTTTCTCTGGGTTTCCTGGATAATGAATTGGAGAAAATATCCTTATACATCGGGGATAAAAAGGAAATTTCCTATAAGGTCTTAACAGATATTTTGTCTGCAGTGCCTGAGGTTTCTGCTTTTGTTATGCTTGATGCTGTAAGCCAACGGCAGGTGCGAAAGGCGTTAAATTTACTTAGTGAACAATTGGGGGCGGGGGAACATCCATTAAGGATTATTGCGCTTTTGGCTCGCGAAGTACGGATATTATGGCAAACAAAAGAAATGCTTGCAAAAGGCTATAGCAGCCGGCAAGTTGCTGAAAATCTTGGGTTGCCGGCTTTTGTCGGTGAATTGAAAGTCAGGCAGAGTAAGAGTTTTACTCAAGATAAATTAAAGCAGGCAATGCTATCCCTGGCGGAAGCCGACAGAGATTTGAAATCAGGACAGGCAGGCAGTGTTGTTGTCGAAAAGATCATTATTGAGATGTGCCAGTGAATTGTGTGGCTATTAGCTGGGAACAGGATTTTAAATGAGTGAACCCACCTCAGTGACGTTGAAAAGCAGAACTCCCGCTGAAGAACGCGGGAGTTTGGAAATTTTCCAAATAAAACAAAAATCCTGTCCGTAAAGGGCAGGATTTTTTGTTTTATTTAGCTAAGGCATTAATTTTACGAGCCAGGCGGGATTTTTTACGAGCTGCGGCATTTTTATGGATAACGCCTTTGGCGACTGCTTTGTCAATAGTACTGCTAGCTTTGGTCAGGAGGGATTTAGCCTCGTCTGCTTTGCCAGCGTCTACAGACTCACCAACTTTGCGGGAAACGGTTTTAATGGTTGATCTCACGGCAAAATTGCTGGCGCGCCGCTCAGCATCAGTTTTTACGCTGCGTTCAGATGATTTTATATTTGGCAAGTGTTTCACCTCCTCTTTATGACCATGTTACCTAAAATATTCTAGCACGTGTGCTAACAAAATGCAAGCAAGAAATGGTGAAGATTTGCCAGAACACGTTTAATTTGTATAGTGGCCAATTATTTCGGTTATGATAGTTTTAGCTTTGGGGCAATGATTATATACTGATTTTATTTACAATTATATATTGAGGAGTTGAAATTTATGGAACAGTTTTCCGGCACACCACGCACGGATTTAGCACTGGAAGCGCGTGAAATGCTTTCTAAAAAACAGGTTAATGAAAATATTCCGGGAGTAATTGTTGAAACAGCCGAGGATGAAGAAGTAGTCATTACCAGAGTAAATATTACAACAACAGAAGCTGAACGCATGATGGGTAAGGTACGGGGAAAATATGTTACTATTGAGGCACAAGGGTTGCGGTATAAAAATACGCCTTTACAGCAGAAAGTAATGAATTTTCTGGCCCAGGAGCTGGCTGCACTTGTGGCGATACCCCGCAATGCTACCGTATTGGTGGTAGGGCTGGGCAACTGGAATGTCACGCCTGACGCATTGGGGCCGCAGGCAGTAGAAAAAATAGTAGTAACCCGTCATTTACAGGAAATGCTGTCACCGGAATTGAAGGGCGGCGTACGATCGATATGTGCTATCGCCCCAGGGGTATTAGGAATAACAGGTATGGAAACAGCCGAAATAGTACATGGTATTGTTGGCAAAATCCGGCCCAATGCGGTTATCGCCATTGATGCCCTGGCGGCTGCTTCCAGTCACAGGGTAAACACTACAATACAGTTGGCTAATACCGGTATTCATCCCGGCTCAGGAGTGGGCAATAAGCGATTCGGGTTAACTCAGGCGTCATTGGGGGTACCGGTGGTTGCCATAGGTGTGCCAACAGTAGTCCATGCTTCGACTATTGCCATGGATACTTTAAACACACTGCAGCAGCATGCTTCCTTCGCCAGATATTTCAAAAGTATGGAAAACTTATCCGATGCCGACAGGCAAACTATTGTACGTCAAGTGCTGCCTGACACGCTGGGTGACCTTATGGTGACACCCAAGGAGGTTGACCGTTTAATTGCCGATATTGCCGGTGTTGTTGCCGGCGGTATTAACCAGGCAATGCATCCTAATATAGACTATGAAAACATCCATATGTATTTGCATTGAAAGTTTTGAACCAATCTCTTTATATTGTAGAGATAAATATGTAGGGAGCAGGCACCTGCCTGTTCCCTACATATATTTTCTGGTAAATGCTGGACATAAAACAGCTATATTACTATAATTATTATGGTAAGAAATTGATGTTGCTACATAAAGAGTGGAGGAACTCGGGTGACGGAAGTAATTACTAGTTCGCAAAATGCATTAATTAAACTGGCATTATCGCTGAAACAAAAAAAGTACCGTGATGAAGCAGGCTCATTTATTGTCGAAGGTGTCCGGTTGGTGGAGGAGTTTGTCCGCTCAGCATGGTCGTCGCAAACATGTATCTATACAGAACAAGCGGTCTGCAACAGACGTGTACAGGTGATACTGGATGCCTTGACAAAGAGAGGCTGCCGGATGGTTACTGTGCCTGCCGCAATATACGATAAAATTTCTGAAACTGAACAACCGCAAGGGATTATGGTTATCGCGGAAAAACGTATTTTTAAATTTGACGACGTATCAGCAGATACGAAGCGGCCATTACTCGTTATTCTTGACAGAATTCAAGATCCGGGCAATGTCGGTACTATTATTCGTACAGCTGATGCTGCCGGCTGTACCGGGGTGGTTTTAACCAAAGGCTGTGCGGATTTGTTTGCCGGCAAGACGGTGCGGGCCAGCATGGGCTCATTGTTTCACCTGCCGGTTTTTGAAGGTTGCAACGGCGCTGAACTTGTAGTGACGTTAAAAAATAAGGGTATTACTATATTGGCGACATCGTTAGAGTCCTCTGAAGTTTATTTTCAATCCAATTTCAATAAGCCGGTCGCAATTGTTTTTGGCAATGAAGGTAGTGGTGTTGGTGCTGAAATACTGCGTATAGCCGACAGTCGATTGCATATTCCAATTTTAGGCGGCGCTGAGTCGCTGAATGTTGCTGTGTCCGCCGCAGTTATTTTATATGAGGCGGTTCGCCAGCGATACTAACCAGACACCCAACAAATTTATCGGAGGTGTTAACTTTGAATATTCTGATAACCGGAGGCGCGGGCTATATCGGTTCTCATACAGCAAGAATGTTTAACAATAGCTGCAGGCAGGTTGTAGTGTATGATAATCTGGTAAAAGGACACCGCGAAGCGGTTAAAGGCAGTACTTTTATATTAGGAGACATATTTGACAGTGAATTGTTGGAGCATACGATAAAAAAATATTATATTGATTCTGTGGTGCATTTTGCCGCTTTCAGTTTAGTCGGTGAGTCGATGGAAAAACCGCGGGATTATTATTATAATAATGTTCAGGGCACTTTGAACTTACTTGATGTTATGCTCAAAAATAATGTAAAAAAGCTGGTGTTTTCCTCGACGGCAGCAGTGTATGGCGAACCCGAAGCTACGCCCATTACTGAAGATATCGGTAAGAACCCCACAAATGTTTATGGCCGGACTAAGTTAATCATGGAAAATGCTATGGCGGATTATTCGCGCTCATATGGTCTGAAATATATAGCATTAAGATATTTTAATGCCTGCGGCGCAGATACTGGCGGGGATATTGGGGAAGATCACAATCCGGAAACTCATTTGATTCCATTGATTTTGCAAACATGTCTGGGTAAACGTGACTGCATCAAACTGTTTGGTGACGATTATCCCACGAAGGATGGTACATGTGTCCGTGATTATATTCATGTTAATGATCTTGCTGACGCGCACATTTTAGCACTTAAGTCATTATACGATGGGCATAATTCAGATATATTCAATCTCGGCAATGGCAGTGGATTTACAGTGAAAGAGGTAGTAGAGGCGGCAGAAGCAATTACCGGTATAAAGATAAACAAGGATATTGTTGCCCGCAGAGCTGGTGATCCGGCGGTGCTTATCGCCAGTTCGGCAAAAATCAGGCGGGATCTTGGTTGGAAACCGCAGTTTGTTGATATCGGCAGTATTATCGCTACAGCCTGGAGTTGGCATAAAAATCATCCTAACGGGTTTGAACAATAATTTGTAATTTACAATTCTCAAAAATCATTTTTTCGCTGCTTTACTAAGTTTACGCTAAAAGTCGCAGTAGATATGATGTTATCGGAGGTTTTGCAACAGTTATGACAATACCTTGGCGGCTTGTAATTTCTGATACGGTGTGCTATAATACGACTTAAGCAAAGACCTGAAATTTCCAAAGAATAAGTAGGGAGGGTGTGGTCTTATGTTGACCGCCGAATTCTTTTGGGGGATATTTGAAGCTACCGGTTCTATTGCTGCGTATTTGTTATATAAACGGTTAATGTTGCAATAAATATTATTGTTGATTTGGTTAAGCTTTGCTACGATGATGGAGAGAGTATGTTGGTGACGGTTTCTACAGGGAAGATACCGCCGTAGATTGAGAGCGGTTCTGAAACGTTAAACAGAAGTTCACTCCGGAGTACTCACACTGAAGGGATACCCAGCGTATTTTGTGTAGGTGAGACGTTTTTCCGCGTTAGGGAAAGATGAAGTAATAAATTAGGGTGGTACCGCGGAAGAGAGACTTTCGCCCCTTTGGGGTGGAAGTCTTATTTTGTCTGTAGCAGAATTTTTAACTTTTGTAAACGGAGGTATCTATGGAACGGCAACTAGAATCTTTAAAGCAGGCCGCGTTTAATGATTTAACGAAAGTAAGGGATATGGATAGTCTTAATGAGTTAAGAGTCAAGTACTTAGGCAAGAAAGGCAGTTTGACCGGCGTATTAAAAGGCTTGGGAGCGTTAAGCCCGGAGGAACGGCCGCGTATAGGCCAGATTGTCAATGAAATTAGGGCTGAATTGGAAGAGAAGATTGCCGGCAAAAATGAGGAATTAAAGCAGGCCGAACTGGCGAGACGGCTGGCATCGGAAAGGATTGACGTAACTCTGCCGGGCCGCAAGGTTAATCTGGGTCATAAACACCCATTAACCCTTACCCTTGAACGTATAAAAGAGACTTTTATGCGTATGGGCTTTAAAATAGCAGAAGGACCGGAAGTAGAAAAAGATTATTTTAATTTTGAGGCTCTTAATCTTCCTAAAGACCATCCTGCCCGGGATATGCAGGATTCATTTTATATCACCGAAGAAATATTACTGCGTACTCACACATCGCCGGTGCAGGTGCGCACCATGCAGGCAAGTGACCCTAACCAGCCTATTCGTATTATTGCGCCTGGTAAAGTGTACCGGCGGGATTATGATGCAACTCATTCTCCCATGTTTCATCAGGTGGAGGGTCTGGTAATTGATCAGGGCATCAGTTTCGCCGATTTAAAAGGCACACTGGAATTGTTTATCCATGAGATATTCGGACAAAATGTCGGCGTACGTTTTCGTCCAAGCTTTTTCCCTTTTACCGAACCTAGCGCCGAAGTTGACATTTCCTGCGTAATGTGCGGTGGCAAAGGCTGCCGGGTATGCTCAAACACCGGGTGGCTGGAAATTTTGGGATCAGGAATGGTACATCCACGCGTGCTGGAAATGAGCAACTTTGACCCGGACAAGGTGAGCGGCTTTGCTTTCGGCATGGGCGTGGAACGTATAGCGATGCTGGTGTACGGCATTGACGATTTACGGTTATTTTATGATAATGATTTGCGCTTCTTGCGTCAGTTTTAGGGGGGCTAGGATATATGCGAGCATCGATAAAATGGCTCAAAGATTATGTTGATTTTAAGGAAACTCCGGAAGTATTGGCAGATATGCTGACCATGGCAGGGGTGCCTGTAGCGACTATTGAATATCTGGGGAAAAACATTGAAAAAGTTGTAACAGGTAAAATTACCGCGATAGAACAGCATCCTGACGCTGATAAATTGTCTGTTTGTAAGGTGAATACCGGTACTGATGTTTTAACGATTATTACCGGAGCAAAAAATGTTAATAAGGGTAATATCGTACCTGTGGCGACAGTTGGCGCAAAGCTGCCTAATGGGACGGAAATAAAGGAAAGCAAACTGCGTGGCATGATGTCTTACGGCATGCTGTGTTCATCTGCCGAACTTAATATTGATAATAAATTATTATCGCCGGAAGCCAGGGAAGGAATATATATTTTGCCTGAGGATACACTTATCGGGGTCGACATCAAAACCGTTCTCGGTTTGGATGATGTTGTTCTGGAGTTTGAACTTACTGCAAACCGGGCGGACTGTTTCAGCATGTTGGGCTTGGCCCGGGAAATTGCCGCATTAACCGGTGGGACGGTAAAGAAGCCAATGCTTAACCTGCGGGAAACAGGTAGGGAGAAAGCAGCAAATTTGGTTAATATTTCAATCAAAGATCTTTCGCTGTGTTCCAGATTTGCGGCCCGGGTTCTGCAAAATGTAAAAATCGGTCCTTCTCCTGTCTGGCTGCAACATCGTATTCAAGCGGCAGGGATACGGCCAATTAATAATGTTGTGGATGTAACTAACTTTGTAATGCTGGAAATGGGTCAGCCCATGCATGCGTATGACTATAACTTGTTGTCCAAACATAGTATAATTGTTCGGAAAGCGAATCCCGGTGAGCGCTTGACTACTTTGGACGGTGTAAAGCGGGAACTCACGCCTGATATGCTGGTAATTGCCGATGAAGTGCAGGCGGTGGGTCTTGCAGGGGTAATGGGCGGCTTGGCTACTGAGATTGCCGCTGCCACCCAAAATGTATTGCTGGAAGCAGCAGCTTTTAACGGAGCAAGCATCAGGCGCACATCAAGGGCATTGGGATTACGTTCGGAAGCCTCCGGGCGGTTTGAACGGGGGGTGGATACTGCCAATATTATCAGGGCGTTAGACCGGGCAGCCAAGCTGCTGGAGGATATGGGCGCATGTCAGGTATGTCCTGATGTGGCCGACTGTTATCCCAGTGTAGCCCTTCCCAGGCAAATAAGCTTTACGGCGGACAAGGTCAATGCCTATCTTGGCACCGATATAACAAAATCTGTGATGGTGGAAATTCTCAAAAGTCTGGAATTTGAAGTACTTGCACCTGCAGGTGTTGAGATGATTACGGTAACTGTTCCCAGCTGGCGTGGTGATGTCACCGGGCAAGCCGATATTTGCGAAGAAATTGCCCGCTTATATGGGTATAATAAAGTGCCGTCAACTACTCCGCATGGCAGTATGGATGGTGGTGGACAAAGTTATGTTCAGTCTATTGCCGACAGGGTGAAAAATCTTTTGTCAGGGGCCGGGTTTGACGAAATTGTTTCCTTCAGTTTCACCCATCCGACGGTACTTGATAAACTCAATATTCCGGCAGACAGCCAGCTGAGGACCGCGGTGGAAGTATTGAATCCTATTACCGATGATTTTCCCTTACTCAGGACGACGTTATTTGGTGGAATCATGGAAACGATTGTCCGCAACTTTTCACGGAAAAATGAGGATATTAAGATCTACGAACTTGGTGCGGTGTACTTGCCGGAGAAACTGCCGTTGGAATCGCTACCTTCTGAACCATTAATGTTGTGTGGAGCTCTGGTGGGCAAACGAAACGAAGCGTCCTGGAATTTATCCCGGGAATCAGTGGATTTTTATGACGCCAAAGGGTCAGTGGAGGTATTGCTGGCCGGCTTAGGGATTAACGGCTATTCCGTAATTGTCGGTGAACACCCGGTGCTGCATCCTGGTAAAACCGCATTGTTCACATTAGCCGGTGAAGTACTGGCAACTGTTGGTGAAGTCCATCCTAAAGTGCTGGATGCTTTTGATATTAACCGTAAAGTGTATATGTTTGAACTGAATGTGGAAAATCTCGCCAAACAAGTAATATTGCTTAATGCCTATCAGCCGCTGCCGAAATTCCCGGCTATCAACCGCGATCTTGCGGTAGTGCTGCCTATCGCGGTGCCTGCTGCACAAGTTGCTCAGTCGATCATTGAGAGTGCCGGGCCTCTGCTCAGCGACGTATGGCTATTTGATGTGTATACAGGCGAACAGGTGCCGTCAGGAGCGCGCAGTCTTGCTTTTTCCCTGACTTTCCGGGCAAAAGAAAGAACTTTGACCGATAACGAAGTTGATGAACAGTATCAGCGTATCGTAGCGCATTTGGAGAGTACATTGTCGGCCAAATTACGTAAATAGATACTGATATTGAATTTATGATTTTACCAGACTAAAAAAATATTACCTAAGACTAACGTTCAAAATAGCACAATCCACTAAAGCGGCAATTTGACGTAAAAAAGCGCATGCGTGCACCACTTTTAAGTGCAAAAGCTTGCGCTTTTTAGTTTTGCTACACCAAAAATACGGTATGATAACTAGTTTCTTTTAAATTATGGCACAGGCAGGAATTTGTCCGGTTAGGTCGAATGTATCAAGTTAAGTTTAAATAAAGTTATTGGGTGAATAAGCGCTATGAGTGAAAAAAAATGTAAGGTTACAGTTGAGATATTTGGCGAAACGTATGCGCTTAAAAGCGATGGTGAGTCTGAACGGGTTGTGCAGGTGGCGGCAATGTTAGATCAACGGATGAAAATAATTGCCCGTTCTAATTCTCGTTTATCGCCGGCAAAAATTGCTGTTTTGGCAGCACTTAACATTGCTGACGAGTTTTTGCGGTTAGAACGGGACTATCAGCAATTGGTGCAAATGGTTAAAGAAGAAAAATAACAAGTGAATACCACTTCTGCAGTCTGTAAATAATAGCAAGCAGAGGGGTGGTATTGTGTTTGGTTATGATAATATAGGTACTATTTTAGTACATTTGATTGCTTTATTTGCAGTAGCTTTGATTGTAGTACGGGTTATGGGAAACCGTACTGTTGGGCAATTGTCCCCTTTTGATTTTGTTATAATGGTCGGAATAGGGGATATTATTGTTACCGGCTCTATGGACAAGAACCAGACGATACTTGCTGCCGTTGAGGGATTGATAGCTTTGCTGATTCTGCAGCAGCTTCTATCCTATTTATCATTAAAGAGCACTGTTTTGCGCAAGTGGTTTGAGGGGACACCGGTAACCTTGATTCAAGAAGGGCATATCATCCGGGAGAATTTTGCCAAAACACATTTTAATTATGATGATCTGCGCCAGGAATTGCACAGGCAAGGCATGGATATGACCAACTTAAAAGATATTAAGTTGGCCCGTCTGGAAAGCTGTGGTGTTTTTTCCGTAGTCAAAACACCGGAAAAAGAGCCTTTAACGAAAAAGGATTTGGATGACTATCTTAATAATTTTTATGAGAATCCTCTCAGTCCTTTAGGGCAGCGTTTGGCAAAATTAGAACAGTTTATGGCTGATGTACATGATTTGACTGAACATATTAAACAGCAGCAGGGGTTACATAAACAGGATGGTAACACACAAAAGCAGACTGATTTGCACTAGAGGAAGGGGAAGTCCCTTCTTCTTTTAATAATACAAGAAAGTATAGGTTCTTGGGTCGCAGTCGGCTTGGTGTTAGTGTTTTTGAACCACGGAGTACACGGAGTGGAACGGCTCGATATACATGTTCGTGCAATGAAATCAGATATATGTATGCAGTTACTTTGATGTAGTGTGGAATGGTGAATACAGAACGTGCACGGAATAAGAGTATTAATAATAACCCTCCGTGTCCTCTGTGTCCTCCGTGGTTAGCCGTATCTCAAGGCCGCGTTAGCGGTTTTCTTACTATAAAAGGAGATGAAATTTAGTGACAGAATTGTTGGCGCCTGTGGGTAGCACCGAGGCGCTTATCGCTGCCATAGAAAGCGGAGCAGATGCCATATATCTGGCTGGCAAATCTTTCGGTGCCCGGGCTTATGCCCCGAATTTTAATGACGAAGAATTAGCCGAAGCCGTACGCTTTGCTCACTTGCGGGGCGTATCAGTATATGTGACAGTCAATACGCTTGTCGATAATAGTGAGCTAGAGGAACTCATTGCTTTTTTGCAATATTTATATCAGATTAACGTTGATGCTATTATTATTCAGGATGTAGGCGTCGGCAGTATTGCCAGGCAAGTTGTGCCTGATATGCCTGTTCATGCCAGTACACAAATGACTATACATAATTTAGCCGGCGTGGATTTTCTGACCAAGCTTGGTGTTAAAAGAGTAGTCTTAGCCAGGGAACTGTCTCTGGCCGACATCAAATATATTTGCGGTAATACTAAAACCGAGATAGAAACTTTCATTCATGGCGCGCTGTGTATTTCTTACTCCGGTCAATGTCTGATGAGCAGTTTGATTGGGGGGCGGAGCGGCAACCGGGGAAGATGTGCTCAACCATGCCGCTTGCCATATACTTTGGTCGATAAAGCCGGTAATGATGTCTTAAAAGACAAAGAAGCCGGTGAGTATTTATTAAGTCCAAAGGACTTTAATACTCTGGAATTGCTGCCTGAATTAATCGAGGCTGGGGTGACATCGTTTAAAATAGAAGGAAGAATGAAGCGGGCGGAATATGTAGCGGTGGTTGTTGATACTTATCGCCGGGCAATTGACGCCTATGTTGCTGATAAAGAGAATTTTATTGTGTCAGAGCAGGAGCAAAACGATTTAGCGCAAATTTTTAACCGTGATTTTTCCACCGCCTATCTTAAGGGAAATCCGGGGAGAACGATGATGAGTGATCGCCGGCCTAATAACCGGGGGGTGCGCATTGGCAGAGTGGTAAATTACAATGGCCAGCAGAGAACTGCCGCGATTAAGCTTGACGAGCCATTAAATAACGGCGATATTGTGGAATTTTGGGTTAAGGTTGGCGGACGGGTGAATGTCAACGTATCCTCCATATTGGTAAATGGACAAGAAGTAAGTCATGCTCCGGCCGGGGAAATTGCTGTTATTGGTGTGCAAATGCCAGTGCGGGTTAATGACCGGGTATTTAAGGTATTTGATGCCGGGCTGATGGAAAAGGCCAGGCGATTCTTTACCGGGGCGGCGGTAGTCAGACGTATACCAGTGAATGTAGCAGTTCAGGTTGCAGAGGGGCAACCGCTGGTTATAACCATGCAGGACCGTGACGGGTTTTCCGGCCGGGCGGCTACCCGATTTTTGGCCGAAAGGGCGCTTAAAAGGCCATTAACACAGGAAACTGTTGCTAAGCAAATAGAGCGTCTGGGGAATACGGTTTTTGAATTAAGACAGCTCACGTGCCATATTAACAGCGAAGTTATGGTGCCGGTAAGCGAAATCAATGATGCCAGGCGCCGGGCAGTGGAAGAATTGGAGACAGCGCGTTTATCACGCTTTGCTCGTCCGGCACTGACTACATGTTCAGTTTCAGTTAAAGATTTTCTGCCCGAGAAATCTGAGAAAAAAAACAAGACTATGCCGCAACTGGTAGTCAACACCGATACCGCTGAAAAGGTACAGACCGCGCTGGAAAATGGTGCTGATATTATTATGTTTGGCGGTGAATCTTTTGCCCACCATCAAGTTACCCACGAGGAGTATCGGCGTGTTGTTCAAATGGCGCGGGAATGTGGCAAAAAGATTATTTTAAATACACCGCGGCTGGTCAAAGAGTGGCAAATGACCCAGATACAGGCTGAACTCCAATTATTTCAACAATTAGCACCTGACTCTGTTAGTGTTGCTAATCTTGGCTTAGTGCACTTGGCAAGGAATTATATTGATATTCCGTTACATGGCGACTATCCTCTAAATACATATAACGGAGCGGCGATCAATTTTTTTGCCGGGCAGGGTATTGCCAGCTTGACTTTATCACCAGAACTAAGCTTGACGCAAGTTGAGCAATTATCCGGCAGGTATGATATTAGCTTAGAGTGCCTGGTGCACGGCTATTTAACACTAATGGTGTCAGAATACTGCGTAATAGGCAGCTATCTTGGCCAGTTGCATAAACGCCATTGCCCAAATGCCTGTCTGCGTGGCGAATACTGGCTAAAAGACCGTAAAAATGAAGTATTTCCCGTGATTACTGACCAGTTTTGCCGTATGCATATTCTTAATGGTAAAGAACTTAGTATGCTGCCGCATGTTCCAAGGTTCGGCCGTATGGGAATAGAGCGCATTCGTATTGAAGGGAAAAAGAGTACTCCGGAATATCTTGGCAGGATTACCCGGCTGTACCGGGAAATCCTTGAACAGGGGGAGGAACATCCCTTATTGGCTGGGGATAAGCTTGCTGTTGTGGAGCATAACGATATTACCAGAGGACATTATTTCAGAGGAGTTCTATGAGATGCGGTTGAAAAAGGCATCTATTAATTTTAGGGGAGAGATACATGGATTCATCAGTATTACAAACATTGGAATACAACAAAGTGCGGGCTATGCTGGCTGATAAGACTAGTTCGGTAATGGGACGGGAATTGGCTGAAGCATTGATACCCACGAATGATATTTCCCTTGTGCGGCGGCAGATTGACGAAACAGCCGAAGCCAGAGAAATTATGGCTGTTGCAACAAATGTGCCCCTTGGCGGTATTCGCGATATTCGCGCAATCATTAAGCGGGCAGATTTGGGAGCAGTGTTGGAGCCCTATGAGTTATTGGCTGTTGGCAGTACATTGTACGCTGCACGCAGAATGAAAACCTTTTTTAATGAGTTGCCTAAGCCAGTGCCGCTGTTGTCTGATTTGGCGAATAATATTACTGTACAGCGAAATATCGAAAATATTATTGAAAGTACGATAAGCGAGCAGGGTAGTATTCGTGATGATGCCAGCGTGGAGCTTGCCCGGATCAGGCGGGAGATTAAAATGGCCCAGAGCAGGGT
>JAEYSJ010000251.1 GCA_023434855.1 Bacillota bacterium | reverse complement strand
TAGTAACACCAATAGGGGTTTTGTCATTGATTACTACAATGTGCTTTGTCAAGGGATGCAGTTTTAAAGCTACCTCCAGGGTTTTGCGGATATCGATGGCTTCTACAACGCCGGTAAATAGGTCGTGTCCGGCTAAAGCAGTTTCGTCAAAATCATTAACTCCGCAAAAAACTACCGGGGTATTGGGAAATAATTCTTTTGCATACATTAGCATAAAATTATAGGCAACATCATCAGTTACGATAACCGCATCAAATTTTTTACTGCTGTATTTGTATTTGAAAAAGTCGTATGCCCGCCGGATATACTCAGGGCTAAGATTACGTTTGGCATCGAAATAATCGGTATAAAAACTAATGTCTTTGTTAACACCCAGTACCGCACGAATACCGGATTGAATATTTTGCACCCAGCTGTAATCGGCATCATAAGAATTAAGCACCAGTATCTGTTTTTTGTCTTTCAATCCGGCGTCGTTGGCAAAGGCCAAGCCCCCCGCAATAAACATCAGACAGAACATAAAACAGGTAATTTTCATAACCATTTTTTTATTTATGTTTACTAACATATTATTCACCAGGCATCCTTGGAGAAATTTGCCTAATTACTAAATTAGACATATTGAAGACACTTTATTTAGGGAACACATTGGTCTTGATAAATTCGTCAACTTCCTGCCGGCAAGGCAAAGACGGCTGGGCGCCATATCTGGTAACAGACAGTGCGGCCGCTGCTGCTGCGAAATGCATGCTCTCAGCCATAGAAAAGCCTTCAGCCAACGCTACGGCCAGCGCTCCGGCATAAGCATCTCCCGAGCCTGTTGTATCAACAGATTTTACCTCATAGGCCGGAACGCACTCAATCCCCTCATCACTGTGGCAAACAGCCCCCTTTTCCCCCAGCGTCACAATGACTGCCCCGACCCCCCAGGCCAATAGCCTGCCGGCCGCAATTAACGCCTCATCAGGAGTATCCACTGTTTTGTTTGCCAATAATGCCATCTCGCCTTCATTCGGTATTATAACATCTACCAACGGCAAAATCTCAGCATCAAGGGGCCTTACCGGCGCCGGATTAAGAATTACCATCCACCCCAATTCCTTAGCCTGCCTTATCGTATACTCCACCGTATCTTCTGGTATTTCGTGCTGCACAAGCAACACTCCTGGCTCCTTAAATTTCGCCAAAGCTCTCTCAACATCTGCCGGGGAGCAGGCGAGATTGGCGCCTGCTACCACTACAATAGTATTAGCGCCCTCTTCATCTACCGTAATCAACGCTGTTCCAGTCGGATCA
This sequence comes from Bacillota bacterium, assembly GCA_023434855.1. The sequence goes on along the minus strand of JAEYSJ010000251.1, from coordinate 11,916 downwards.
TCTACTTGACGAATAAACGCAGTATCAATGCCGTTAGCCTGGAGACCGGCAAGAAGCTCAGCGGCAAATCCGTCACATCCCACACAGCCTACCATAGTAACCGGAGCACCAAGCTTACTTGCTGCCACTGCCTGATTTGCCCCCTTGCCCCCGGAAAATTTGCTAAATTGCTTGCCAAATACAGTTTGCCCTTTTTTCGGCAAACTTCTGGCTGAAACAACCAGATCCATGTTTAAACTCCCTACTACTAACACCGGTTTTTTTGTCATGAACCCATCCCCCATCATACCTTCACTGGTCAATCAGCTGAAATAACTTAAACCGCCCTCATTTTACACTGGGCGGTTTAACGCACAAGTATATCAATTTTTGTAACAAGCTCTTTAAACTTTACCCCATCAATTAAATATTTATCGGCAAACTCTTCAGGCAAAGCAAAAAACTGTTCTGAATCCGGCTTATTAAACTCCGCTATTGATAGATTATCCCCGCTATACGCTGCTATATACTTCTTAGCGCCATACGCAAAGAGTATTTCCCCGGAAGTATACATATCTTTATAAAATTCTGCTATGTTCTTATACTTTTCCGGCGGGTCCGGCAGAATACTGTTTTTCGATTTAATTACTACCACAGCTGCCTTCCTTTCAATATCTTTATCTGTATTATTATATCATTGAATGCCTTGAAAAAAAAACCATATTAATTTGAAATAAACCCTAAGAAATCAGTAACAAAATTAATTGAATATAACTTTAGTTAGATGATATTCTGAAAGGATCATTTTATAATAGAAAACAGGAGTTTGGATTTTTTTAGAGAATTTTACTGAAAATCAGGCTGCATATATACTAACTATGGTGTTACACTGGAAAAATCCCTGCCATTAGTATATACAATCTGATAATAATTCCTTGGAGATGGTTTTTAGTGAAATTCCTAATAGCAGACGAAACTCAAACTGTTGATCTCTTTAGAACAGCCCTTAAGCACAAATCCGACATATCAATTATGTCAACAAATGACGGTCAAAGTGCAAGCAAGATGCTGTTTAATGATGTACCGCCTGATGTAGCGATATTAAATTGTTCACTGCCCAAAGCCGATGGTATTGAACTTTGCAAAAAATTACGTGAACAAGAAAAAGGCAGTTACACCCATGTGATTCTTGTTTCCGACGGAAATATCAACGATCTATTTAAGGCTATCGCTAATGGATTTGACAGAATTCTCATTAAACCCATTGACAAAGAGGACTTGACCGGAATAATGGAAACCCTTCCTGCTACAGATAACAAAAACTACAACGGATTCCCGGAAACCTCCCATGACGCTTTGACCAAAAAGCAACAGGAGATTTTGAACATGCTGGCGGAAGGCTATTCTAATAATGAAATCGCTGAGAAACTCGGTCTTTCCCTTGGAACGATTAAATCCCATATTCACCACATTTTCGGCAAACTGTCAGTAAGCAGCCGTACAAAAGCACTCCTAAAGGCTAAACAGTATGGCTTACTATAAGCAGAGCAGAATTTTGTCCTGCTGCCACCACACCGAGCAAAATATTCCGGGGTAGTAATCATTCGACTCATGCAGCCACTGCCTGTTGCGGATACTTTAACCATGTTAGAAATAGGCAGCACGGCTTCCTCACTGGTTTTTTTACTGTTCATACTGCAGACCATTGAGGGTGGAATATTCTTTAAAAAAGAGGAACGTGAGGGCACATAGGAAATGTGTGCCCTTTTTCATATTCTTCATGATCCGGGAGGTTCTTTTGTATGACCGATCGCTCTACACCGGAAAACAATACTATAAAAGCAATATTAAATTACCAAGCCGAACTCGAAGAGCAAAACGCAGAACTTATATGCGCTAAAAGACAAGTTGAAAGTCTTTTCGAACGCTACCGCAGGCTATATAATTTTGCTCCTCTGGCGTATTTCTCGTTTAATCCTGACGGCTTTATTCTGGAAAGCAACCTGGCCGCCGCTGAACTTCTCCAGTCTAACTGCGGCGACTTTCAGGAGGGCCGTACACAATTCTTCTCTTTCGTGGCTCCCGCTAGCATTGATTTATTTCGCAAACACTTAAAGCAAGTCTTTAATGATGACAATGTACACTCCTGCGAAGTAGAAATATTGCTGAAAGCCAAAAATGCGTTATACCTTCATATTTTGAGCAAACAAATGCGAGATGATGCAGGAACTCCAATATGCTATTCAGCAATTATAGACCTTACAGAAATCAAAACAGCTGAGAAGAACGCCAAGCAACTGGAAACACGAAACAAAGAATTAAAATCATATGCTGAAATAATAGCTCATGATTTCCGGACTCCTATGCTAAATCTAAAAGGTTTCTCCCACGAACTTGGCCATTCTTTTACTGAATTAAAGCAAATTATCAGAGATTCCAAATCATATTTCCCGGAAACAATTCAGCAAAAAGTAGATCATGTCTTAGAAAAAGACATTTCCGATGCTCTAAGATTTATTCATTCTTCTATCGACAGGATGGACCGCATGGTTTCCGCTTTGCTAAAGTTATCGCGTTTGGGAAGGCGGGAAATGAATTGCTTGGAGATTAATATGCATGATCTGGTCAAAACAATTGTGCAATCCTTCAGTCATCAAATCGAGTGTAAGGGGATTAAGATTGATATCGCACCATTGCCGGTAATTGTCAGCGACTACCTCGCACTGGAGCAGATAGTAAGTAATTTACTGGACAATGCCATAAAATACTTAGATCCCGGTCATACCGGCGCAATAAATATACTTAGCAGGGAAAATGACGAAGCAGTAACTTTTATCATCTGTGACAACGGGCGTGGCATTGCCGCCGGCGATCACGAAAAGATATTTGAAATATTTCGCCGGGCGGGGATTCAGGATGTTCCCGGAGACGGTATGGGCTTAGCCTATGTTAATACCTTAGTCCGTCAGTTGGGCGGGAAAATATGGTGCGAATCACAGCTGGGGATTGGTACCAAAATGATTTTTACTATACCAAAGAAACCGAAATCTTAATAAACTTCCATCAATGTCATAAAAATCGAACCGCCCTGTCAAAGGACGGCTTTTTTATTCCCCTAAACATCATTTTCCAAGTACCATTTTTTCTTTCAACAGCTTTGCCTGTACCCTGCGAAAATATACCTTCACTGCTTCCCAGTCCGCTTCCTCCAGCATCACAGGCATTGCCTCGCGCTCAGCATCATCGAAGTAAGCGAGGCTTTTTATCATATGGTAATAGTTGATGTTGGCGTTAGGATATTTGACAACCAGCAGCGGATACAGGCGTTCAGCCGTTACACCGCGCTTTTCTAAAGCATAGAGATCAAAAAAATCCTTGCGTGCCCCCCGGTCACTGACAGCCGCCCATTTCATCAGGCCGATATCCACCAATGAAGCCAGCTTCAGTCCAGGTGAATCCTCACTTTCAACAAGTGGTTCAAGCAGCGGGTTGGGATAACGCAGCCAAGTGACCTGAATATCATCAACCCAGCCATGGAAAGTACCGCTGGATGTTTCGGCAATCCGCACTTCACCAAAACGCTTCAGTTGACTGCCAAGTTTGCCTGGATCAAAGTCCTGCGGGCTGAACCAGTCCAAATCAACTGAATAACGATGTCCGATAAGCAGCGCCAGTGCGGTCCCGCCGGCAAGATAGCTGCCAGGTATAGGAAGATCGCCTGACAATTTCTTCAATAATAATTGTCGGGGCTGGTCAAGTATGTCCCAAAACATGCCATTTCCTCCTCGCAAAGACCAAAGTAATTCTGCCAGCAGCGGGCAGTCTTCTTTGAAAGACGACGGCTGGTTTTGACAACCTGAAGTATATGGATTTGGGAATATTCTTTACACAGCCAGCACACCGATAACTGATCCCCCATATTCAGCACCCGTTCAATGATAAAGTCACGATTTCTTTCGATATCAAGGGTGTCCCAATCCACATCCCAAAATAATGGGCGAAATTGCTCCGGCATAAACCTCTTCGCCATGTTTTCACCTCTAGTAGCACTAATAATTTAGTTCTATTATCATTATTGCCATAGCTTTACCGCTAAATACAGCCAGCTGAAACTCAGTTAGCCTGATATCGCCTCAGCAAAACACCTTACCGACAGATCGGAAGATTTTGATTACTACATTCCAAACATCACTGTACGAAGGAACATTACCACACCGACTCCGCCGGCGATGACACCAATGTACCAATAAACATATACTTTGTTAATTGAGGCCAGTGATGACAATAAAATGCCTATTTGCAGAAAAATTAAAGCCTGACCAAATTTGGCGTTATACTGCTGAGCCAAATCACGCTCTTGTTCCAACTGTTTTGCTTCACTAGTAATACCATCTCTTTCCTGATGGTATCTGGCAATCTCCTTATCATACTCGGCAATTTTGTCTTTATATATTTCCGGCTTATCCGCTTGTTTCATCGCCAGTTCCATCATGTCCCGCTGCGTTTGATAAGCCGTTTCTTTAAGACTTTTCGCCTGGTAATAAGCCCACTGGTCTGAGGCCTGATTTTGCGCCAGCACCATCCTGTTGCCATAGCCTGCCGCTTTAAATGCCGCCAGTGTGGCGCATACCGCTAAAACCAATGTTGTAACCGCAATAAAAGTACCGATTTTTTCTTTCCATGGTTTTTTTATCTCTTGATTTTTAGTAGCATCTGTATTAGACATACTTTATTATATCTCCTTCGTGTATACTTGCGTATTACATTTCCATGTCAACAGTTAAATTCCCTGCTAACTTTCCCGCGAAAAAATACAAACCGCCACGGCGTTTTCCATGACGGTTTTGCAATCAAGCCAACCCAATCCCCGGCGGATGTTTAGGGGCATTTTCCATTATTGGGCATTTCTCCTGTTTGCACTCATCAGCATAATCACATTCCATTTCAGCAACTTTATAATGGGGCATAGCTTCCCCCGGAACCCGTGTTTCCTCATAGGTAACAATTATACTGAAAGGCTTGTTTAGATGCGGACAATCGCCTTGCAGCAGCGTAGGCGCTCTTTTAGCCATATTTCCACCTTCCTTTTTATATAACTTTATTTTTTCTGTTTCATTAGTTTTAACAGCATACCGTCCTTCAAATATACGGCATTCTCCGGGCAAAGCTCCTGACAGCAGTAACAGCGGATGCATTTGTCATGGTTGATCACCGCTTTCTCCTTTATCATGCTAATGGCCGCAGGCGGACAATGTGCGGCACAGCGGCCGCAGCCAATACAGTTGGCGGCGACGTACGGTTTAGCGGTAAACTGTTGCCGGCAAAAATCAACTAGCCGTCCCGGCAGCCTACTATCCAGTGATTCATAACTGTGTGGCTCTTTAAAGTTAAACCGCAGGTCTTTACCACTGCCAATAAGTTCTATATCCGCAAAGGCTGGACACAGGCCAAGTGTGCCCGCATAACAGGCTATCGGCAATTTTTCAGCCTGAAAACCCATCATTTCCGCCATTACTGCGTCAACAGCAAAACCGTCAGTCCCGGCCAGCAGCACACCCGCTTGATAAGGAGTACCATTACGCGGTCCATTGCCATCCATACCCACGATTCCGTCAACAATATACAATACCGGTCGAACTAACTCCACCAAATCCACCAGCATACAGGCAAAATCATCCCGCTTTTTCATCCGCAGATGAAACTGGGCTTTGTCGGTGCCTACTATGAACCCAAATAGGTTCTTAACAGCACCGGTAATACCCATAAAAGAATGGGTCTTCATTTTAGCCAATGAGATTACTTTGTCTGCTTCTGTCAATGCTTTGGCAACGGTAAACTTTTTTACAGTCCGTCCCTGGGGAAAGGGTATTTGAACCACATCTTTAAACGGCAGAAGTTCTGCCTGTTCTTCCTGACATACCTTAAGGGTGCCGCATTTTTCGGCCGCCTTTACTGTGCTGCCTACCCCAGGCGAATCGCCTACCAACGGAATTGCTCCCACGTTTTTTACTTGCCGGATAACTGACCGTACTACTTCCGGATGGGTAGTTACTGAAAGTTCTTTTTTGACGCCTTCCAGCATGTTGGGTTTAATCAAAACCGTCTCTCCATGCTTAATAAATTCCGATATTCCGCCTAATTCATTAAGCAATTCTTGCATGGCTTGCCCAACCACTTGTTTATCATAGCAAGATGCTTTTACTGCTGCTACTTTGGTCATACTTAATACCTCGCGTTTGTTTACTTGTAAAATTCTTCTCACTATAATTTCTATTTTCGCCCAGTCTCTTTTTGAATCCCTCTAGACATTTGCCTTATTTTGCTCACTTAAAGTTTGTATTTATTTCCTTTATGAAAGTTTTAAGTCTTTACTGCAGATTTTTATATGAGACAAAGGAACCGTCCCCAAATCTTGTGCGAACCAGAACCGGAATATAAAACACATTAAGGCTTTGAAACTCGTCGCTGTAAATCTCCTATATGGGACCTATTTTTGACTCAATCTATTATCCATATACGACCAATCCTTGTCCGTACTAGAGAAATCGTCCTTTTCCTGTTCAGTGGTTTGCCGCAATACGAGTTCACAATATTCATCGCCGCAAGGTAGGGCTTTAGTATGGATTAGTTTGCTGTTTGAATTAAAAGCCATGTATTTGGCTGGATCTACAAAACAATAGTAGCGCCCAATTTTTCCTTCTCCCAGTTCATTCCATAGCTCTCCCATAACACAACCGTAAGCCCTTATTCTCTTTTCTCCATCTATCTCTACCATTTCCGTACCATCATGCATACCGTACAAGGGCAGATCCTCCCGGTAATTTTCCGGCTTGTTGTCCAAGCCTTGCGATATTACCGCATTCTTCGCCTCTTCACCAATTCTTCTCCCGTAATCTTTTATGGATTTTAAAATTAGCTCCGTTCCTTTTTCCTCACCCAATTCGTTAATTAAAGTCTTGGCAAACGAGAGATGTAAAAGCGCCAGCCTTACACAGACCTTCCTGACTTGCTCCCTTGCTTCATCAAGAGTAACCAAATCCGCTGTATTAGCCACATTAATCCCCTCCGCATTGAATATAATCTGCTTAAAAACGCGGTGCAGCTAATAAAAAATTGCCGCTAGAATTCACACAGGATCAATTCATATACGAATGATCAATTTAAAAACCCATTGCATGCTTTACAATTTCCATTTTTTCGGTGGAAGTTAACATTTCTAAAAGTTTAAATGCTACGCCCGGAGCGGTTTTAGGACAGTAGGAGGTAATAATGTTTTTATCCACAACGATAGGCTCATTTACCACATCAACATCAAATTCTCTCAACTGCTTTTGACGGTATGCATCCCTCAAATGATAGGTCGTTGCTTTTCGTCCCTTTAATACCCCGCTTTTCCCTACAGGTAGCGCTGCAACACAAATTGTGGCAATTATTTTGCCTTGTTTATCGAACTCACGGATAAGATTTAAAAACCGTTCATCATATGCTTCTTCATAAAACCCAAATTCCTCAAATCCACCTGGAATTGCCAACGCATCGTAATCATCAACATTGATTTCACCAATTATTTTATCAACTTGAACTGGAACGTTAAAAGTGCTGATTACCTCTTTCTGGAAACCGCATGTAAAAACTGGCACATCATACCCATAGTCGTTTCTTGCCCATCCCATGACATCAACAAAAACGCTGAATTCCATGGTTTCAAATCCTTTCAGCATAAACAATAATGTTTTCATTAAATCTCCCCCTACCACAAGAACTTTCGTCATGGCGATAGCCGCGTCTCCCAGTTATACTTTTGGGCCACTACAGCAATCCAGTCTTCCCCCGAGCTTATATTCCTCATCAGTAAGACTATTCCATACAGATTTAACTTTTCGATTCATTATCTGCCGTCAGCATGCCATTAAATTCTATAGCATATCTTTTTCAAGTATGTATCTTTCTTCCTTTAGAACACCAGGGTTGAGTATTTTAACTATTTTAAATCCGCATTTATTTACGTAAAAATTATGATTGCGTTTTGAAAAACCAGGAGTTTCAGTTACCCACTTTTTTGTGCTTGGATATTTAGATTCAATATATTTCCATATTTTTAGCCCTATTCCTTTATTTTGTACTATTGGGTCTACAAAAATAGTACCCAAAAAATTTTTCCCATCCTCATTAATCCATACAATTACAGAACCTACGAGCATACCATTCATTAACACCTTGAACGATTGAGATGGCGAATTTAACGCCCATTTTATTATAAATTCTCCATTATCATATCCATCAGGACCGCCTTTTTCTTCATCCAAGTGAAGTTTAGTATCGTTATCAAAGGCTCTGGTCATTATCTCCGTCAAGGACTTCACATCCGCTTGACTTATTGGTTCAAATATCAAATTCATATTATCAATACCTTCCCAATTCCCTTAACATTGACAAACAATTGTAATCATTACGTTCCATAAGATTTAATCCTAAATGGTGTTGAAAGCACAGGGACGCTCCATTTGCTTCGGAAAACAATTTAGCAAATGAGACGTTTTATGCTTCCATTCATAGTTTAAGCGATACGAATAAATATCACAACTCCCACTTCCTTGATTCTTCGAAATTTTAAGAACGTAACAGTAATCCTCACCATCATAAGAAATATCTTGGTAATCTATTCCTCGCACCGCAATGTGATAGATTCTGCTTGCCCCGTATCTGATATTCATCCTATATTCTGCTGGATATAACTTAGTTTTTCTTTAGACCTATTCACGAAAAACAGGGGACAGGGACTTGTTTCACCAATAATGCATTTCCAATACCGTACCAAACCAGTGACTTGAACCTCTGTCAATCGCCTGACAAAGGTCTATCTACAACCTTCGTAATTGTAATAATAACTATCAACTTTGATTGCTGCTACTTTTTGCATATGAGTACCTCGCAATCTTTGTTAATACATAAATTAAGAAAGATATGACCTAAAAGTATGCTTATTTTAAAAGGTCAACCTCTTCCGTATTATTTTCCCCCGTCCGAATAATAACCTCCAATACCTTTATTCCCTTTTCGCACTCTTTAAACTATTCTATCATTTGAATCTCAAAGATACAAAAAAACCGTTCTTTTGAGTCCTACTCTTCTTCGGGCAGCTCCAAAAAAAATCTCGAAAAAATATTGCTACGAAAAAAGAAGTATGCTATATTTATTGTAGCATGCTACAATAAATATATAGGAGGTGCGATTATGCCAGTAATTACAGTAAAAATGGGAAAAGCTTCGGTTGAAAAGAAAAAGGAGTTGATTGAGAAATTAACTTCTGCAGCAACTGAGGTTACCAATATTCCTGCAAGCTCTTATACTGTCTTTATTGATGAGTTTGAGTATGACAGTATTGGTGTCGGCGGTCAGACGTTAGCTGAAAAATTCGCGACTAAGTAAGATATCTAAAACCCCCCCTCTTCTATCACGAGGGAGGGTTTTAGATATCTTACCTTATATTGAGAAAAGCTGTATAATATATATTACTGTATATTGTACATTAAGGAGGAGTCAATATGTCAATTCCACGTCCAGGTAAACCGGTTAGGGGATCACAATCGGGGTCTCCAATTATGGCTCTTTTTGATCTCTTGGGTAGGAGTTGGGCTATGGGTGTCATCTGGAATTTGCAAAATGGCCCCTCAACCTTCAGAGAGCTCCAGGAACGATGCGAGTCGATCTCACCTTCTATACTGAACGGCCGTATTAAGGATCTGAGGGAAGCTGACATTGTAGAGCGTACGCTTGAAGGTTACCAGTTGACTCAACGAGGCAAGGTGCTCATTGAGTTGCTTCTCCCGTTTAAGGACTGGTCACTAGTCTGGTCAGAAGAAGTCTTCAACTTTACAAAACACGCTATGTTTAAGAAAGAAGTTAAATAGATGCTTTACCTTTGTAAAAATCACAGTTATCCAACGTTCAATGTCTCATGATACAAGGGGATGGTTTGCTCTATTTCCTGTATACCACCATTAGCGCAAAGTTTCTTATGTTGCTTAATTTGCCATATAAAACCAAGCTCCTGCCAAATTAATACAAAATTTAGCAGGAGCTTTCCTTATCTTATTGGCAATCCAGCGTCTGAACCTCTGTCAATCGCCTGACAAAAATCTATATTTTCTTAAATTGTGCAATCGCAAATTTCTCTGAGTAAAAAAACAACTACAAATTAGGCTTTTCGGATAAACTAAAATATTCTTGGAACCTCTTCTTTAAAAATTCTCTTAAATCCATAATTTCCTGATTATATTGCTGTTTTTCTCTTTCTTTCTTCAGAAAGATTCTTAAATCTATAGTATAAAGCGTAGAATTCCTGACTGAACCTCCAGTATTTTTCAGCCGGGTTATCGGAAGGATTTAATTCAAGACTTCGTATTTCAACCAATGTCTGGATCAAATCAATGTATAGTTTATAGGAGCCGTGGACGGTGGAACTGTCTTCTTTAGTATTATTACCTCAACGACTCTTATACATTAACTCATCATGTATATAAACTACCTGTAGAGCACTCTTAATAAGACAGTTCCACCGCCCCCATGACTTTCCATGGCAATTGTTTATCATACATATTTCACTTACATAGAGGATTTTAGCCCAAAACTCCGAAGTAAATTTATAGCAAGAAATCACCTTAATAAAGGAGTACAATGATGATGGTTAAATCAAACCTAAAAATATTAGCGTTGACCATTTTACTACTAACCTTTTCAATAACTCAGGGGCGCGCTGAATTAAAATATAACTATAGCGACATTACCTACTATAAAGTTTCATTAGCAAGCGGTGACAAATATGGGTACTTATTAGTAACAACCGGCCAATGGATTATTCCGCCTCAGTTCGACGACGCAAAGTTCTTTTCGAAAGACAATCTGGCGCGAATAGCAATTGATAGTAAGTATGGTTTTATTGATATAACGGGTAATATAATCATCAAGCCTCAGTTTGAAAGCGTGCGTAATTTTTCAGAAGATTTGGCGGTAGTTAAAATAAATGGTAAATACGGGTTTATTGATAAAACAGGAAAACTAGTAATAGAACCCAAGTTAGATAATGCTCATGACTTTTTAAACGGCACTGCAGAAGTAGAGTTTAATAATAAGCGTGTTCTTGTTGATAGGAAAGGTAAAATAGTGAAAAACTTGGAGCCTAGCCCAATAATTCTCTTTCGTGACAAAGAAAATCACATTGTGCAACAAGGTATTGTCTTTCAGAGAGAGTTGGGACAATCTGATGAAAGCGAAGATTCTTTTACTTGGCTACGTATGGAGGCTAATGGAAAATGGGGATGCATCAATAAAGACCGTCAATGGCTAGTCCTCCCACGCTTTGATATAATTGATAATTACTGGATACAACAACAAATAATTAAATCGCATGGTTATTACTATGATACAGTGGGTAATAAACTAAGCCACTATGTCAATTATATGCAGGACGGCTACAAGTATTTAAGTAACAATGATCTCGAAACAGCAGTCACTACTTTCCAGGCGGCTTTGGTCATTAATCCTGGAGATGAGGCAGCGTTGAGGGGTATAGCTCAAGCAAAGGAGCAATTGAAGTAAAAACCGGTAGCCTTATTAGAGCATAAATAATAACGTCAGATAGAAGTCATTATGAAAAAACGTCCTACAATGCCGCTAAGGTTGTAGGATGTTTCTTTTTTTACCCGAAAGGTACTTATACTTACATGTCATCTAATGCCATGTAAATAAAACATCCTTGGATCTTATGTGTAATTTCCTTATCTGATTGCATTAGAATATTGGTAAATGTCCATGGATTGTCAACAGCAAACTAGACAGATTTGTTAAGGGCCTTGTATTGACGTGGGCTAAGATAGCCTAAAGTAGAATGAATTCGTTTTTCATTAAACCATTGTACATAGTCATCTAGTTCACGTT
>JAEYSJ010000019.1 GCA_023434855.1 Bacillota bacterium | reverse complement strand
CGTAAGTACTACAGTGAACGGAACTACCTATTCAGGAACAACGAATGGTTCAGGAGTAGCGACCATTAGTGGAGTACCATTAGGAGCCCATGATTTTGTCGCCAATGCTATAGGTTATGCTACTGAGACGGGAAATATAGCGGTAACTACAAGCGGTGGCAGTGGTACGATTGTCTTAAACGGAGATGGCAGGGTGTCCATTACGGTCAATGATGGGACAAATGCAATCAGTGGAGCAACGGTAAGTACTACCGTAAACGGAATTACCTATTTAGGAACGACAAATGGTTCTGGCGTAGCGACGATTAATGGACTACCATTAGGGACCTATCCTTTTACCGCTAGTGCTACAAATTATACTAGTAATACGGCTAGCGTAGCCGTGACGACAACTGGTGGCAGCGGCACTATATCCTTGATCGGGCTGGGGAACGTTTCGATCACCGTTTATGATAAATCAACTAATTCTCCGAACTATACCGGTACTACACCTTTTGTCGGGGGAACGGTCAGCGTAACAATTAATGGTAGTACTTATAACGCAGTAACGAATAGCTCCGGGGTTGCAGCCTTCAATAATCTACCAGTTGGTACGTATACCTTTAATGTTACAAGTGCAAGTTACTCGAATTGGATAGATACTTCGGCACATAAAGATATAACTATAGCAGTTGGCAGTACGGCAAGTACCACGATTTCAGTGTACGGTAAAGGAGGTGCGACGGTTACCGTTACTGATGGAACCAATGCTCCTATCAGTGGTGCAACAGTAAAATTCTATAGAGAGGGGAGTGAAGCAATGGCGAATTTAACATCAGATACTGCTGGCAAGGTTAGTTGTTGGTTCTTAATCACTGGTATATACAATGTTAAGGTAACAAAAGATAGTAGTACCGTGACAAGCAGTAATTTTGTCGTTTCACCAGGGCTATGGACGGATGTGTCGGTTACGTTACAATAAGTTTAAAATTTTGCAGGGGGGAATCTGGAAACGGGATTATCCTTTATCACAGCGTTGAAAACCATACAATTATTGTTTGTCAGACTTGGTGAAAAAACGTATTAGTAATTTGGGAAAACTAGAATGAAAAAAGGGAGAATAAGTAGGGGAATTTTGAAGTTGGTTTGTAATCAGTGTTGATAAAATATAATTTATTTTAATATTTTTTGCTAACTGCCAGGTTTGACTGTAGAACAGAGAACCTGGCAGTTTTATTTCTTTTTTCTTAAGTTGACGACATTGCCTGTTAAAGCAGGTGGTAACTTAGTTTTGTCCTTTTTAATATTGCGGACGCTGTGTTATAATAAATGATAATATAGTACATGAGGGCTGGTGCAATAAGGTGAAGCAAACGCAAGAAAATACAGAACAGATTGCCATTTATTCTCGTAAATCTAAATTCACAGGTAAGGGCGAAAGTATAGAAAATCAAATCGAGCTTTGCAAACAGTATATCCGTGCCCAGTATCCCAATTGCAAGGACGAAGGTATCTTGATATATGAAGATGAAGGCTTTTCGGGGGGCAATACGGAGCGTCCTCAATTTAAGAAGATGATGGCTGATGCAAGGGCAAATACCTTTTCTGCGATTGTCTGCTATCGCCTTGACCGCATAAGCCGTAATATAGGTGACTTTGCCAAGCTGATTGAAGAATTGGACGGGTTGAAAGTTTCTTTTATTTCTATTAAGGAACAATTCGATACTTCCTCTCCTATGGGCAGAGCCATGATGTATATTTCCTCTGTATTTTCCCAACTGGAGCGTGAAACGATAGCCGAGCGTATCCGTGATAATATGCATGAGTTATCAAAAACCGGTCGTTGGCTTGGCGGTACATCACCCACAGGGTATATCTCTGAACAAGTGGAGAATGTAACAATAGAAGGGAAAACCAAAAAAGCCTGTAAGTTAAAACTGATTCCCGAAGAAGCAGAAATCGTTAAAGAGATTTACAGAGTATTCTTGGAAACAAATTCATTGACGAAAACGGAAACTTACTTTATTCAAAACGGTTATAAAACGAAAAACCAGAAACTGTTTACCCGCTTTGCTCTCCGTAATATCCTTACCAATCCTGTATATATGATTGCTGACGAGGATGCTTATCGTTACTTAATCGAAAACGAGGTAGATTTGTTTGCCGAAAAAGAAGATTTTGACAGCACGCATGGCATTATGGCCTATAACCGTACCATTCAAAAATCCGGTAAGACTAACCAAATACGCCCAATGGACGAATGGATTGCGGCTGTGGGGAAGCACACAGGTTTGATCAAAGGGATGGAATGGATCAAGGTACAGGAATGCTTAGATCAGAATCGGTCTAAGTCTTTCCGTAAACCCAGAAGCAACGTCGCACTGCTTTCCGGCCTTTTGTTTTGCACCTGCGGGGACTATATGCGTCCTAAACTAAGTAAACGCCTATATGCACAAGGAGAGTTTATTTATTCTTATCTTTGTGCCATGAAGGAAAAGAGCCGCTGTCATGTCTGCCAGATGAAGAACGCCAACGGAAATATGCTTGATCGAGTTGTATGTGAAGAAATAAAAAGACTTGGCGCAGACAGTTCAGAATTTATCCGTCAGCTTGAACTTGGCAAAAAACAACTGGAAGGCAATCGTGAAGAATATGATGATAATTTAGATCGCCTGCGCGGTGCGCTTGCAGAGAATGAAAAAGAGATTGCCGGGCTGATATCGTCACTCTCTATAGCGGCGGATACAGCAGCCAAGGGTCGTATCGTTAAAGGAATTGACGAACTGCACGGCAAGGGTGAAATAATGAAAAGCCGTATTTCGGAAATGGAGAGCCTTACAGCCAGTCATGTACTTTCTAATATTGAGTTTGATATTATCCGTCAGATGCTTACAACCTTTAAGGATACGATAGACGATATGAGCGTTGAACAAAAACGCGCCGCCTTACGCGCCTTTGTGAAAAAGGTGGTTTGGGACGGCGAGCATGTTCATGTGTATCTATTTGGCTCTGATGACAGCGGCGGTATTGAATTGCCAACCGAGGACTTCCTTTCGGAGAGCGGCGGTGGACTTGCTGAAAATGGGGAGAACACTGCAGAGCCGTTAGGTGAGGATAGCAAATGAAATTTTAATGCATCTTAGAAGTACACGCCGGATAAGGTCCGAAGTTAGTCTTTATGATCCTATTGGCGTTGATAAGGAAGGTAATGAGATTACTTTAATTGACGTATTAGGCACTGCACCAGATGTCGTAGCTGAAGCAGTTGAAAATCAATGTGAACATGAGCGGCTTAGTAAACAAATAAGCCGTTTAAGCAGTCGGGAAAAATGGGTGCTTGAAATGAGATTCGGCATGCCTGACGGCAGTCGCAAAACGCAGCGTGATATTGCTAGGATGCTGGGTATATCACGTTCTTATGTTTCAAGAATAGAAAAGCGGGCAATTGGAAAGCTGGGAAAAAATCTTTCCGCTGAAGATAGCTGATAGAGTGTATACTATTAGGGAACAGGTATTCCTGTTCCCTAAATTTTAATAATTTTTTCCATAAAAGTATATTTTATGGTATAATTTTAGCATGACATGACAGGAGGCATATATTTGATTAGGCTGCTTTGCCCGTGCTTACAAGTAAATTCATTATCAGAAATTGAAGCTGATAAATTACAGGAAATAGGTATTAAAGGTATTATCTTTGATTTGGACAACACTATTATCCCATGGAATAGTCTTACTATACAGCCGGAAATAATTACCTGGCTGAAAGATTTACAGTCGAAAGGTTTCTGCATATGCCTTGTCTCTAATAATTTGGGACAACGGGTAGGCGATATAGCTGCAATATTGAATATACCTTTCGTATCACGCGCATATAAACCTGCCAAAACCGGTTTTCGCCAGGCTGTAGCTGCCTTGGGCTTAACTAAATCGGAAGTGGCGGTGGTCGGTGATCAATTGTTTACTGATATACTAGGCGGCAATCGATTAGGCTTGTTTACCATTTGGGTGCAACCCTTAAGTTCTCAAGAATTTTTTGGTACTAAATTAACGCGTAAATTAGAGAATATTACAGTACGACTTTTACGGGCAAAGGGCCTGTTGAAAAGTTAGCATATATTTCCAGGAAATGAGGAGCAGTTTTTATGATAACAGGCAAAACAAAAATGATAGGGATTCTCGGCTGGCCGGTGGAACATTCATTATCCCCCATAATGCATAATGCTGCCTTTGCGGCGGCGGATCTTGATTATGCTTATGTGCCGTTACCGGTAAAGCCTTGTGATTTGCCTCAAGCAATTGATGGCCTAAAAGCTATGGGATTTATCGGCGTGAATGTGACTATTCCTCATAAAGTGGCAATAATGTCTTATTTAGATGAAATTGATCGCAGTGCTAAAGTGGTAGGAGCGGTTAATACCATAGTGATTCAAAATGGTCGTTGCATTGGGCACAATACTGACGCCGAAGGTTTTATACGCTCTCTTGAATCCCGGAATGTGACTATTGCCAACAAAAAAGCAGTGCTTTTGGGAGCAGGGGGGGCTGCAAGGGCAGTAGTAGCCGGTCTCCTTGATCATGGAATAACCCGCATAACGGTTGCAACCCGTGATATTAGCAAAGCGGAGCATTTTATTCGCACTTTTCCCCAGGATGATGGTCTCACGGGTTGTACCTGGTATGACGGCATATTCTCCCGGGTTCTCACAGAATGTGATATTCTTATAAATTGCACTCCTGTTGGTATGTCGCCTCATACGGAAGGTGAACTGCCGATTGACTGGTCTGCGGTTAATCCTAGTGCCGTAGTATGTGATTTAATTTACAATCCGCCGCATACCCGTTTTTTAGCCAATGCTGCCGAACGTGGACATATTATTATTAACGGTCAGGGTATGTTAATTGAACAGGGGGCTTTAGCTTTCAAACTTTGGACAAGCCAATGGCCGTCATATGAAGTGATGTGCAAAGTTTTTAACTTATATTGAAATGCATTTTTAGGTGGTGGATGCATGATCAATAGTAACAAACGGCTGGGAGAATTATTAATTGAGGCTGGTCTCTTAAACAGGGAACAACTGGAAAAGGCTCTTAGTGTTCAGGAAAAAACAGGCGAACACTTAAGAAGAACGTTAATTAATCTTGGCTATATTTCTGAGGAGAGCATGATTGCAGCGGTAGAATTCCAGTTGGGTGTGCCGTATGTTGATTTGTCTTGTACAGCGGTAGATAGGGAGCTGGCGACAATTATCCCGTTAGCTTTGGCTGAACGCTATCATATTATTCCTATTAAAAAACAAGGTAAAAAGCTGATGCTGGCGATGGCTGATCCAACCAATCTTTTTGCAATTGATGACGTAAGAATGGTGTCAGGCTGTGAAATAGAGCCTGTTATCGCTGTCGAAAGAGAAATTACCCGCGTTATTAACGAGTCCTATGG
>JAEYSJ010000009.1 GCA_023434855.1 Bacillota bacterium | reverse complement strand
GCAGTAAGCTCAGCCGTGCGTTTTATTATTTCTCCCATCTCCCGCACACAATCCATATTGATACCAGCCTTAGTTGATGCCAGATTTACTGAAGAGCATACCCGTTCAGTTTGCGCTAAGGCTTCAGGAATTGATTTAACAAGAACTCTGTCGCCATTTGTAAAACCTTTTTCTACCAGGGCTGAAAACCCGCCAATGAAATTAACACCTACAGTTTTGGCAGCTTCATCCAAAGCCTTGGCTACTGGAACAAAACTGTCAGTGCGGCAGCTTTCTGCTGCTATTGCAATTGGTGTTACTGAAATGCGTTTGTTGATGATTGGAATTCCGTATTCGGCCTCAATATCTTCGCCCACTTTAACCAAATGCTCGGCAGTACGAGTAATCTTGTCATAAATGTTGCGGCAAAATGTTTTTACATCAGGATTGCCACAGTCTCGCAAACTAATGCCCAAAGTGATTGTTCGCACATCGAGATTATTTTCCTCAATCATGCGGTTAGTTTCATATATATCTTTGATGTCTAACATTTGTAACCCCCTGTATTTTTTAAAACTTCTGGCCTTAAGAAGGGAACTGCTGAAAAACCGCCATCTGCGTCGCCGTACAAACTATTGTCACAATATATTGTAGACAGAACGTGTGACTCCGGTCCTCGCTCCAGCCGTTCTGAACAAATCAGAACGTCGTCACGCCCGGTTTGATTAATGTCTACCTTGTGATATATTAGATCGATAGTCGCGAAAAGTTAGACCTATAAAACGGAAGCATCTGACGATTTTTGAGCAGTTCGTGGTATTAGAACTCTGAGAAGATACAAGTACATTAAGAGAATCAGATTCTATGCATGCTATGAAAAATATCTTCATGCTGCACTTTCATATCTAAGCCGATTGATTCTCCCTTTCCCTTCAGCAGTTGCTGCAGATCTTTCAAGCTGATTTTTGATTGGGCCATGTCTACAATCATTGCCATGTTAAAAAAACCTTCAACAATATTTTGATTAATATTTAAAATATTAATATTATTCTCAGCCAAAATATTGCTTACCATGGCGATAATACCTACCCTGTCCTGACCGACAATTGTAATAACTGCTTTCATTATTAATCACGCTCCATATGTTGTATTAATCTAATACATTTGTGTATCCAAGAAGGATGCAGAATTATATATATTATACGCGATTTTACGTAAAAGCCAAGGGGTTTAATAAAAATTTCTATTTTCTGATAACCATATTGAACTTTTCATTAATCATACTGCCAACTAAAACTCCTGTAATACGTTCATCCTGTAACTTCATTATCGCTCCGCTTAACTTCTTAGCCTGCCTCCAGCGCTCCGGGCAGTCAGCTTTGTTGATAAATGGCAAAACCACTGCCTTCTCCGGACAATTATGCAGATAGCCATCCCTACACAATAATAGCCTGGCCATAAGTTCGGTAGTAATAATGGCGTTTTCCTGAACACCGGCAATTTGAGCAGCCCGCATTGCCCGGTGAACCTGGCGGCTGTTGAGTGGCTGTCCAATCACGTCTATACCCATAACAGGTATTACCAGCCTGCAATTCTCCGGAATCACCGGTTCATATGTTAAATGACCTTTAAGAGATTTACCGGCCGAACCGTCACCTTCAACGATAAACGAAATATTTGCGAATTCTTGTGCCAAAATACTAATCCATGCAGGATTTAATCCCATAATTTTGCGTGGATTGTCAACGCTTATGTTCTGCGCCAATATCGAAAAGTTATCATTAAGTTTGGCATTGTTTATTGCCTGTCTACAGGCTGTCAGGGTATCAGCCAGCAGCAGCCGGCTTTCAGGTTTATATAATTTAGTGGTTGTTGTAGCCAGTGTCTTTATCCCGCGTTTTACCAGCTTGTCCGCTAAATAATACATCATGCTGGTTTTACCGCCCCCGCCAATTAATGTAATAATTCCCGGAACCCAGGCAGAAAGGGCATCAACTAGTGATGCCCCGGTAAATTCGCAATTATCCGTTTTAATCATTGGCGACTCCCCTTCAACACGCAGCCTTAATCCAAATGCAACAAAACAGATGGGCGTTTTGAACCAGCCTCATTGTTGATGCAGCAAATAATTATATACCATCAACGCCGCCTTAGCTCCATCGCCGGCAGCTATTACAATTTGTTTATCCGGGCCGCTATTAACATCTCCTGCGGCAAATAAGCCAGGAATACCTGTTCTTGTTGAACAATCAACTTCTACCTCATAATGCCTGTTCAATGTTACGAGCCTATTGGCAAATTCCGAATTAGGTTTGAGACCGATTTCGACAAATATTCCCTGGACTTGAAGTTCCTGAATCTCATCAGTATCAAGGTTGCGGACAACAAATTTTTCAACACATTGGCTGCCATATATTCCAACAGAGCAATACCCGAGTAACTCCTGAATATTATTTGTTTTTTTCATCTTTTCCAGGATTATCGGATCAGCGTTATACCCATTACGAACAACAAGATAAACTTTTTCAGCAACAACGCTTAATTCTATTGCCGCCTGTACAGCGGAATTCCCTCCACCCACAACTGCCACTTTTTTATTTGCAAACAGCGGACCATCACAGGTAGCACAATAACTAACTCCCCTGCCGGCAAATTCTGTTTCACCGGGAACATCCAGGCGGCGCGGCCGCTTGCCTGAAGCGATAATTACCGTTTTACTTCGATATTCCCCGGTATCAGTTTTGGTGATAAAGGTACCATCAGCATCAAGCGAAAGATCAACTACTTCTTCATACTTTATTTGCTCTGAAAAGCGTCTTACCTGTTGTTCAAATTTCTCCATTAATTCCGGACCGGTAATAAACTGGTAGCCCATATAATTTTCTATATCCATCGTCCACATAAGCTGTCCGCCAAACTCTTTAGTCAGCAATAATGTATCCAGTTTTTTGCGGGCTGCATATACAGCCGCAGTCATACCGGCCGGCCCACCGCCAATAATCACCAAATCATACATTACACCTCATCCTTTTTACTTTGCATCCCGGTAATAGGCATAAGTAAGCGGCTTCTCACTTGTCACTACCCTGCCGGCAATTACATCAGCCACAAATAAGGTATGAGTGCCTACATCCACAATTTTATCAGACAACACACGGCCTTCCAAATAGGCAATACAACTTTTAAGTATCGGACTGCCAGTCTGACCGGATATATAGTCCACATCAGCAAATTTGTCAACTGCGCGACCGGACCGATAGCCAAAATTACGTACCATTGTAAGATGCTCAGGCCGCTCCGAGCCTAGCACTGATATGGCAAAGGTTTTACTATACTTTATGTATTCGTGAGTCAAATTGTTCTTATTTATGCAAATAGCAATTGTTGGCGGTTTGGCCGTCAGCTGAAATACCGCGTTAGCACATTGTCCATTAAATTTTTCTTCTTTCGTTGAGGTGACAATATATAAGCCGTAGCTTATTTGTTCCAACGCGGAACCGGTAGTACCCATATCCGCTGCTGCTATGCTTTCAGCTGTCAATTCCTGAATACTATCTTCCAGTAATACAAACGCCTCAGGTCCCACACCACATAGCGGACATTTTTCCGGCGGTTTTTCCCCTGTATGTATATAATCACATATCGTACACTTCCAACGTTTCTGATTTGCCAATAATGGTTGTTTATCTGCCACATAACCTTCCAGTTCAAAAAACTCGGGACCAACGCCGCACACCGGACACTTCTCGGGCGGCATATCCCCTTCATGTATATAACCGCATACCGTACACTTCCAGCGTTTC
>JAEYSJ010000307.1 GCA_023434855.1 Bacillota bacterium | reverse complement strand
CGTAATAAAAAGGTGTTTCCCCTACTGTAAGGAACACCTTTATACGTCGCTCATGATTTTGTCAGTTCACCTTAATTGCCGTTGTTCTTTGGCACTCAGGGGAGGGGGGAATGCTCTGCGGGAATTTGAAAACATTCTCCGGGTCGTAGCAGGCCTTTATCTGGGTCAACCGGGGGAAGTTGTAGCCGTAGTAAGCTTGCGGCCAATTATTGATACAGAGGTTCGGCGAATTAACATATACGCCCCAGGTAAAAGGAAGCATCGCCTGACGGAATTTCTCCTCCCACTGGATACCCGGAATCTCCCCTTCCGGTGAATTCCAAGTTGACCAGATAGCGATTTTCGACCAGGCCTGGCGATAGAAATAGGCGGTAGCACAATTAGGCACTTTGGACACCGCACCACCCAGACCGTGAAAAAGAACGGTGACCGAGGAGGTGGGGGGAGTGTCGATGAATGAGCGAATGGTGTGGATAGCAGCCTCAGGCAGCCAGCCGTGGATGAAAGAGTCAGTGCTCTTGAAGGGCATGGGGGATGTGGGCTGGGAGACCGTTAAGCGGTCTACGGCCTCGAGCCAAGGTATCTCTTGAATAGTCACTTTCCGGGGCGAGCCGGCTCGCAGCAACGGCTGCAGCAGGTAACGCAGCTTGGCTTCTGATCCTAGGAAGACCCCTTGCATGGTTAGTGGGAAAACCTCCGGTGACTGTTGATTTGGAGATTCCGGTTGCGCCGTCGGTAGTCCTGCAGTTATAAAGAGGGTTGGCGTGAGTCTCTCATCAGCGTCCGGTGCGGTATAACACTGCCAAGTCCGCAGCACCGGCTCAAGGTCGCTTAGGTCCCAGCCGATTTCCACAAAGCCGACGGTATCGATGTCGTGAGTGCGAAAACGAAAGGAGGTACAGATGCCAAAATTACCACCGCCACCACCTCGCGACGCCCAGAGCAGATCAGGGTGACGACGAGAGTTGGCATGGAGAATGCAGCCGTCGGCGTCCACCATTTCCAGCTCCATCAGGTGGTCGAGAGTGAGACCTAATGGTCGGGCTAACATACTATGACCACCACCGAGGGTTACCCCGGCGATACCAGTGGTAGGGCAGACACCGCCCGGCACCACCAATCCTTCGGAGCCTAGTGCCTGGTACAACTCAAAGTTTCGTGCGCCGGTTTGCACCGTAGCAAGACCGCTCCGATGGTCTACTAAAACCTGATTCATCTCACTAACGTCGATGACAATGCCATTGTTGACGGCCGACAAGCCCTCGTAGTGGTGTCGACCGGAACGCATTCTAATCGGTACATCCCAATAACGCGCCCAACGCACGGCATTGACTACATCTTGGGTCTCCTGAGCGAAGACAATTACCAGTGGGAACTTGTCAAAGCGGGAGTTCCACTCACGGCGGGCTGAATCGTATTGTTGGTTCTCGGGAAAAATAATACGTCCCGTCAGTTCCAGTTCCCTACAGTATTTCATAACTACAATACTCCTTATAATAGAAAATGCATTTGATATATAATATGTAACCTAAGTTGAAATGTGCTTTAGACTTGGGCTTATATCCTTGCAATTCCCTCAAAAGAAACGTTCTTTGAGAAAATTCTCGGTACTGCGTTGATGAACCCTTATCTATTTGTGACCCGGTGTGTGCTCCTCTTCTAACTTTTTGCATAAAATTACAAATTAATGCATTAAATTACCTTTTTAGGCAGGAATTGCTACTTTCCATTACGAATACTATATTTTATTGCCCTAAATGTATTTAACAAATTGCTTGTTGATGCATTGAGGCTTTAAAAAATTAAGGAAGGGGTTGCAAATTTGAAACTAAAAAGCAATACTAAACTTCTGTTATTAATAATTAGTATGAGTATCGTATCGCTGGCGTTTTCAGCAAATGTTTCGGCCGAGGCTTTGACGCAACAAGAGGTATTAAACATTAGCTCAGATCTGGATAATTCAAAAACAGCCTCGACTCAGGAAGCAGGCCCGGTATCGCAAAAAGAAATGGAAACGGTTTTAGCACAAGTAAAGATCGACGGCAAGTGGGGATTTATTGATACGACTGGAAAATTTATAATACCTGCAAATTTTGATGAAGTAAGAACTTTCCAAGATGGACTGGTAGCGGTTAAAAGCCAAGGCAAGTGGGGTTATTATGATAAATTCGGTAAAATAATTGTGCCTGTTCAGTTTAAAGAAGCGAGCGAGTATAAGGAAGGTTTTGTCGCAGTAAAGAATGATAATGATAAATGGGGGTTTTATGATAAAAGCGGTAAAATCATTGTACCATTACAATATGATGAAGTAGCGGGCTTTAGGGAAGGAGTGGCCCAGGTTAAAGAAAATAAAAAATGGGGTTTTTATGATAATACCGGGAAGCTGTCAATTCCAGTACAGTTCACAGAAGTACAATTTTTTTCCGAAGACCTGGCTCCGGTGAAAAATGGCGATAAGTGGGGTTTTGTCGATCGAAGCGGAAAAATAGTAATACCTTTCCAATACCAAGAAGCTATGCGGTTTAGTGAAGGCCTAGCTGCTGTAAAGTTTAATGACAAATGGGGTTATATTGATAAATCCGGCTATTTAACAATTGGCGCCCAATATAAAAATGTTGCGCATGGATTTAGTGAGGGTTTTTCAGCCGTAAATATCGATGGAAAGTGGAAGTATATTGACAAAACTGGTACATCTTTGTTTGCTGCACCGTTTGATAAAGTGCTGCCTTTCAAAGATGGGCTGGCTGAAGTTCGGGTAATAAAAAAAAGCGTGGGATTCCTTGATGTGCTGGCATTTGCCGTTGGGGCTAGCGCCAATTATTATGAAATTGATACTAGTGTGATACAAAGTAATGAAAAACGCGGCTATATTGACCGGAGTGGAACAGTTATTGTGCCGACGAAATATGATTCCGTGGATACATATAATGAGAATTTGGCAATTGTAAAAGTTGACGGTAAATGGGGCTGCGTTGATAAAAAAGGGGCATTTGCAATTCCTCCCCAATATGAAGAGATGTCACAATTCCAAGATGGTATAGCTAAGATAAAGTTAAATGGCAAATGGGGATTCATAAATAAAACCGGAAAGTTATTATCAATGTATCAATTTGACGAGGCTTTTCCATTTTCAAATGATTTGGCCGCGGTGAGCCAGGAGGGAAAGTGGGGCTTTCTTTCAAAAGAAGGAAAGGTTGCGATTTCACCACAGTTCGATGAAGTTCATAGCTTTAATGACGACTTAGCCGTCGTTAAATATAATAATTTGTGGTGCGTAATCAATACGAATGGCAAGATTGTGATTCAGTCATGGCGTGGCGTCTCGAATTTATCAGACTTCTCTAAAGGCTTAGCTGCTGTCAAGGTCAATGGAAAATGGGGCTATATAAACAAAACCGGGAATTTGGTTATCCAGCCAAACTTTAATGATGCCGGACTATTTTTAGTAAGGTAGTAGACTACCTAATTTAAGAGGTCTGCGGTACAGCATATTTTAATTTACCCTTGGATTTATTTATATACAAAAATCCTGATAAGCGGTTAAACTTATCAGGATTTTTCCGTTACCCGTGGATACGTCTCCACCCGTCCAATCCATATAACATAAGTCGGATTGCGGTTCTAAGACTCGAATTACAAATAAAACCAAAGTCTTTTTTGAATTTAATCGGGGATTCCGTCCCCCGACTTACACCTTTGCATCCTTTCATATAATTAGATATACTTAATATAGACTTGTCCTTTCCATTGAAAAGGATCTTTGTTATAGTGTTGTGTATAATCCCTGAATTATTCCAAAGCGTGGAGGAACGTCATGCTAAACTTCGGAGCGAATGTCAAACGTAATCGATTAGCCCTCAAGCTGACGCTGAACGAACTGTCGGCAATCAGCGGAGTAAGCCGGGCTATGCTCTCAGAAATAGAACGCGATATCAAAGTACCGACAATTGAGATAGCATGTAAAATTGCCGATGCGCTTGACGTCAATATTCTAGAATTGCTGGACAAAAAAGACAATAATAGGATCAAGGTGATTCACAAAAATGAACGTCCGGTTCTTACAAGTGAATACACCTACAAAAGATTTTTGCTGTCGCCGTCGTTGCCGTTTAGTCTAATTGAGTTTGAATACTGCGTGATTCCGCAAGGAAAAAGCACCGGACCGATCATGGCGCATGACCCGCCAATAAAAGAATATCTGGTTGTCTCCTCCGGTACAATCACTTTATGCACCGGGCAGGATGAAGAAGCAATTGTTCTCACCGAAGGCGACTCGGTTGCTTATCAGATTTTTACGGAGCACCAATTGATCAATAGTGGTGACGGTGATGCAACCTTTTACTATATTTGCGAGAATAGATCCAAATAAATTCAAGTAGCGACACCGCCGGTTAATTTAAGCATAAGGACCAACACCAATTCGGCGTTAGTCCTTATGCTTAAATTATATCTATAAGATTATGGCAGAAAAATCCCTTCCGGATCAATTACTTTGTAAAGCAGTTCAACCTGTCTGCGGGTGGGCGGCAAAGTTTCCCCCGACACCCGTGATACATTGAGCTTAAAATCCACATTAGTAAGAATATCCTGGACGCTGAAACCGGGATGCACGGTATCCAAATACATCTCACCGCTTTCATCAAACCGAAATACGGCCATGTCGGTTATGACCGTGGATACGCCGCCATTAAAATAGGACCGGTATACTTCCTGTTTAGGGACCCATTCGCCAGATGGCCATTTCTTTACCCGCCAGCCGGGCGAAGTTACATAATCAACCTGCTCTTTAAATCTGCGTTTTTCCTGCACCATAATAAACACTGTTCGTTTCGCAAAAGAACTAATATCGGCGTTGCCGCCACTGCCGGAAAATCTTTTCTGGGGGTGATTATAGTCGCCGATTACCGTACAATTTACATTACCATATTTATCAATTTCAGCGCCACCCAAGAACCCAAGATCAACAGCGCCGGAATGCA
This sequence comes from Bacillota bacterium, assembly GCA_023434855.1. Next base: position 26,346 of record JAEYSJ010000307.1, on the reverse strand, counting down.
ATTGGCCGTAAAAGGCTTCAAATAACCCGGCTGCTTTGGAAGCCCGATAAACACAACGGGCATCCCCAACCGAAGTTGGAATATGCAAAGCCTTCCCGTCGATGCTACCTGCTTCGTATATGCATACAGCGTTTGGCGCATGAGCATGTTGCGCTAAAGTAATTGCCAGCATAGGGAGACCGGTGCCGGCAAAAACAACATCTCCATCACGGACTTCTCTGGCGGCCGCCGCAGCCAGCAAGTCGATAGGCTTAAACTCGCCGGGTTTGCAGTATTCGTCAGGGTAATCCATTATCTCGTCCCCCTCTTGATCCTATTTGAATATCCCATGATTTGGCTGGCACGCAATGCTTCCAACCGTTTAACCCCTAATTTTTCGAGATATGCTTCATGACTGTTTACACTCAATATCCACTGCTGAGTAAACTCATCAAATGCCTTTTGGTCCCGGACCGTCCGGTTATAAGTTTTCAGAAATTCCGCGTCAGCATCATAGTAAAACTGTGAGCCGGTGGGATGAGCAGCCCAGGGGCATTCAACCACATAGTCAATTTCATAACCGGAAGCCAAATTTGCCCCCGGGTCTCTTCTCAGATAATCGTCGGGCACGATCTCCTCACAGATGACGATAACCGTTTTGGAAGCCTTAATCACTTCAGCGTCGTTGTATATCTGCGATAGTACGCGCACAGTGCCTTCATCGCCGACCACCGGCGCGTACACAAGGGCAACATCGGGATTCACCGCCGGCAATAACAAGCACTCTCCCCTGTCGAAGAAGGGGTCATCAGCCATGACATATTTCTTGGCCGGAATTCTAGGATGGTTGCCATTACGTAATCCCGCCTTGGCTAACTGATCATAATCAGGATTAAAAATATCCGTCCCCATCGCCAATGCGCAGGGGAAGAACGGCAATCCCAATGCTCCGGCCATTAATCGCCCGACGGTATGTCCATGACTGTAGTCGTCCACCAGAATTTCACCGTTTATTTGTTTACGGGCGAAATTCTCGCCGATTTTCCCCAGTATTTCCTGGCCCATCCATGAGCCTTCCCAGACTCTTACGCAACCCGCACCGATAAGCAAATCACTATGGTATCCACCCTGAACCTCAAATAAAAGCAAATCTTTTTTCCTTTGTCTTATCAGCTCATAGCAAATTGCCACTGGCCGGCGCCAAATTGTAAAACCGCTGAAAGTGATCTGATCACCATCATGAACCAGGGCGGCGGCTTGCTCGAGTGTAATCTTTTTTGGTTTACCCATGGCCGTTCTCCTTTTTGCGTTTTCCATCTACCTGCTTTCCCTGTCTGATGTCAGTTTCATCTTGCTCTACTTCTTATTGCTGTTTTCTTTCTATCTTTTCCTATATCGTTGCGCTATTTCTTCGGCCAGGGTGTATGGATCCGACTGCTTGTCCAGTAATTTGTCCACCAACTTCTCCATTTCCCCACTTGTATTCAACTCGTTCAATACCGGCTGAAGAAGGCTGGCCCAAAGGGCTTCATTAAGTTCGGCCGTCGCCTTTTGCCGCGCACGATTAAGCAAATCGCGGCTTCATACCAAATACTCATAATGGTCTTCAATCGCATCGCCTAACGCTTTGACACTTTCAGTAAATTCACGCGGACGAAGTACGGTTTCGATCTTTAGTACCGGTATTTTCCAACGATCAACGGAATCTTTCCCGTCTTTCGCCGACATGGCGATCATGGCCAGTACTTCCTGGTGCAACTTACCGGCACCGTCCCGATCCGCCTTATTGATTACAAAAATATCGGCGATTTCCATTAAACCCGCCTTGATGGCCTGAACTCCGTCACCCATGCCTGGTACAAGTACAACGATCACGGTGTGGGCATGATTGATAATATCCACTTCCTGCTGGCCTACGCCGCAGGTTTCCACGATGACCTTGTCCTTGTGCAGGGCTTCCATTACATGAATGGCTTCACCGACTGCCTTTGACAGGCCGCCCATGGCGCCTCTGGTCGCCATGCTTCTTACAAATACCCCTTTATCCTCGGCATGGCCCAACATTCGAATTCTGTCCCCCAAGATCGCGCCGCCGCTAAAAGGACTGGTGGGATCAACAGCCAACACCCCGACACTCTTTTCCCTTTGGCGATAGACCGTAATCAATTCATTCACAATTGTACTCTTGCCTGCTCCCGGTGCGCCGGTAAGTCCGATCACATGAGAATGGCCGGTGGCGGCGTAAAGCTCGCGCATGATTGCCGCTGTCCCGGGTATTTGGTCTTCCAGATTTCTTATCAGCCGGGAAGCGGAACGGATGTCCCCTGCCAGCACTTTTTGGCTTAATTTGTTTAGCATATGTCCGCCTTTGGTGTTACATTGGCAGTAATCCATTCGACGATTGATTCCAGCACAGTTCCCGGGGTAAATATGGCTTTTAGCCCTGCAGCATACAAACCGGGAATATCCTGTTCCGGAATAATTCCTCCGCCAATGACGATAATGTCTTCAGCATCGTTTTCCTGCAGGAGTTTTATCACTTCGGGAAACAGATATTTATGGGCACCGGACAAGCAGCTCAAACCAACAACGTCAATGTCTTCCTGAATGGCGATCTGGGCTATTTGTTCGGGTGTCTGATGACAGCCTGTGTAAATAACCTCAAACCCGGCATCACGGAAAGTCCTGGCCAACACCTTTGCGCCACGATCATGCCCGTCCAGTCCCGGTTTGGCGACTAGAATGCGGATTCTTCTATTTGACACCATCATTGCCTCCCCCAACCTTAATTTTGTTTAATTAGAATATGCCGGGATCATGATATTCTCCGTAAACTTCCCGGTAGACGTCGCAGATTTCTTGCACAGTTGCGTAATGCTTGACGGCCTCAATACAGTAAGGCATAACATTGGTGCCTTTTTTGCAGGCTGTGGCAAGCTCTTTGAGACATTCAACCACCTTACGCTTATCCCGCCTTTTCTTCACCGCGGCTAAACGTTCAAGCTGTCTGGCTTCAATGGTTTCGTCAATTTCCACCATCGGGATGTCGGCTGTTTCATTCTCTTCCCCGTATTTGTTGACGCCGATCATGACTTTTTCCTTAGCGTCGATTTGTTGCTGGAATTTATAAGCGGCATCAGATATCTCCAACTGCGGATAGCCTTTTTCGATCGCCGCAATCATTCCGCCCATTTCGTCGATTTTGTGAATGTATTCCCAGGCCTTCTCTTCCATTTCATTTGTAAGTGACTCGACAAAATACGAGCCGGCCAACGGATCGATTGTACTAGCGGCACCGCTTTCCTCGGCAATGATTTGCTGGGTTCTCAGCGCAATTTGCACCGCATGTTCGGAGGGCAGGCACAGCACCTCATCCAGCGAATTGGTATGAAGCGATTGGGTTCCCCCAAGAACAGCCGCCAACGCTTCCAGGGCGGTTCTAACTACATTATTATACGGTTGCTGGGCAGTTAGTGAACAACCGGCAGTCTGAGTATGAAAACGCATCCACCAGGAACGTGGGTCTTTTGCCCCAAACCGGTCACGCATTACTTTGGCCCAAATCCGGCGGGCTGCCCGCATCTTGGCAATCTCTTCAAAAAAATCGATGTGAGAGTTGAAGAAAAAGGATAATCTGGGCGCAAAGGCGTCAACATCCAAGCCCTTTCGCTTGATTGCATCTTCCACATATTCAATGCCGTCCCTTAAAGTAAAAGCCAGTTCCTGAACAGCGGTAGAGCCGGCTTCTCTGATGTGATATCCGCTGATACTGACAGTGTTCCATCTGGGTACGTACTTAGTGCCAAACTCAATCGTATCGCTGATGAGTTTGACTGAAGGCTCCGGCGGGCACATGAGAGTTTTTTGAGCAATAAATTCTTTCAGAATATCATTCTGGATTGTCCCGCTTATCTTGGTAAGAGGGACCCCTTGCATTTCCGCCGCTGCGCAATACATCGCCCACAATACGGTCGCCGGCGGATTAATTGTCATTGATGTGCTGATCCTGTCCATAGGGATTCCCTCGACAAGCTCCCTAAAGTCCTCAATTGTATCGATAGCCACGCCGCATTTCCCGCATTCGCCTCTGGCCTTCGGATTATCGGTGTCGTAGCCCATAAGTGTGGGAAAATCGAAAGCGGTGCTCAGACCTGTCTGTCCGGTAGCCAACAGGTATTTCCAGCGCTGGTTGGTTTCCACCGCTGTACCCATGCCGGAGAACATTCTGAACGTCCAGTATTTCCCCCGGTAGCCTGTCGGCTGGTTACCGCGTAAAAAGGGAAATTGGCCCGGATAACCAATGTCATTGGCAAAATCCATATTTTTAACATCTTCCGGCCCGTATATTCTTTTTATTTCCAAATCAGAAACAGTAGTCCACTTTTCTTTTTGATCTGCATGTTTTGCCACCGATTTTTTAACTTCATCTTCCCATTTACTTCGCAGTTCACCGGACTTCTGCAGCAATTCTTTGCTAAACAACTTTCTCCCCCCTGCCAATATAAAATTTCTTAGCCGGCTCAGTACTCTATGCCAGCCCGCCCGTCCATCCCGGCGTTATAGTGGTGCTTGACCTCCATAACTTCACTTACCATATCGGCCAGCCCCCTAATCTTTTCAGAGGCATACCGTCCCGTCAATATCAAGTCTAATTCCGGCGGTTTGGCATAAATCAAACGGACAATGTCGTCCTCCGCAATCAAATGAAAATCGGCAGCAACATTAATCTCATCCAGAATAACCATGTCATAGGTATTTCCCTGAATGATCTCCCTGGCCTTTTCAAAGCCGTCCCTGGCGAGCTGAATATCTTCAGGATCCGGATTGTCCCGCATTACAAACCTGTCGAGCCCGGCCTGTATGACTGTAACCTCAGGCAAACATCTTTCCATTGTAAGGACTTCGCCATATTTCCTTCCCTTCATAAATTGGATAATGCACACCTTAAATCCCTGCCCGACAGCCCGCAAGGCCTGGCCAAAAGCCGCTGTCGTCTTACCTTTTCCATTGCCGGTAAATACCATAATCAGACCGCGTTTATCGCTGGTTGATGCCACTATTTGTGTTTCCGCCATTCTTCCACTCTTTTCTTTGCGTCTTGTTCAAATCATTCAGTGTATCATCACCTCGAAGCAAGACCATTTTTCCTGATTGATCGTTAGTAACTTTACTTAATTAATTGTTCATAAAAAAGGGAATTCTTTTATGATAGAATTATATAACGCTATAGCGTATTTTTCAAGGTACTTATTATGATCAAAAAAGGACCCTCCATTCAAAAGTCTCCTTATGGATATTCTCTAAAAAAACTCCCGGGTTGCCTGCCAGGCAACCCGGGAATACATAATATCAACAACAAAAGTTACTACCGACCAAGTATGCCATACAGTTTATCCTTATATTTTAGCCAGGCAGAGGAGTTGCTTTGCCTTTTTTCCATCAATAGGTTGAACCGGAGTAGCTTTTCGTTAAGCTTTTTCTTCAGCCCGGTCTTTTCATCATCCTCATGGCAACAGCTCAGCAATTTTTGTAGCGAGACGATTTCCCTCTGCAACTGGAGTTCCTCAGGAAGAACACCGGCGTTCTTCAGAATAGTATAAGACATACGCAGTTCCTCGGGTACGCAGGAAAGTTCACCCAGATGCAAAGGCTTTCCCCTCCCCGGCAGGTTTTCAAGTTCGCCATTCCTTATTGCTTCACTTATCCTCTCTTCGGCAATTCGACTGAAAACTTCCAAAGAAATCACCTCCTTTAAACTATGTCTCTTTCTAATAACTCTTTGATCCCGCTGATCGCCCAATCGTAGTTTTCCACACTCCCGAAACCGTATTTGGCAAAAACAAACGGAATCCGGGCCATTCGCGCTGCCTCGCAATCGCCCTTAGTATCACCCACATATACGGCATCGGTTATATTGTTTCTTTTCATCAGCAGCATGATGTTTTTACCTTTCACATTGCCGTTGTTGCCGAAGCATTCCCAGTCCGTAATATATGACTCAATCCCTGCCCTTTTCATGAACAGCTCAATATAGCCGGACTGGCAATTGCTAACAATAAATAACCTACACTTCTCCGACAGTTGCTTTATTGTCTCCGCTACACCCGGATACAGGAGATCATCCGTGTTTTCCGCCAATGCCTCATGCTCATAAATGCAGCACTTTTCTAAAATTAATTCTTTGGCTTTCTCATCGGCATCGTAGAATAAATTATCGGCAATTTCCTGCATGGTTTTGCCAAATTCTTTTTTTAACACATCCGCACTCACCACCGCCGCCGTCTTCCCGCATCCCGCAATTGCCTTGTTCCAGGCTTTAGCTACCACTTCCGTAGTATTCCATAACGTCCCGTCTACGTCAAAGATAATATTAGGCATGAAAAGACCTCCTAGTAACCCCAAATCTTATATCGTTATTGGATTTTTCTTCTGCTCTGAAGAATTCTCTCCACTAAGTTCTATCATTCCTACACCAATCAGATCAATCGCTGTTTCGATCATTTCATCAAGACTAACTTCGAACTGCTGTAATACACCAGTGCGGTTTGCAAGGAAAACGCCTTCAGCAGCAGAATACAGGTAGAGAGCTAAGCGGCAAGGGTCAACAGCCCGTAATTCCTGACGGGAAGTACCCTCCTGTATAACTCCTTCCATAATCCGAACCAATTCTTTAAACTTCTGATTTAGCGTTTCTTTCAGCGTCTGGGGAAGGTCAATACCTCCCATCGGATTTGTCGCTAAATGCATGATTTCAAAGAGTTGCGGCTCCCGGTAATAAAAAAGCTTGTATGCATAATAAATAGCCCGGAGGCGCAGGGCGGCATGGCTTTCATCTCCTGCAGCTTTCCGAAATTCGGCAATTAGATAATCAAATGCTTCGCTGCAAATATGAAAGAATACTTCGGCTTTATTACGAAAGTGAAAATACAGGGGGCCGGTGGAAATACCGGCAGCTTCGGCAATATTTCGCATTGTCGTTTTATGATAACCTAGCAACAGGAAAAGTGCTCTCGCCTTCCCCAAAATAACTGTACGTGTATTTACTGAATCATTAGTTTCCGTCATGGCGCCTCCAATATAAATCAGATCTTGGCGAGCAATTTTTTGTAGGGCTCAACCATTTTGTCTATCAGTAATTTCCCGTAAATCTCTTTGCGAATCGCCGGAATCTTTATCATTAGCCCAAATAGTAAGTTACGCATCCTGGTAGCATAATCCTGCTGGGGAAAATCATAACTTCCGTTACCTTTATAAAACTGGTGATCGGCGTGAAACGGAAATCGCAGCGGACCCCATATTTCATCCCGAAAAATCTTCATTCCACCCACCCCGAGAAAAGTTGCCGGTCTGATATACCGGCTGTTTGTATATTCGATACTTCGCAGCGCCAGTTCATCAATCATTTCATCAATCTTACCGGATTCAGCCTGCTCATCAGTTACAATTCCCACAAGGTTGGCCTGCTGCCATTCTACATAAGCTTCAAAAATTTGTCGAAGATTTGGCAGTTGACCGAAAGGTCCACTGATCAAAAAACCAATTTGCGTTCCTCTAAGTGAAGGCATATGGGTATTGAAAAAACCTCTATCAAAGAAGGTCTTCCATCGTGAAGAGAGATATCTGTCGCGAATGCTCCCCGCAATAACCAAAACATCGGCTGTCTTCACTTTGCTGTTATAGAAATCGATAAAGCCATCTTTACCGCTATAGGCGCAGGTATTATCATAACCGCAGCGAAGACAGCCGAGACAACCACCTTTTATATCTATATTACGCAAATTAACGACTTCTGCCTGCCCGGTGAAAGGCGCGACAAATCTGTCGATCATTCGATTTAGATTGGACTGACATTCTTCAGCATCGGTCAAAATAACAACTTTACGCCCTCGGGTGTCAACCGACAACCGACATGAACCAGGCAAGTATTCCAGGCTTTGATTTATAAGTGACGGAAACACTTTGACAGTAGGAGCGTCACGCTCAATTGCATCGAAAAATCCCTGCGAAAAATGGAGCAGTTTCCCCTGCTCTTTTTCTTTAAATAAATCCTGCATTCCAGCAGAAAATGAACCATAAACTTTCATATTCATATCATCACAAATGCCGTGCATGTAGTTATGAGCAGTATGGTCATAAAAGTGAATGGACGTAGACAGCAGGGCGGTATGTTTATCACGAAAGACATCTTCCGCCGCCCGCTCGGTTATCAGCTCAATAAAACGTTTGTATTGCGCATGAACCAATAATATATACAGCGGAAAAGCCCACAGTATGCCGTCAGCGTTTTTAATTTCCCCGGTTATGTCTCTGAATAACCGATCTTCCCTTTCGATTTGTCTAATCTGCTGGGCTACCAAAATTATTTTAAAGTCATGCTGAGGAAATTTTTTTTGAATGAAGGCTACATATTGCATTGTAACACTGGTTTCACCCTTGGGACTTCCATTAAGTACAACAATTTTCATAACACTCTACCCCCTCTTCCTTTAAGGCTCTCGCCCGCAGAGAGCCCTGTACAGGCAATTACTATAACGACGTTATATTGACAGTGCTACTATAACATTGTTATAGTAGCACTGTCAATATTTTCTTGTTTGGAATTTAATATCTTCTGACCAGAACGATAAAAAACCCGCCAAAAGGCGGGTATAAAAGTTTAAGGAGCAAAGTAACGGGCTAACATTTGGGGCAAAATATCACGGTTTTCTTTAGTAACTGTGATTAGCTTCACTTTTGGATGATTTCTGATACGATCAATCCAACCTTTGCTTGCCATTTTTATTACGCCAAAAACCGGGATATTGCCATCAAGAGTAGCAATCACTTCTTTCTGAAAAGCAAGGGCATCACGTTCCAGGCTGCCACATTCATCCATTAGAATCAAGTTTGAGCTGGTTCTGGCAGACCTGATAAGTTCAACACCGTAGATATCAAATTTCTTTGTTAAAGTCTGGGGAGGGTTACCATCAGAAAAACGAACCACAGCATTTTCTTCCCTGAAACTCTTTAGCTCAGGGGCAGGATTCATATATAGCAATTTGTTTAGCGATTCCCTATCAGGACCGTAGTACGTTTTAAAGCCCCCAAGGGTTATTTTTAATAAGGAAAGGGTTTTGGCTATTACCGTGCTTTTTCCCACTTGTATTTCACCTGTAAGAAATATATGCATGATTTAAAAACCACCTTATAAGCTGATCAGAACGAAAAGATTTATCCAGGCGAATTAAGAAATTAAACACTATGAATACGTATGAAGAAGAAGTCAATTATTTTATCTCTCTCTCATAAATTCTATCCCTGCCCCCGTTTCTCTGGTATAATTTGTAAAGGGAGGAATGATCATGGCATCTCAAGAAGCAACAAAAAGACTGCGTAGTATCCTTACTTTAGAATTTGCATCTTTTGTTTTAGTGACGTTTAGTTTCTATTTAGCCATTTCAACCTATCCGGCTCTTCCAGATACCTTTCCGGTCCATTTTGATTTATCCGGTGCTCCAAATAGATGGGAAGCGAAAACGTGGGGTAATGTGCTCCGACTGCCCTTAATCCAGCTAGGAGTATTTGTCTTTATGACTGCCTTAACATTTTGAGTTGTCTATTCACCGGGATCACTGGCATACCTTAACTTGCCGAAAATTGATAATATAAAGATATTAAAGCTGTCAAATGAAAAACAAGGAGAAATTAGGTTACTTAGTGCCGTTTTTATCAGCATGACCACTCTCTTTGTTTTGCTGTTATTTACTGTTATCAATTATCAATTGCTTCGGGCTGAAATAATGGAAAGAAGTGATTCTCCTATTTGGATAGTTATCATTATTGTAATTGGTCTATTGGGTAGCTTTATTTCCGTAAAAAAGCTCACTTCGGCAATAAAGCGTATTTCAGAGCGGTGAATCAATTTGCATGCAAAAAGGCAGGCTGCAAAATACCATTTTAGTGGGTTGGGCAGAAACACCACATAATCATTGGAAGTAATTTAAAAATGAATTGTTAGGAGGGACGGCAAAACGTATGCTAATAGAAAGCAAGAAGAACAATATCGAAGAAGTCTCCTTTACCGAAATTATCGTTCCGCTTGATCCGGAAGATACAGATCAGGAGAAAGTGCTGCGAAAAAAAATGGCTGAATTTTTCGCATCTAGTTATGACGGCAGACGTGCGACATATGATCGTTTTGTCGGCCTCACGCCCAATGTGCCCAGCATCAGCTTTGAGAGTGTTTCGGTTGGCAGTATCAATGGTTGGTGGTGCAAACCACCGAATGTTCCCACTGACCGGGCCATTCTTTACCTACACGGAGGGTGCTACACCCTTGGGACCGCAGCTGCGTATCGTGGTCTTGGAAGTCAGATTGCCAGTCGGACCGGTATTGCGGTTTTTGTTCTGAATTATCCTCTTGCACCGGAAGCAAAGCTTCCTGTCGCTTATGAACTGACACTTGATGTAATACGGTGGTTATTGCAGCAGGGATTCCGCCAAATCGCCGTTGCCGGCGACTCGGCCGGAGGAGGGTTGGCGCTCTCATCGGTAGCAAATGTTACAAAGTGCCAATTCTCTCAGGGAGAATCGTTTCCGGACATTGCCGCATGCGTTCTTTTCTCGCCATGGACTGACTTGACCTTGAGTGGATCAACAAAAGCATTTGATGATCCGGTGATTTCAATCGATAAACTTCGTGAGGATGCAATGCAATATCTCGGCAAGTTTCCAGCAGATGATTCCCGGGCTTCACCCTTGTTCTTTATACCTGCGCGAATGCCCCCAGTATACATTCAAGTCGGCAGTGACGAGCTGTTGCTCGACGACTCTCGACGCTACGCCAGAAGATCTCTTGCTGCCGGTAACAAGGTGAAGCTTGAGGTTTGGCAGGGAATGCACCATGTTTTTCAGATGAACACTACAGAATTGGTAAGTAGTCGAAGGGCTTTGGATTGTGCCTGTAAGTTTTTGACCGCAAGTTTTGGCGGGCGACATAGTGGGTAGGAACTCTTGCATACATCCGGATTTAAAATTTATATTCTACTCCAAAATACAGTCCCTTTGCAGTCAGATCTAACCCATTAATAGGAGGTCCCGCGGATGCAAATAGTGGATTATATAAATTCTGATATTTGATATTTCTGTATCCAACTTCAAATACGTTATTATATGATAATCCTACTTTGTACTCCCGTAAATCGTGCCCAACTCCCGCAGTAGCGTAAGCCCGGACTTGATTAGACAAGCTGGCTTCTGCAATAACTCCAAGTTCTGCAATGTTCTGACTCCAATTATCCTTAGAAATAGCTGGTGGTATGTATGACGAACTACTATAGGTCCACGACCCTGTTACATGTTTTATACCAGTAAATAATGCAATACTCTCAGTTATTTGTTTTTGAGCCCTTATATCTAATGTATCTAATGACGGGGTAGTCTGATTTATGCCATCATCAAATTGGTCAAAACGGTAATTGTTCATTCCTATTGAAACCGCATATCCATTTTTTAATCCATAAGTAATAGTATACTCTTGCGCATGACCATTGACGGTTCTTTCTGCATACCAGCCAACTTCATGGTATGCTTCGTTATTTTTTGAAATGGTATAATTAAAGTCTGCTGCTATTGTATTGGGATTGACCTGAACATGTGGTGATGCAAATGAAACATTAGAAATCATAATAGCTCCTACCAACCCAATAAAAGTGATTCGACTAGACATGGATAATACCTCCAGCAAATAAATATACTATAATTTTATCATATATTGGCGAATGATGTCATAATAATTGCTAATTTCCAACAGCGCCCAAGCACCCAATAACCGTTCAATAAATAACCCCCTGGTGGGTAACAATAAATATAGCTGCACTTCGAAGAGTACAGCTAAAGAGTCAGAAGATATAAGAAGTTAAAACTTACGAGAAGAGACTACTCGGTAAATATGTAAGACTTCAGGGTTCCTTCGATGGACTGGGTAGTAAGATTGCCGGTGAAGGCGGTCACTCCCGGTACCGTCCGGCTCCGCTTGCCGATTTCGGCAGTCAATTTGCCATCCTGGATCGTGATTTTCAAGGGAGTACCGGCGGTAATGGCCTGTACCCTTTCACTAAATAAGGCAAGTTTCTGGTTTTGCAGTCGAATTTCGACCATGTCCCCACTAAAGCCCAGCATTAGCCAGTCGGAACCTTTATCAGTCTGTACATAAAAGATCATGCCGGCACCGGATCCCCACAGGTTTTTAACGTTGGACAGTTCCACCCGCCCCGCTGTCGGTTGATTGAAAAAAGAAAAATCGATGGGTGTTACACTTTTATCTGCCACAATGTCTACTGTCTGGGCCAGTTGCAGAACCGGCGCAGCTTGGACCACCTGTCCGAATGTCATTAGACTCAATACCAGAGCCAATAGTAGAACCTTTTTCATTGACAATCTCCCCTTTTGTTTTTTTCACACATATTTTTCGCAATTGCTTTTGTGTTTTTTGCTTTCACCATACTTTTTGACCATGCCAATAAACTTGTTCACATATGAAAAATAACTATAACTTCTATATAGGTATAATTATTTTCTACTCCATACTGCCAATTCCTGCAATTTCTATATTATAATGAGAACTTTCACCCGGAAAGCCATCAGCAATTTAAGCAAACCTGGTAAATCAAGTCTGTCGTGATATTTCTTTTTGATAGAGCAACTCAATATTATAATCTCCTATTCCATAATTCGGGTACTTTTTAATTATTTCTTTTACTATAAATTCCCTGCTTCTATTATCCTTAATCATATCTACTATAGCTGACCTGATTTCGCTATTATCAGAAACATAGTTTTCATATAGCTTAATTCCTTTTTCCATTTCTTTAATAGCACGATAACTACTCTTTGTGTTAAATGTTTTCCGCAACATGACATCTTGGTACAATGAATAATAACCCTGCAGGTTCAATTCATAGGATTTAATTACTAGAGCCAGCAGATCATTATAATTCCAAAAATCTTGCCGGATAATATTTAACTGCACTATGCCTTCATAGTTAATATAATCTAAATATGCACATAAAGTTAAAAGATTAATTTGACAAAACATATCTTCATCAAACCACAATGTAATTTTATCATATGGTTTTTTTAACAACTTATCTAGTTCAGCAACAGTGCTTTTAACATACTGGTCATACTCAACATTCAGAGATCTTGCACGCATTTGAAAAAATGTGTCACTGAAAATCTTTTCATTGCTTTCCCCAGTAATCATTGACTCATTAAAGGCAATAATTTCTTCATGTACACTGCATTTATTTGTCAGATATGCTTTCAATGCTGTCCCATTTGCAATATGCAAAACCACTGCGAATCAACTCCTCATAGGTTACTTTTATTTATCTAAGAAATATACTTATATAAAAATGGTCTCAATCCTGCATTACGCGAGGTTTGAGACCATTTTTTGCTATTACCGGGTGATAGGTTCTCCGTATCAGGTATAACAGCGAAATTTCGAAAACTATTACCTTGGGTAATGAAGGTACCCTCCTTGCCCTGCAAAATAGAAATAAGTTAAATCAACTGAATTTTTTCCATGTTATAATCAAAATTGATGAGAGAACCACCCAAACCGTACTTGATATTAAAAGCGACTTAAAAATATTATAATTTTTCAAGGTAAAATTTAATACTAAAAGAAAAATTACAAATGGTATAGCCGAAACCATAGCGAATTGTATTGTTTCACGAACCTTTGAAGCTCCATGTTCAATGAACATGAAATAATAAGCAAGAATACTTAGACCTGGGAAACTTAATACTAATCCAGCAATATAATAATTATCTGTTTTTGCTATATAATGCACGATGACCATAATAATTACAGCTATAACGCATTTAATAAATAAATCCAATACAATCCTTCTTTCAATTATGAATCTATCCTTCTGAAGGCACTTTCGGTCCTTGCAAATCCAATTGATAAAATGCAAGGTCTAGCCATTTATCAAATTTAAATCCTGCTTTTTTAATTACACCCGAAAATTTAAATCCCATTTTCTCATGCATTTTTATACTATTTACATTTGCGGCATCAATTCCGGCAACAAGTGTTGCATATTCTCTTGCATTCGCAATTTTTATTATTTCCTGCATTAAATTTGTTGCAATACCTTCATTCCTATAATCCTTATGAACATACACAGAATGTTCTATTGTATATTTATATGCCGGCCATGCTCTAAACGGGCCAAATGTAGCAAAGGCAACAACTTTATCACTTTTTTCAAATACTAACAAGGGATACCCGTCTTGCTTCTTTTTCTCATACCATTGTGTTCTATCATCAAGAGTATGCGCCTTATAATCATAGACTGCTGTTGTGTTCAATATAGCATCATTATAAATTTCTAAAATATCCATCAAATCTTTTTTAGTTGCTTCCCTTATCATTCTTTTCAATTCCTTTCACAATTAATTTATCTTCTATATTTTAACCCCTGCCTTGCAAAACGTAAAATTGACCTTATTACGCATTTGCTATAGAATAAAGTTATGGCAAAACAGTTAATAGAATAGATTTAAGGAACGGTGGGGTCATGACGCTTCAACAATTTCGGTATATTGTAGAAATTGCTAAGCATAATTCTATTAGTAAGGCTGCATCTGCCCTTTACGTGACACAGCCTAGTATCAGCAAAGCAGTTCACGAAGTGGAGAATGAGTTGGGAATTACCATTTTAGATAGAACGAATAAAGGGGTTGTCTTTACAAAAGATGGCCTGGATTTATTATTTTACGCTAAAATGCTTCTGGAACAAATGGAATCCGTCGTTTATCATTTTAATAAGCAGAAGGCAACGGAGTTAACAAGGTTTTCCATTTCTTCTCAACATTACGGCTTTGCGATAGAGGCTGTTACCAATCTAATGGATTATTTTGCCGAGCGGAATTATGAGCTAACAATTCGGGAAGGAAAGACAACTGATGTAATTGATGACGTGTATGCAAGCAGAAGTATTCTTGGTATTTTATCACTTACCGATTTAAACAAGAATTTTTTTGAGCGTTACTTCATCTCAAAATCGCTAAAATTTACTCCCCTCGCTTCAATGAAACAGCACGTCTTTCTTCGAAAAGAACATCCGCTAGCGCATCTCAAATCAATTACTTTAGAACAATTGGGAGACTATCCGTATCTGACTTACCAACAGGACGATGTACTACTCCATTTTGCAGAAGAAGTGATCGATGTGGATAATATAAGGAAACTAGTCTATCTGAAAGACCGAGGTACCATGAATAATCTTCTTTCAAATACAGATGGCTATAATTTAGGAACCGGCTGTATCGTGAATAATTACATGAACCCTAATATTATTTCTATCCCCTTAGAAGAAGGTAATCTTATTCAACTGGGCTTGGTAAAACGAAATGATGTATTTTTGCCAGAAGAGCTTGTGGCATATATTGATTTTTTAACAACTGCTTTAAATAAATCTACACCAAAAATGAATATTGAGATAAATATCAGAAAAACAAAAGATCAAATGGTATAACCTCTACCATTGGTAAAATATTAATCGACTAATGAAAACAGTCATACTGTTGACCAGTATGACTGTTTATGTATTCTAATTATTTTATTACCCATAATGCCGAGGAATCCAGTAAAATCAATTACTATGGTAATAACACACTATTCTAAAAATCTATAATTTCCGGTTTATAGTCATCAGGCAATTCTTCTTCATTTAAAAATTTGAAATCGTCATCATTCAGTATTGGTATAAATATTTCGTATGGAATCATCGAAAACTCACAGGCATAATTACTTGCTCCGAACAACATACCCGCTTTGCTGCCCAAATTTAAACCTCTGGCAAACTTTGTGTAGTTTGAGCAATCATGAACCGCTAAATCCCAGTTTTCTTCATCAGCTATTTTCATGAATTTCAAAGTTAATTCCCTACTCCAAATTGGAGATATATAGCCCTGTCTGGAAATATACATATTTTCTCCATAATAATTGTCTATGTTATTTTCATTTAAATGTAATTCCGCGCAATTGATAAAATCAAGTTTTGTTGCGAAGATTGCTTGCTTTTTCTTAAAAAATGCTGCGAAAAACTCCGGAGTCATTGGAGTTTCAATACCTACATTTTTAATATATTTTTTCGCTAATCCTATATTTTCAATTACTTTGTCCGAACATTCAGAGGCACCTAGATTGAAACGTATTTCATTAAGACCGGCTTTACCTAATGCTTTTAATGTTTCTTCTGTAGCTAAAGTGCCATTTGTGTATAAATGTTGATAAATTTGCGCATCACTAAATTTCTTTATAACCGAATAGTATTCTTCAATTTCCATGAAAGGCTCTAAAAAAACATAGGAAATGCCAGTGGGTTTTTGGTGAATGGAAAGAAGCAAATCAATATCCTTCTCGTAAAATTTCGTGCCGCCAATTTCCCACATACCTTCTCCAACTGGATGAATCTCTTCTAGTTGGCCATAATTATAACAGAATTTACACTTTAAATTACATTTGTTCGTTTTCCTAATTGCACTTAACCCGGTGCCCAACAGACAAGAACGACATCCCTTGGGGAATTTGCTTTCATTTCCCACAAAAAAAGTTCTATTTTCCAAGGATTTCAAGCCTTTAATTTCCGACAGCAACGTATCATTTCTATGATCAATTGCTGCCTCAATTTGCGCAAAGGTAGAGTAAATGATTTCTTCATGTTTTATACTAATTTCCTCTTCCTCAGGCAATTGTGAAAAAAAATCAAACCATATCAACGCATCTTTCTTGGAAATTTTCATAACGTATCCGCCTATCTACTTGATCTAATACTTCACATTATTCATCAAGTATGAACATTATTTAAAAATCGGTAGATGAGCTTGATTACTTATTCTTATAATGAGTAGTCAAGCCATAGCATTTAAATTATACTGGGTTACACATCAATTTTCAACAAAGTCAACGGGAATGTCATCCTCATTATTCTGGGAATCGTTCCGAAACCAGCGATGAACCGATATTTTTCAAGACAGTGTGCAGATCTTTTCTTTCATGCGCCGGTCCATTTCGCATACCGGTAACGACAGGTACCTCTTTAACATCAAATTCTAGCAACTCAAACATGTGTTTCGTATAATCAATATACGACTGAAACAGGACGGAATCAGGATTACCCTGATTAAACGTAAGAATCAGCTTTTTTTGCGCGGCATTTTCTTCTTTGAAATGCGGAGAGTATCGCGGAGAGAATCGTGCAAACATCCTGTCGATGAATATCTTCGCCTGGGCACTCATCTGCATCATGTAAATCGGCGAGCCGAAAACAATGGCATCGGCATGCTCAATCGCATCATTAAGTTTCTGCATGTCGTCTTTAATAACGCAACCATGATCGCCCTTGTGGCAGCCCCAACAACCCCGGCATGGTTTGATATCAAGATCGCTGAAATACCAGGATCGAGTTTCAGCGCCCTGTTCTTTCGCTCCTTCGAGTATTTTGTTTACTATCCACGCGGTATTGCCTTCTTTCCGCGGACTTGCGATAAATCCGATGATTTTCATCTTTCCTCTTTCCTCTTTATCAACGGTTTGTTCTGATGACTGTTAACTGTCTTTATCAGCGAGATGTTCAAAGGACACATAGCCCCCGGGAAATTCAGTAATGTCTTGCAGCTCTGGCCGCTCCTTAACTACTGCCAAAGCCAGCAGATCACCGTCAATCTCCAGCAGCAATCGCTGGGTTTTTAGGTATTCCACCGCCTTTTCCACGTCCCCGCTGCCCCAATCCCGGCCTGTCGCCTTACGCACTATAACCGGTAATCGTTCCCGCGCTGTTACAGCACAGCAAACCTGGTATACGTCTTTCGTTACTCCTTGCAGCACGTGGAATAATTGTACCGCGCAGGGGCGTAAGTCCGTTATTTCCCAGGCCTTATCACCGGTATGGTTAATGTATAGCAAATCTCTTTCATTGCTCCAGAACCTTCCAATCCAAACTTTAATTTTGTCTTCCAACTGCCGGTAGACCGGATGCCTTTTTGTTGCATCACCTGTTCTCCTGTCATCCCGGTTACCAACATTTTCAAAATAATGAGCCAACCGGTCAATAAGTCCCGGCAAATCAGGATAAATATACTGATACCCCTTAACCGGACTCAACGACAGCCCGTACTTTTCAGGCTGATTTAAATAGATACTGCCCCGGTCAAACGCCATCTGGATCATATCATTAGGCGGTTGTAAATGAATGATTTGTTCAATCCAAGCCATCATTTCCCTGTACCATTCCGGTTTTTCACCAGGAAATCCCCATAGTAGGTTCCAGGAACAACGGATACCCAGTTCCAATGCATTCTTTAATAATTCCACATGACGAATCGCCTTGTTACCTTTGTTCATCAGCATCAAAGGGCCGTCATTCAGGCTCTCGATTCCCGGCTGAATCCAACGAATTCCTGTCTCCGCCATTTTGCTCAACTGTCCTCGGGTGAGATTGGACTTAGTTTCATAAAATATATTATATTTGGATGTCAAACCAGAAAAATCATCTATAACTGTATGTAAATGTTCCATACCAAGAATATTGTCCGTTACCTCAAAGGATGTCAGGCCGTAGCGTGTGGCCAAAGTGTCAAACTCCGCAGCCACCCGGTGCCGGGACTTGGGACGATAACGGTGTCCCTGGCCGTTCAGACCACAGAAAGTGCAGGGATTTTTTTCTCCCCACCAACAGCCCCGGGAAGTCTCCACCAGCAGGCCGGGAATAATATGGTTTTGCAATGGACTGTATTTTAGTGTATTAAAATAATCATCATAGTCGGGTATGGGAACACTGTCCATATTTTCGA
Organism: Bacillota bacterium; assembly: GCA_023434855.1. The sequence goes on along the minus strand of JAEYSJ010000307.1, from coordinate 7,518 downwards.
TAACCAGCCGCGGCACCTGACCGTCGCCGGGGAAAGGCATACCTAGCCGCAACACTCCGTATGGCAGTTCCTCATTTGCAAAGCCGCTCCCTTTTGCCAGCACGGTCCTGCAAAGCAGGGTAAAGCAGTGATCCGCCTCGCCTGATACGGCGAAATCCAGCCAAGGAAAGGTCTCCACCATCGCCAGCCCGGCCATACCCTCGCAGTTGTCGCCTCCCATAACCGTCACCACTGCCGGATCAAGTTGTTTGATCCGCCGGAGCAGTGCCAGTGAGGCACAATTTTGTTCAAACAAAGATACACAGGCGACAATTTTAGGATGCCTGGCCACAATGCGCTCCGCCATTTCATCAGCAAAGCTTGCCGCCACCGACCGCACATTGCGGGCAATATCAAGCAGCTCATCCAAAAAATGGGGATCAATCCCTGTAGGGCGGCTGCGGCGCCGGTAATCGTAATAGGCTTGATCATCCGGTATCCTGTACCCGGAAAAAGCTGCAGCTGAAAATGCGAACTCCCCGCCGAAAGATTGTCGATAGGAATGATTAATGGCCTGGTAGTTGTACAGTCCAACCCGTTCTGCAAAAATAAGATTGCCATATTCCACTTTCGTCTTTATCCCTGCCTGCATCAGGGCGCTTTTCAACAGTCCCAGTGCCAGCGAGGGATGGGCAAGATCGGAAAATGGCATATTGACAAGACAAACGTCTAGCGTTTCTATAGCTGCCATAAATGTTTCCCCATCCTTTCATTCCCTGCTCACATAAGCTGACCAAACGACGAAGAAGCTCGTGATCAAGTCCTAGGAGATTGTTGCAAAACCCTTGAATCATCCAAAATGTCCACAATAGAGTGTGTTTCAAAAAACACACTTTCCATAATATTCCTTTATACTGTTATAGAATACCCTGATTTAAACGCCGGGAAACCGCACAGCAAAGACACATCTGATTACTACTGAAAGGCCTAACGACAGAGACGGGTATTTTGTAACAGCCTTTAATATAGGGTTTATCGTTAGATAAATGTAGATATATTGTGAACGGGCTTGCACTAAAATGACTTTTGCAACAAACTCCTTGAGCGTACAATTTGTGTAACTAAACCCAAATACCCTCGTTACTATGTGTCACTACCCTGGCAAGTTGCTCTGACAAATTTTCATCAGAAACAGCCTGATGTTGCGAAACATCAAGCCTAGCCATCAAGTTTTTTATTTCTTCTTGCAAGCTCCTGTTTTTAACCAGCAATGCTTGATACTTTTCAAACAATTCTTCATAATTTGATTATTTCAACGCCGTTATCATTAAACCTCCTGACAAAAAAATAAATATCCATTTCCTACATCTCTTTGTAAGTCATGGATATTTATTTTAGCGAACTATTCTACAGCCAGGGAACTTAAAGCCTATCGTATTACAGGGACTCCGGAGACGCAAACAAGCTGCGAATTTCTTCTTCTGTCATTTTGCTTAAGAAGTTCTCTCCAGGCTGAATCAAAGTATCAATTAAAGCTTTTTTCTTTTCTTGCAGCGTATAGATCTTCTCTTCAATCGTACCCTTGGTGATAAGCTTATATACTTGTACTGCCTTATTCTGCCCGTACCGATGCGCCCGGTCAGACGCCTGGTCCTCAACAGCAGGGTTCCACCACGGATCGAAGTGAATAACAACATCAGCTCCAGTTAAGTTAAGGCCCGTACCACCAGCTTTAAGAGATATTAAGAAAACTTCATTGGTGCCTGCATTAAACGACTGCGCCATCTTGACACGCTCCTCAGACTTGGTAGCGCCATCCAGGTAATAGTAGGATACATCCATAGACTCTAACTTCTTCTTTATTATCCCCAGCATTTCAGTAAATTGCGAAAAGATAAGGATTCTGTGGCCACCTCCTATTGCATCCTCAACAAGCTCCTGCAGCATGTCAAGCTTGCCGCTGCCACCATTGTAATCCTCAATAAATAGCGAAGGATGGCAACATAATTGCCGCAGCCTAGTTAATAGCGATAGTATCTTGATTTGGCTCCTCATAAAACCATTCGCGGCGACTTCGATTTCAAAATCGTTTCTCGCTTGCGATAACCATGTACGATAAAGTCTAGCCTGCGGGCCAGTCATTTCATTAACTACTTTACTTTCAATCTTTTCAGGCAGTTCTTTTAGAACTTCCCTTTTCAGGCGGCGTAAGATGAACGGCTTAACGCGACGATTTAATTCTTGCAAAACATCCATATCCTGATTTTTGGCAATCGGACTTTCAAAATTCGTCACGAATGATTTATGAGACCCAAGATAGCCTGGCATCAAGAAATCAAAAATGGACCATAATTCAGTCAGGGTATTTTCCATTGGGGTACCAGTTAATGCAAAGTAACTGCTAGCCTTAAGCTGCTTAACCGACTGCGAGTTCAAAGTATTGGGGTTCTTAATGTTTTGTGCTTCATCGATAAAACAGTATTTAAACTTCTTCGTTGAATAAAGCCCGACATCACGGCGCATAATCCCATAGGAAGTGATCACAATATCGGCACCTTCGATATCCTCAAGCATGATTTTACGCTCATCTTGCAGTCCATCGATTACTATTACTGTAAGCTCCGGAGCGAACTTCGCTACTTCCTCAGACCAGTTGTAAATGAGCGATGTCGGTGCCACTACAATGGAAGGCGCAGGTTCCTTGATTCGCTCTGATAAAATAAACGCAATAACCTGCAGTGTCTTACCCAATCCCATTTCATCGCCCAAGATACCGCCCAAGCCGTATCTCGCTAGCGATTTGAGCCAGTTAAAGCCGGTTATCTGATACTCACGCAGAACTTTCACCAGAGTTTGCGGCACCTCATATTCACCATATTGCGGCTCCCGTATGTCGCGAACCATACGTTCGAAATCACCGCTCCGTGCCAAAGTAAATTCATCATTTTCTCTGGATAAATTATCCAAATGCAGAGCTTGATACTTAGGGATTTGCACTACCTTGTTTTCAATGTCTGAAGATGAAAAGCCAAGGTTGTCAATAAGTTTAGCCGCAGTTTGAAGCTCAGGGGTATTTAAATCAATAAATGCCCCACTGTGCAGCCGATAATACCGCTTCTTCATTCGATAAGCCATCAGCACTTCGATCATCTCTTGGGGTGCCATATCTCCATAATCCATGCTTACTTCAAGTAAGTCAGTTTCTGAACTAATCTTAACTCCAGCACTAACTTTATACGGTTTTTTAATCTGAATCGTCTTAAAATCTTCAGAATAAAAGACTTCGGCTAGATTGTTGATCTTGGAAAGTGATTGATGCAGAAAATTATAGATATCCTCTTCATCTTCAAGATATAGTTTTCCTTCTTTCCATTCAAAGCCATGCTTGTAGAAAATATGCAGCAACACGTTTTCCTGTACGGTATCCCGCAATAAAGTTTTACCATCAATTTCAGTCATCTGCACGTTAGACCCGGGGTTAAGCAAAATATCACCGTATCGGAAGGACACACGAACACTAATACCGCTGCCGAATTTGTCCAGGTAGACAACCTTTTCCAGGGTTTCTTTACAGGTTTTTTCATAGATTGCTTCATCGATCGTTACTGTAGCAATATTTTCAACCGCCGGAACCATAGAGGAAAAGAAATTAGATAAGGACGACTTAGGCAAATAGATATCCGGGCTCTTGCTGCCAAAGTATTTCATCAAATGTTTAACGTATTTAGAGACAGTCTGATCAATTCGATAGATAATACCTCCATGATATATAAGCCTAAAGTCGTTATCAATGCTATATAGTGGCCCGCTTTTAGCTGCAACGCCTAAGGTAAGCTTTATACCACGCTTCATGTCTGTGGCGGAAAAAAGAAGGGGTGGAATCCCGTTAATTACTTTAAGTACAACACATTCATTTTGCATTTTCGCGGCAAATTGCCTCGCACCCATTATGTCAAAGAACTTATTAAGATTGGTCTGGGTTAAATAAAACTGTTTAGCTTCTGGGAACAGCGTGGATGTAGCTGTGACAGAAGACCAGTTATTGATTTGCTGTTCTTCCAAGTAAGCGGTTTTCACTAAGTCATATAATGCCTGAGACTCAGTATCGAATTCCATTTCAGTCGGAATAAGCTCAAAATTCTTGCCGTAAACAATAGGTTCTTCGTTCTCATAAGCCTTAATCAAGTCTTTGATGTTTCTGACGACATACAATTTGCCGGTACCGATAGAGAATTCGAGTGTGTTTACCCGTTTGTTGTTCGCTGTAGAAAAACAATAAGTTGGTACTAACTTAACTTTTGTTTTTTCTCCATGAAATATAATCGACGCTTTGTCATCTTTTAGAAAGAAAGCCAACAATTCGTCCACATCAGCGTGCTTGTGTTTATGCCTACCAGCCTTAGTTAGGTCCAGCCAGTTGTCTTGTGCTGCTTTGAGAGCAGCAATAACATGTTTGCAAGCACCATAAGTATTGTGAAATGGCGGACAACTACAATACATGGTTTTAATCTTATCTTGTGCCCGATCAAGTTCAATTTCAACTTCATATAGGTCAGAACCGGCCACTTCTGCATAGATAACATTGTTTAAAATACTTATACGAACCACTCTGCTGTCTTTAAAGTATTGAATCCCACGGAAATAGTTCTCAGGTGTGCCGGCCTGTTTACGTATATACTCATCTGTGAGCAAGGTATATTACCTCCAAGAAGACATTAAGCTCTACTCTGACGATTAAGCTTTTCAGAGGACATTCCATGTTCCTAAAACGGCAGATAATTTCTATCATTATATTTCATCGTTTTCCTTACGGCTACTCTATTAGAGGAAACTTACAAATATACTTTAGACCTATAATAACCATTATACAAAATTGCCATGACCTTTTATAAAATATACATATATCTAAATATTAACGTAAAAGAACCGTCCCTTGTGCTCCTGTATCAGGCCAGGTATACTGTCCCTCCTTCCTAATACCCCTCCCATATTCTATCCCCGTCATCTTGAAACCCGTCCACACCATATACACTCGTGCTCCCGCATTTGGGACAACATTCTAAATATCCACCATCGCCTATCGGCTTCAGTATTGCTCCCTCTGTATTAAACACTTTACCACATTTTGTGCATTTCACAACTGCCATTTTTCTATCTCCTTTTGTTTCATGTATGCCAAGACTTTATCGCCAATCCGTAGTGTAAACCCACTGCAATCATGCTCCCGTTCTCATCTTCTTGCGGATCATGCCAACCAAAAAATATCCGGGCAGCAAACAGGGCACCAATAATACCAGCGAAAAAAAATAGACGCCAATGCTGAAAAGCCCATAACACATTAGAAATCCTATCGTTGTAAATGTCAGTGACAGCCAGCCGAAAATCCAGATTTTCCAGTCGTTGTCGCCTACAAAATTAGGCGGTATTGCCGTCCGGCGGCCATTTTGGCCTGCCAACCCCTCGGTGTATTCCCGGCTTACAAGCATTGATTCTTCTAGTTTTTCAGGATTAAAAGCCACGGTTACCTGATCGCCTGCTTTCGGCATCGAAAGATAGGAAACCAACTTTTTGACGACAAGTTGAACAGGCGGCTGATTGTCAGGGTAGGCGGTGACCCAAATCCTTATCACCGGCAGCCGGTTTACCATTGTTCCCGTTTGCTGCAGCTGATCAATTCTTGCGCTAGCCACAACACCGATTTTACTTAATTTTTTTGCTATCCTTGAATCATCTGTCATCAGGCGGTAGAACAGATAGCCCGGAACGGCAAAAAACCATATCGCCAAAAAAAACATAATTTCCGATTCTTGATTATTCATTGTCAAATCCTTTCACCATCAACCCCGCATTGATGCCTTCATGAAAACCCCGGCAATATCCGGGCTGCCTACCTTGGTTTTAAGTCTATTGTTCTGTCGCTCTTTTGGGCCTCAACAAAATCGATCCCGCCGGTTTTTTCGGATTAAAAGTATCAATACTATTATTTTACAATATTTTTTCAGTTATTTTCAATTTTTACATTAAAAACATGGTAAGATTTCATATTCAAGTTATAACAGAACAACGCCCCGCTTCTCGCGCAGGCAATCCTTCGCTATCCTTCATTACTTTCCGGCAGTATATATAAAAGCCACGATTTTTTTACAATCGTGGCTTTTGCCATTCGGCGCTATTCGTGCAAGGGGAATAATAGCATACAAATTGAGAAATACCGCTCCAGGCAATTTGCCTGGAGCCTTGATTTACTTGGAGTCGACAACGATATTTGAACTCGCGACCCACGGCTTTATTTGCGTTGTTCTAACATATCATTTTCACTCTGTCCAACAGGGACCGGAGCTACATTCGGAAGCAAAAGATTTTCAATATCCGCCTTTAAAATGTTCACAGCTGTTGCAATCTCACCTTTTTCCAAATAGTCAAGTAGTGCCAAATGCAAATCCATAGTGGCGTAGTGCTTTTTTTGTACAAAGTAAATAGTCTGGATATTTAACGCGTCCTCTAAAAGTTTATAGCAATAATGATTGCCATAAAGAGAAAACATTTTTAGATGAAATTCGCAATTATGGCGCCAGTGAGCCATAAAATCATTATCTGGGCAGTTGACATAGTCTACGCAGATGTTTCTAAGCTCTTTGATCCATGATTCATCAATGTAAATACAATAACTTCCCAAAAAAGAAGATTCCAAGGCAGAACGAAATTTGACTATTTCCATTAATTGATGCCCACTTGGTTGGACAATCTTGTATCCCTGCCTTGGGATGCTAGATAAAATATGGGTCCCGGTCAGTTGAGTAAGCGCTTCTCGTATCGGCGCACGACTGACACTGTACTTTTCCATTAAGAATTTTTCAGTTAGGATTGTCTCTGCAGGATATACCCCTCTGATAATATCAAGAAACAAAGCATCGTAAACTTGATTCTTCAACGTATTAACGTTTTTCTCAGCCATAATAAATATCTCCTTACATTTGCGAAATTATTATACATAGAAAAGGACTAGAAGTCAACTTTGCAGCCGTGATCATATCAGCAATCCATAAATAAAGCATTTTTTCTGTTCTTTTTGCAATTATATCTAGCCATATTACTAAATTTATAATGTTTTTTGGAGCATATTGATATTTCAGACAATTTGTGATATGATCAGGTTGACTCCGGGGCATTATGCGACTTGATAAAAGGTGGTGAATTTGTGGACAAGCAGCAGGCTGTATAATTTAGTGTTGATCACATCAGCGGCGAGTTGGTTATTTGTTTTAACGAATTCTGGGCCCTAACATTAGCTAATAATATTTTTAATTGTAAAGAGAGGGAGCTATAAAGACATGATTGATAATAAAACTAACATCAAAGACGACCCTGTAGTAGACATTCAGAGAGGCGCCATAGGACATCGCGCAACCTGGACCGGTTTAACATATACCAAGGCCAGAGAAGCAGGAAAAGCGGAAGAAGCGGAAAAGTTCATTCGACAAGCAATTGCTGAAACCGGCAAGATCCAAGGCGCTGCACTCAAATCCAAATGTCCGGATC
>JAEYSJ010000300.1 GCA_023434855.1 Bacillota bacterium | reverse complement strand
AAGGTACTTTATGCATTGTTCTTTAGTAGCCAGCGGCGGCCCAAAAATTGTCAGGTCTATTGGGTTTGCGCCTTTTAGCAACTCCTTGTCTACGGTGATAGCGCTGAAAACTCCGGCGGCAAAAACCGGAATAATGCCAACTGCCCAAACAAATACAACCAAAAATACTATTCTGCTGAACATCAAGTTTTTCATTTGTTCCTCCTGAAATAGACCTAATAATTATATCCTTTCCTATTTTATAATTTTATAGCAAATTACTTTAGTTCGGCAATTGTTTTATATGAAAATATCTGAAACCCTGCGCAGCAAAAACTGCCCAGGGTTTGCACATCAGTAGTCTTTTCATTTTTACCGGCAAATATAACTATGCACTTCAGGCACTTATATTATTAGCGATGCCAGCCACCATGCCAACCGCCATGCCAGCCACCATGCCAGCCGCCCCAGCCGCCATGCCAAGGGTGCCAGCCCCAGCCGCCACCCCAGCCGCCATGCCAGGGGTGCCAGCCCCAGCCGCCGCCCCAGCCGCCAAACCAGGGATTCCAACCCCAGCCGCCAAAACCGGGTCCACCGAAACCAGGTCCGCCGAGACCAAATCCAACCCCAATAAACTGGCGGTCAGGATATCTGTAATAATCCGGATAACCATGCTTTTCCATAATCTCACCTCCTCTGGTTTATCTTATGTTTTACAAGGCAGGACTGTTACTAACCCAGATTAATATTAGAAGGCGGCTTTTTATTATCATCGCCTTTTACGGAGGAAAAATATTTTCAGGCACGTTAATTCCGATTATCTGCTATAATTCAATTATCAGGGTCATTAACGCCATGCTTTTTCAAACGCGCTGACGGAGTGTGCAACAATGTATAAACTATTAACAAATAAATTTAGCAATATGCAAAAAGATTATCTTTTGTTTCTGCTGGCAAGTGTCTTTTTAGGAATCGGTCAGAGCGTAGACGGTTCTACATTGACAAATTATCTGAAGGAAAATCTTGGCATGGCGATTATTCAACGCTCAGCCTTGGAAATCCCCCGCGAGCTTCCCGGTCTGCTTGTGGTTTTTGTAATCGGTTTGCTCCATTTTCTCGGTGACATACGAATATCGGGTGTCACCCACCTTATCGTTGGGAACAAGCATTGATCATCTGGTCACCATGTTCCTGCCGATTATTGGGGGGCTAGTCTGGTATAACGGCGGCCCCAACGGCTATAAATATGTTTTTCTCGGCGGAGCAGTAATTGCATTGCTTAATTTTATATCCGCCCGGATGATCGATACAAGCAAGCCCTGCCGCTCTGCCCCATGCACGGCAACAAAATAAAAAACCACTAACGCAGTTTGGGGAACGGCTAACCGCGGAGTACGCGGAGAACATGGAGGGATCTATTATTACTTGTATTACTTGTATTACTTGCTATCTTCCTAACCCAATATATTACTTTTATCATAATTCCGGTTGACACTTAATTTTTGCGCGATAACTATCGCGCCGGTCCACTCTGTGTCCTCCGTGTCCTCTGTGGTTCAAAAAAATATTAACCCATAAAAAAATTGTGAAAAAATTTTGAAAATATCTTGTCAGATAATTTAAACAATGCTATACTGAAAATGGTACATCCTTAGAAAATAAATGAATAAGGAGGTCACTATTTGAAAGAAAACCAAAGCCATTGTTTGTCAGGTCTTTATTTTTTTAGCCACAATGTGAAAACAGGAACAATGTCTATTACCAAGTAAATTTAGTAATGATTTACTAAGAGCGATATACTGCAATAATCAAGAAAAATGGCACTCTAATACTCAAGAAGAACACTTTTAGAATCATTACCATAAGGGGGTTTTTATTTTTTACTACGTCATGTGAAAAAATGTACAAAGTCTGTTGTCTCACACTTTTTTAAAATTGTTTCGCAAGTAAAATCATTAAATAATTAGGGGGCTATTACGTTGAGAAAAACTTTCAGAGTCGTTACATCAGACAAATATTCATTTTTAAACTTCGGAAAAGAAACTGAACATCATTTTAGACAACTGGAGTTCATTGGAAAGCATCTTTTTACAGGAAAAGAACAAGCGGATTTAGAAACAGAATCTGTACGTGACATCATTACTCAGGCAGATATTTTTAACAGCAAAGAACTTCAGAATAAAACCTACCAAAAATTACACTTCGTTATCGGTTGTTTGAAGAAACGTTGTAAAGATCTTCATTATGAAATCTTTCAAACCGCCCATGGCGAAATATTGATGTACTTTATCGCCGGACAATGCCTCGTTAACCTGGCGGAACTTGATACCTACATGGCCGACTTCATGGTTTTTTCCAGCACTAATTCCGGAGAATGTTCTTCAGATGATGAATCCTTCAAAGATTATCCCCAAGCTACTCATGTAATGGATGTTGATTATATTCAATGCTTAAGGAATTCACTCTCTCAAGTTGCCTAAACAATTTTTCTCCTTTTACCTTTTTATATTCTTTATAAACACCTGCCGGGAAAGAAAGCTTGCACAAAATCTTTCTTTCCCGGCAGGTGTCCTTGTTTTTAACATATACTTTCACTAAAAGTATAATTGTCATGGCAGCCGCTAAAGCTAAATGAGAAAAACGTTCCGTTTTCGAACAGTGAAGAATTTAAGTTACTTTTCGGCTAACTGCAGGTAATCAGCTATTTGCAGTCGTCCGAAAAGTTATAAATTCTGATACGAGTCCGCTTAAAAACCCATAATTTTAGAGATTGCTTAGAAATATTCAGATGCTAGGCGCCTGGGATTTCGAGGCCGGAGGCGTACAGGTTGGTACGTTGAGGACCTCGAAACTCCCAGGCAACGACGCAGATGGATGTTTATAAGCAGGCTCGATACAGTAAAAAACATTGCTTGGGGGGCTTATTACACATGTCAAAAGAACAGACAATTATTGCTTACTTTCCTTCAAGTACCAAAGCTGAAACAGCGGCAAATGCATTATCATCCGCAGGTCTCACCGATGTTCATATTCAACGTACCAGCCGGTTCGGTGTCAATTATGATGTTACTCAGGACGATCCTGTATCCAGGGCCGAAACACTTACCGGATTAACAGTATTCTCGGCAAACACTTCTAATGAAACCAACAATACGGCACGGGTCTTAATGGCAGCAGACCCTTCTGTCAGCGGTTTCAGCACCAGCGGCAACAAATTAGCAGGAGGTCATGCATTCTCTATTGTGGCTTTTGCACCTGAGAACCGGGTTGAGGAAGCTGTCAGCATATTAAAACAAAATGGCGGGGAAGTTTAATTACTCAATTCTGCTTAACTTGATAAAAAATCACGAAAAGTGCTCATTTTGCAAGGCAATGGGCACTTTTCCGGTTCTCATCATATTTTATTACAGGCAAAGTTTTGTGCCTTTGCGCGTAAAATTATATAATAATTTTATTCGATATCAAATGAGGAGTGTTCTCCATGAAAAAACCGTTAGGCTTTCTTACAGGCAAAAATGCAATTTTATCAGCAGTCTGCCTGTCCATGTATATGTGCACTCTCGATGCCAGCATTGTAAACATTGCATTGCCGAGAATTATGTCATATTTCAATTCTTCCCTGGCTACAACTGAGTGGGTAGTTATGATTTACCTGCTTCTGATCAGCAGTCTCTTGTTGACCTACGGCCGATTGGGAGACATGTATGGCCATAAACCGGTGTTTCTTACCGGTCTTGCCGTTTTTACCTTTGCTTCTGCCCTTAACGCCGTAGCGCCATCTGTTGGTTTTTTAATTGCCGCCAGGGGTATTCAGGCAATAGGCGCCGGAATGGTAATGGCTGTCATGCAGGCAATTGTTGCTCAAACCTTTAATCCTGCCGAACGCGGACGGGCTATCGGCATAACCCTGGCTGTTGTGTCCCTGGGATTGGCTACCGGACCTACGCTGGGCGGAATACTTGTCAGCAAATTCGACTGGCAGTCCATTTTTTCGGTGAATATCCCTGTTGGCATTATTGGTACACTTTGGGCGGCCAAAGTGCTGCCCTTCAAAAAAGGAAACTCACAGAAATTTGATATCGCCGGATCAGTGCTGGTATTCTCCTGGCTTTCCTGCCTGCTGCTTGCTTTGAGTCATGGTCAGGAATGGGGCTGGGCTTCCGGACTTGTGATCATTCTCATTGGCGTTTCTGCAATCCTGTTCACCGCTTTCATCCTGGTGGAGAAAAAAAGTGCCTTTCCCATGCTTAATCTTGCCATGTTTAGAAACAGGCTTTTTTCAACTGCTAATACTGCTGCGTTAATTAACTATATGACCCAATATACCGTGACCTTTGTAATGCCCTTCTATTTAATGAATCGCGCCGGCCTTTCGGCAATAAATGCCGGTTACTCAATGAGTGCTTTCCCGGTTTTTATGATGCTGGCCTCACCATTCGCCGGTTCCCTGTCAGATAAAATAGGCTCCCGGCTCCTAACTGCGGCGGGTATGGGTATTATCGCCCTGGGTATTACAATCTTATATTTTGTCGCCATATATTTTGAGTGGTGGGCTGTCATCCTGGGACTCTCATTAATCGGTCTTGGTACCGGACTTTTCCAGTCCCCTAACAACAACGCCATTATGAACAGTGTCAAAAAGGACCATTTAGGGGTTGCTTCCGGAATGATCGCAAGCATGCGCAACGTTGGCCAGGTGCTGGGCGTAGCAGTATGCGGTGCTGTGCTTTCCAGCCGCCTGGCCGCTTATGCCGCTTTGCAGGCTAATGCATTTTCTTTTGCTGTCCGGGACACCTATGCGGTAGCTGCCTGTTTTGCCCTGCTGGGCGCAATTATTTCCCTTGCGCGGGGTGACACAAGTAAACCTGTCGTTTAAACTTCGCAATTATCCTGCACCTTTTTCTGTCAACTGGCATAATATGTAGGGATATTAGTTATGTCAGGAGGATGAGTATTTTGGACAGAAGCTTGTCGGCTTCAGCAATGTTTGAACACCAATTCTGGCTACAAATTCTCGGTGACCACAGTCGATTTATTTTTGCATCCCTTGCCCCGAAAGAGACAGAAGAAATTGATAAATCTCTTCATTTTATCCAGGTCTTTGATTCCCTCCTTGCGCAATCCCGGGAATGTGCGTCAGGCGGCGACCTGATGGACATGACTAAAACTGCCTACCAGCATGTGACTGCCCTGCGGGATTTTAAGCTGCATTTGTTGTGCCGTCAGCTGGCGGAAGGCATTGAATTTCACCTCCCCCCTACTTTCGTTAATCATATGGTAAACGAGCTTGAAGAATACTGTTTGGTGCTAACTACCCTGATGGAAGAATGCAAACTACCCATATGCCACCCTGTGCACTATCATAAAGTATGGCTGCGGGACGCCGTTGGTCATGCCGCCACTATAAACTGTCAATTAGACGAAGTGGAACGCGATCTCAAGCAAAAAAGCAAATGCTTTGCTGAGAATTTCTCAGGGCTGGAAAAGAAAGCCCTGGAATTTGAGGGCTACCTGCGTACCGGTTTGGAAACATTTCCGGCCTTGGAACGTTTTAACTGCCAGGCAGACAAGGAAATGAACCTGTTTAAATGCTTCTTAACGGAAATGCTTGAATTACGGATCAGCCTGGAAGCCCTTGGCACTTTATCGCCCCTTGCCCCGGACCATATGTACCGGGAAGAATGTTATTACCTGACCAAGCTTGCCCAACTGGGAACCGTGCCTATGCCGCAATGCGATCCCACCAAACCGCGCATTAATGTGTGAAATGAACTCGTCCAGCTAAAGCTGGACATCGTGGGGATTCACCCCCCACCGAAGCAGCAAAGTGGAACTCACACCTACAGAAGTAGGAGTCTTGGAAATAAGATCAAAAACGGAAGCCGCTAAGATTAAGCGTGCTTCCGTTTCTCTCTATATAATTGAGAAGAACTTCCGTTTTCAAACAGTGACAATTTTAGGTTACTTTTTTGTCTATACTGTCATTACCTAAAGATAAATCGCATACCCGGCATATGTGATATTTTGCTGCGGAGTATTGTCATTGCCTTTCGCAATATCCTGGTACACAGTGAAGATAGAACTGGTACCAATCTTGTAGTCGGCCCGCAGCCGGAAGCCCCTGGAATTTGCATAATGGTAATTGGTGGCCCAGTCAGGATCGATAGCGGCATTTTCAATATCTCTGTATGACAGCGAATATTGACCCAACGCAATTTGTGCTATATAGCCCCTTTTGTTATTGGAAGTATTCTTTACATATTCCCCGCTTAAGATTGCTTTGCCCGGAAAAGAAGCGGCGAAATTCACGCCTAAAGTAGAATCGCCTTGTCGCTTGTAAGTGGCGCCAAAGCTCAACCCTTTATGGGATACGGCAAAATCCGCCGCCTGCACGTCATTAGAGTAGAAACCAAGCAGCCTGATATCACCGGCGGTAGCAGTGGCCTGAAAGCCAGATACATTTAAGTCGGCCAGCAACCCTTTGCCTAAATATAGAGGCTGCTTACCTGCCCGCATATCAATTCCTGCAGTTTTATAACCAACATATTTTTGGTCAAACACAGACTGATCAATGCTGTCATAGGCCTTATTATTTATGGCGTGAGCCTGAGCACGGGCATGAACGTAAAAGTGGTCTGACAACTGATCGTCAAACCGCAAACGGACAGTTTCTTCCAGAATTGCCGGTACATCTGAAATCTTAGTATATTCAGTTACAATATCTCCACCATAGACTGGAGATGCCTGAACTGATGCCGTAGGTATCACCAATGTTGCAAAGATGAGAGCAGTTAAAGTTTTGAATTTCATTTAATCCACCTTTCAGAATATAAGGGCTATTCCGGAACTTCTTAAAATGTATTATTGTAAACTTCTTTTGGCTACTGTATTTCGCCGCAAAGCGCTATATTCCTGCAATTCATAATAAAAATTTGCGTGATCACCTTCCGTAATATGTAAATTTATATTTCATGACAAGCGAGTAGCAATATGCTATATTGTAAACATAAGAATACCTTGTAAACAATATTGGGAGCCTAATTGGAGGTGCAAAACAGTCTGAACCGCGAAAAAAGTTTATACATCATTCTCTCTCTGTTCCTGCTGCTAAACATATTATTAGCCATAACTTTATCACATCAAGCGATGGTTTGGGCCGGTTCCCTTTTGTTAGCAACGGCATTCCTGTTATTTTTGCTGCGTCCCTTATTTGGTTTTGCCATAATAGTGGCCGAAATTCTCGGTTTAGGTTTCTATTATACAACAATAGCTTTTGTCGACCAGTGGGACAAGCAGCTGCAAATTGAAACAATTGTGAGAATTCTGCTGTTTATGGTTACGCTTGGCATAACATGGCTGGCTATCTTGCAAATCAAGAATACTGCCATTGAAATGGGTCAAATGGCAGCATCGCTTGCCAGGTTAAGAAAATATGACGAAGAAGCCAAAGTTCTGACATTGCATGAATTTTTATATCAGGCGGAAACAGTGCTCATAGCCATGAATCGCCGCAATGAAAAAGGATTTCTTATCAAGATAATAATTAAACCCGGTGTCAAAGTGTTTGCATTAAAAACTCTCTATGAGCATTTTTCCCAGGTTGCCCTGCGATCAACCCGAGATAAATATGACCTGGTCGGCAAGGTTTCGGAAAACGAACTTGTTATCCTTCTGCAAAATACCTTCCAGGAAGGAAGCACGATTGTTCTGGAGCGGTTTAAAAAAAATCTCCGGCAAACAGTCAATGTTCCTGAAGGCATGTATGATATCCAGATTCAGCTTTTTCCTGATAACTGGCCGGATGCTCAACAAGCAATTACCGTAACTTTTCCCATCCCTAAGAAGCAAGGATTGGGAGGTTAACAGGTGCTATGACTGCCTTTTTTATAATGGTAAGCGTTTTTTTCTGGCTGCTGCTAGCCTATTATTCCCTGCTGACACTGGCAGGAATTGTTTACCGGGGGGAAAAGCGGCACCATCAGACTCTTGCCTCCTATCCCAGTGTAAGTGTACTCATTCCTGCTTATAATGAAGGAATCGTGCTGGCCAAAACCTTGGATTCAATGCTCAAACTTGAGTACCCCGGCGAATTGACCATTTATGTTTTAAATGACAATTCCGCAGATAATACCGGGGAGATAGCTCAGTTTTATGCTGATGCATTTCCGCACATTAAGCATATTATAGTACCACCCGGAACCCCAAAAGGAAAATCGCGGGTATTGAATTACGGTCTCTCTATTTCCCAATCTGAATATTTTGCCGTCTATGATGCCGATAATCAGCCTGAACCAGATGCATTGCGCTTACTTGTCGAACATGCTGTTACAACTCCCAAGGCCGTCGGCAGTGTCGGCTATGTCAAAACGGCCAATGAACAAACGAATATGCTTACCCGTATGGTATCCTTAGAATTTCAAGTCTTTCAGCTACTTATGCAGGCCGGCAGATGGAAGTTGTTTAAACTGGGGTCCCTTACAGGAACAAATATGCTTGTTGCCAGAGAAGCGATTCACCGCGTAGGCGGCTATGACCCCTACGCCTTGGCGGAAGATGCCGACCTGACATTAACACTTACCGCTATTGGCGGCTTATTGCCAATTGTTCCTGAATCCGTAACCTGGGAACAAGAACCGGAAACTTTCTCAGTTTGGCTTCGTCAACGCACCCGCTGGAGCCAGGGCAATATATATATATTGGCAAAAGCTCTCCGGGAAAGATCCTGGCTGAGAAGCCGCACACTAATACATATACTGCAGCAATTCCTTATTTATCTGGGATTCGCCGGATTACTTGTTGCGTCTGATACATGGCTTATTTTGGGCTTGCTTGATATTGTTAATGAGCATTATAAAGCACCGCTTTTGCTTCTATGGTTCCAATCTTATATTGTTTATCTGATGCAACTCCTCAGTGCACAAACAATTGACAAACGCCTGTCACCGCCAAATGTTTTGGTTGCGGTAATTATGTACTGCACCTATGCCCAACTATTTTTGATAACTCTAGTACGTGGAGCCTACAGCTACTTCATATACAGCAGATCAAATTCATGCCCCGTCTGGGAAAAGACGATTCGTTTTAATTCAAGGGAACAAAGGAACCGCAATATGACTTAACAGCATAGTGCGGTTCCTTTGTCCTCTAATCCCATGGCAGCCGAAATAACAGCAGTTTTGTCTTGTATAATCTTATTTCGGCCAATAGCGGGTAGAGATTGTCGAAAATATGGGTCTGGCCATTAGTGACATATCCACCTGTATAATTGCCGGATTGAGTGCGAAAGCGCACCATTCGCTTGTAAAGATCAACGGCGAAACCGTTGTCTCCTCTTTCCAGGGAATATAGTATGGCCAAAGCATATACGGCAGGTGACTCGGAAAATTCCCCGGGAGTCCGGGTCGTACGGTCGTACCCGCCATAGATAATACCCTTGTTATAATATTCATCCCGGACAAATGCGTATAACCCGGGAGAATCAATTCCCAGGTGCATCCGGTATCGGGCAATAAGCAGTTGGTCGACAAGATTTACCGCCGTATCATAAGTATAGTTTTTAGCTTTGACATTGTATGCTTTTGGAAAAAAAACGCCATCATCAGGAATAGTGCCGATTAGCTCAATGCTCTGATCATAGACCGTATTTTCCAGAATACCGCAATCTCTCAGCTTTTCCAAAGCTTGCGGCTCAAGATAGGATAAGGTGATACTATCTGAGGAATTGTTATACTTGCTATCATAAAAATCGACAAGCCTGCCGTCTTTGACGAGATGGGTGGCCATAAACCGGCCGATTTGCCGGGCGGTTTGCCCCCATTTTGCCTGACCCCAAACCTGCTCAGCTGTAAGGAGAGCGTCAATAATACGCAGATCGTCGATCAGCGCGTTTGTTGTAACATCTGACCGACCGTCCCAGGATATTTTCCAGTAGACAAAATCCTCTGGCGAAAGAAAGTAATCATTCAATACTACATAGCAATTTTCAAATATACTTTGGTCCTGTTTCACAATGGCATATTGCATCCATAGCCCTAATGATTCAGACAAAGATTCCCGGCTATGGGCAATATCAGGAGACACATATTGGGTGGCAATAAGATATGTCGATAAGGTTCCATTAGGATTAGTCATATATTTCTTAATGAAATCTTCGGTTTTAACATACCTTGGATAAAAAATATTGTATGCAAAAATCAGTATAACTGCCGCCAAGATAATAGCCAACATCCTATGCAGCATTTTTTTTGCGTACATAATCTGATACCTCGTTTAGTAGTACTGCAATTTTGTCCGCTTATTCAATATCCTTCAGAATTTACCCTTGGCTATTGTAATTGCTGTTCCACCAACCTATATGTCAATCGCTGCGTAATAGGCAATTTTTCAGAAAAAGCCGCGTCTGGGCTCCTCCAGCCCTAAACCATGGTCTACACTATATTTACCAGGGCCCACAAACAGCGCACCAATAAAGCTGAATCCGTCTTCAAAGGACTGGGCGGCTTTTAATAGTCCTTTGCCACCGGCCATTTGGCTGGTAAAAGCGACAAACATATTGACGATTAATAAAATGCAAACAGGACGATATAGGTAACCGATGGCAAAAAACAATCCTCCCACAAACTCAGCGAAGCCACTCATAAAGCCCCAAAAGACAGGAGCGTATTGAATCCCCAGAGGACCCACAGCCCGTCCAATTTCACTCCAGTATTCCATTCCCCCGGCAATCTTCGGCCATCCATGCCAACAAAACATTCCCCCAATCCCTAAACGGAAAATAAGCAAACCAAGATCACGAAAATTAGATAAAAATTCGGCAAGCAAAGCAACTAATTTATGCATCAATCTATCTCCTTTTTATATTTATTAACTTGCATAATGTCTTACTCTGAAATCAACACCGATTCGCCTGGCAATCTCCCGGCAAGCCTGAATATCTTCCTCAGGCAGGACATCGACAACGGTCAATACCACTTTAGGTATATATTGTTTGCATTTCTCAGCAAAATCCAATATCGCCGCAAAAGCTTTTTCTCCGTATTGAGACTGGCATAAAGCCTGATATGCCTGCCCATCTTTGGCATTCAGGCTGATAGAAATATAGTCTACCAATCCATGCAATTGGGGAGTAATGTCCTTTCCGTAAATAAGATTTGCCTGGCCGTTAGTGTTTATGCGGATTGGAATAGAGTATTTGCTTTTGAGTTTTTTGCATACCTCAATAATATCATCTGTACGCATTAAAGGTTCGCCATAACCGCAAAAGACCAATTCCTTGTACGTGGAAATATCCCGTTTGCGGATGTCTTCAATAATTTCATCGACTGAAGGTTCCCGTTCAAGCCACAGATCTATGCCACTTCCAACACCGTCTGCATTTTTTCTAATGCAAAAACTGCAACAATTAGTACACCTGTTAGTTATATTAATATACAAGGATTTTCCCAATTCATAAGTAATGATCATGCCCTGTTCTCCATTCTTTTTCTGCTTAAATTCTAACCCCCTTGTTACTAGTGTACCCCTTACTGACAAAAAATGAAAGCCAAATACTAAAATTACCTGCTGCCGCAGGAAAAAGAATGTCTAGCATCTTCCGTCTTAGCCTGAAAATAAAAAAGCTAATAGCACCTCTGTTTAAGAAGAACTATTAGCCTCTAGTTTACTGATCAGCCGTAGTATAAGTATACTAAACCTATGATAGAATTATATGCTCTTAAAATAGTAAGCTTATTTAATATGATTGCCGATTTCCAGCAGCTGTAGACTAGTTTTTTTCGGACAGTAGTATAAGCCTGAACTGCCTCTAGACCCTAAACTTTCTGACAGCACTCTGCAAGTCCTGGGCTATTTTGGCAAGGCTTTGACTGGCAGAGGCAATCTCTTCAATAGAAGCTGACTGCTCTTCGGCAGCGGCCGACACAGTTTGGGTTCGCTGAGAAATATCATTGCTGACAGTTTCAATTTCCTGTATAGAGGCAACTATCTGCTCACCGCCGCTGGCCATTTGCTGCATAGCGGCTGAAACTTCCTGAACCAAAGTAAAAACCTGATTAACAGTTAATTCGATTTCACATAATGCCGTACCCGCGTTATTTACTACTGCCGTTCCCTGTTTCGCCTCTTGCGTACCTTCATTCATGGCCTGCACGGCTTTATCTGTATCAGTCTGAATACCGCCGATCAGATCGGCAATCTGTTTGGCCGCTTCCTGGCACTGCTCAGCCAGCTTACGAACTTCCTCGGCGACGACGGCAAAGCCCCGGCCTTGCTCTCCTGCCCTGGCAGCTTCAATGGCGGCATTTAAAGCCAGTAAATTAGTCTGTCCCGCAATTCCGGAGATAGTTTCAACGATTTGACCAATCTCCTTGGATCGTTCACCCAAGTTTGCAACAATTAACGCTGAGTTGTTTACTGTTTTTTCAATTGAAGCCATTTGCGCAATCGCTTTTTCAACTGCCCTGTTGCCATCCTTGGTTGCACTGGCGGACTTTTCGGCCATGCTTGTTACTTCATTGGCATTTCTAACTACTTGCTGGATTCCTGAAGAAGCTTGTTCAACAACAAGCCTGGTGTCGTTAACCATACCTGATTGCCTGCTTGCGTCCTGCGCTGCTTCAGCGACAGAACTGGTAATCTGCCCGGTTGCCTGGGCGGTATGTTCTGCATTTGCCGTAAGTTCTTCCGAAGAAGCTGTAATTTGTTCCGCCACACTGGAAACCCGGCTAATAAGATTATGGAGATTGTCCGACATGCTGTTGACTGTTTTTGTCAACAGCCCAAATTCGTCTTTATACACAGTTGACTGCAGACGTCTCGTTAAGTCGCCTTCGGCCACGGCTTGTATTAGCTTGACAACCTGCTTCAGCGGATTTGTAATATAGCGTGAAATTACCAGACCATATATAATACTGCAGGCGATTGCCAGCAATGAAATAAATATCATTGCTCCTCGCGCCGCCAGATACGAAGCTTCAATTTGCGCCCGCCGTTTATCTGCCTGTTCAACATTATAGCGAAAGAGATCTGTACGAATGTTCGTGATGCTGTCCATAATAGTTTTGTGTGTATAGAACATTTCCGATGCTTCTTTCATTTTACCGCTCAATGCTAACTGAAAGATTTCGTTTCTCGCCTTTGTGTACTCTACCCGCTTCTGCCCGATGGACTCTAAGGCTTCTGTTTCAACTGCGTCCATACCCAGTGCTTTATATTTTTCCTGCAATTCATTAATCTTTTTGGAATTGGCATCTATTTCGTCCTTTGCTGCCTTTTGCCGGTTAGGATTGCTATGAATTATCTCATGTACCTTCCCTTCATTTTGTATGCCCAGTTGCAGCATTTCACTTATTAATTGGACAGCCACTAAATCATTATACAATAATTGGTTATTCTCATGCATGCTTTTTGTGTAATAATAGCCTACAAGGCTAAGACAAAGTGAAGCTATCGCTCCAACGGCAATCAGGGATAAAATTTTTTTTGAAATACTTAGATTACCTAACCAGCCCATCTATTCACTCTCCTAAATTAGATTTCGATATCAAATCAAAGAAGTATGTAAGCTTATTATCATTTGCCTGAGCCAAACAATAACAGCAGTCCTCCAACAACAGGTACGCCAACCATGGCAGTTTTTAAAATAGTAGGATGAAGACGTTTGGTGAATTTGGCACCAATATACGTGCCGCTCATCAGCCCGCTTACCACTTCGATCAACAATGTTGTATCAAAATGTCCGACCGTTAAATACCCCAGCCCGCCCATTACGGCAATAGGTAAAATAACGAGCATGGTTGTACCTGCAGATTGTGGCAGCGACAAACTAAACAACAACAGCAAGCCAATTTGAATAAACGGCGTGGCGCCAATTCCAAAGGTTCCCGACAGGACACCAGTAAAGATTCCCAACCCGGCAGCAGTCAGCCAAAATTTCAATCCGACAGGCGCAGATTTATTTTCGATACAAGAGAAAATCCCTTTGGAAGACAAAAACATGCGGAGCCATAGCAGAATAGCGCAGACGAACAGCATGCAGGCGGTCAGCCACTTAAGCTCATTCGCCGGCAGCAAAACCGCAATTCTGACTCCGGCAAAGGCGCCGGCGGCGCCAAATACCCCTACTGCTATCCCGCTTTTCAGCACAACATTCTCTTCCCGAAAATGACTGTACGCCCCGGATAGTGTCGTAAATACCATTGCGCTGAGGGATGTTCCCAAGGCAGTATGGATAGGAATCCCAAACACTACCGTTAAAACTGCGATAACCGTACCGGCACCTCCGGCACCGACAAAGCCAAGTAATAGGCCTAATATAAACATTGCAAAAACTATCAGCATAACCAAATCCCTTTCTGCGAAACATCACGTTTAATAGATTACAATAACCTATATTTTGGCATTCATTGCCTCAAATTGATTCTGGGCCATTAGCTCCAACAGCCGGGCCGCTCTTACCGGATTAACAATACCGCAATGACACTGGGCGGCTAATTCGTCGGCAGCAGCGCCGGGAGTCTTCCTGCCGGCTATAATTTCCCTGACCATACGCTTAATAAGGTTAAAAGCAATCATTCCATGGCCACACATAGTACTAATTTCGAGGACTTCGCCCTCCGGCAGCTTTTCTGTATTTCCCCAAATCCCCAAAGAATGCTCAATAGTATGCTGCTGAATTCCGGCATTTTTACAGCAGTCATCAATGTGATCAAACAGGCCGGATACTACAATTGAAAGGCCAAGGTCTGCCTGGGAAAGTTCCCGCAGCACCCCTGCTACTGTTTCCTTATCGGTAAAAACAGCGTGAACTATCGAGTTATCCCGGAAACCCCGGGAGATAGCATTATGCCCGACCGTAAGCACATTGCCTGATCTCATATCACCGTAACATACCGGATTGTATTTTAAAACTATTTTGAAAAAATCACCAAATATTGCTGCCTTTCCTTCAGCATTGACCGTTTGGGCAGCAATTGCGAAAATGACGTAATCATTCTCAAGGTTTTCCCTTGTGCCGCTGCGATG
>JAEYSJ010000277.1 GCA_023434855.1 Bacillota bacterium | reverse complement strand
TAACCACAGAGGTCACAGAGGACGCAGAGGGGTTACATTGTACGCATAAATATACGTGCCGTTCCACTCTGTGTCCTCTGTGGCTAAAAAAACTCTAATTTACGCCTTGAATTTTGCCACTGTCTCCTGTAAGTCCCGGGCTAATTGCGCCAGGCTTTGGCTGGAAGATGCTATTTCCTGCATTGACGCCGATTGCTCCTCAGTTGCGGCAGATACTGTCTGGGTTTCACCGGCATTCTCTCTGCTAATCTTATCAATGTCCCCTATTGATGTTGCAAGTGTCTGATTGCCTACGATAATTTGTTCAATTGACCCAGAGAAATCGTCAATTCTACCGGAAAGACAGACTATTGATTCAACAATCTTCTTAAATGTTTCACTCGCCGAGCTCACTGCTGCAATCCCTGCTTTGACTCCTGCTGATCCCGCCTCAGTTGCGGCAACAGCTTGCCCCATATTCACCTCATTCCGTTGGATTAACGCTCCTATCTGCTTCGCTGCTTTTTCCGACTCTTCCGCTAATTTTCTAACCTCTTCCGCCACTACTGCAAAACCCCGGCCGTTTTCCCCTGCTCTGGCCGCTTCGATAGCGGCATTGAGAGCAAGGAGATTTGTCTGGCCGGCAATTGACGAGATGAGGTTCACTATCTCGCTAATTTCCTGCGAGCCCTTCACAAGTTCTGTAATAACGGCTTGGACCGCTTCCGACCCCTGGCCGATTTGATTCATCTGATCCATCGCTTCTTCAACCATCTGCCGGCCTCGTTCCGCTTCCTGCGACGTATTTTGGGCCACTGTGGCAACCTCAGTCACAGTTGCTGATATTTGCTGTGTACTTGTTGACGTCGCTTGGGCGGCGGAGTGAATTTTTGCTGCCGAATCCGACTGTTTCTCAGTACCCCGGGCAATTTCCGTAATTGAGACTGCTATTTGATTAGCAGCTTCTGCCGACTGCTGCGTGCTGGCAGTAAACTGTTCGCTGGATGCCGCCAGCGTCTGCGACAAACCGCTCACTTTTAGTACAATCCCCCGTAATTGTCCAACCATATTATTAAAACTGCCGGCCATGAGACCAATTTCGTCCTTTGAACCAACACTCACATTTTGGGTAAGATCCCCTGCCGCAACCTTGCCAACGACATCCACTAACTGAATAATAGGATTTGTCATACTTCTGGCCAACAAAAAGGTGAAAATAACCCCTATACCGAGAGCGCAGAGGGCAATCAGGCAGATAGTAAATATCATCTGCCGCTTTCCTTTATTTAATCCTTCAATATCCAGGCCGGCAGATACTATCCCCAGGGGATTTTTGTCAGCTCCCAGCAGCGGCAGATATGCCGTCATATATTCCTTACCGAGAATATCAGCATGGCCGATATATTTCTCACCTTGTTTAAGCACTTTGTCCGCTACTGCCGGGTTTACTTTCGTGCCATTTTCCCGTTTTCCATCCATCATGATAGTAGTAGCAACCCGTTCATCACCTAAAAACAGCGATGCCTCCACCCCAAACATTTGCTTAACCCGATCAACGATTTCATCCCTGCTGGCGTTATAGCCTGGTGTAATTACCCCGATAATCCGCCCCTGTTCATTCCTTACCGGAGCGCCTGCCCGGACTGATAACTTAACAACAGTACCCGGTTCGATGGCAGTAAATACAGTCCCCTTAAGGGCCATTTGCACATTGGCCTGATTGACCACACTATCGCCAGTTTTCTGGTCATGAGTTCGTGCAATCACGATACCTTTTTCATCCGCTATGGTAACAGAATCAAGTCTGGCATCTTTAGCCAATGGCCCAAGAATCCTCACTATAGCGGCTCCATCCCTTGCTTCCACAGCTCTGATGACCCCGGGATGCTGGGCAAAGATCGTCGCATAATTCGCAGCTTCAGTCTTATAATTTTCTAAAATGGCATTGAAACCGTCCATCCCGATTGTTACCTGCTTCTCATGTGTTTTTACCATGTAATCCGAATAAAAATACACCGCTGGTATGGTTACTAATACTACAGCTAGGATAATGACTAATGTAATGTAGACAATTAATTTCTGTTTAATACTGATTGCCAATACAACCACTCCTTACCAAATACAGCATAATACTTACTAATTCGACTTTTTTTGCTATATACCTGCTTGTGAAAAGTAATTACAAATAAAAACTTAATCATCTTTAGACAAAAATGCCAAAGGAAATTAAAAAAGAAAAAAGCCGTGAATTCACGGCTTAAAACCTTCGTAACTCTCTTGCTTTATTGCTTAAACTTTTCTACCGCTGAAGTTAATGTAACAGCCATTTGCTTTAATGATTCTGCCAAAACAAGCACTTCCTGTGCAGCTGCGGAAGCTCCCTGAGTATCGTCGGCAACACGCTGAATGTTTTCAGTGTTTGCCTCGGCAATATGAGCCAGTTCATTAACTTTGTGCGTGATTTGTATTATATTATTCTCCTGCTGAACGACTGCCGTAAGAATCTCCTCAGCCATTCCCACACTGCCGGCGACGCTTTCGTCTATGGCTTGCAATAACTGACCGGCCTGATTAACAACCTCTACCCCGTTATTTACCATTGACAGGCTGCTGTGCATCGCTTCAACAGCATTCCCAGTATCTTGCTGTATTTGGCGGACGATCTCATCAATCTGACAGGCTGCTGACTGCGATTGTTCCGCAAGTTTGCGTATTTCTTCCGCAACAACCGCAAACCCTCGCCCCTGCTCGCCTGATCTGGCTGCTTCAATTGCCGCATTTAACGCCAAAAGGTTGGTCTGGTTGGCAATCCCGGAAATTACGCCAAGAATTGTGCCTATTTCTACGCTTCTATTGCCTAACTGCTCTACAATTGAACTTGTTTTTTGCACTTCACTGTTGAGATCGGACATAGCTGCTATCGCATTGTCAGTAGCTGCTTTTCCTGTCTTGGAAGCGGCGGCTGCTTGTTGGGCAAACTGATTTGTTTCCTTAGCCTGGCTAGACACTTCTCCCATAAAGCTGCTCACATTATTCATGGCAAGGGAAATCTGATTGACCTCTGTCTGCTGCTTTTCCGCCGAATCAGCTAATTGCCGACTAATAACCGAAATATCTTCGATGGCGACCGTCGTTTCTCTACAAGCGGTGTTTATGGTCGTAGCTCCTGATAAAACCTCACTGGACACCCGGCTGATTTGTTCCGTCAGGCGCCGCAGATTATTTGTCATCATGATGAAACTTGCTGTAAGTTTGCCAATCTCATCCTTACCTGTCCCTGCCAACTGTCGCGTTAGATCACCTTCTGCCAAAGCTTCAGCGGTGTCAATCAAATCATTCAATGGCCGAATAAACGATGTTGCCAGAAAATGGCCAACCACTATCGCCAGTAAACAGGTAAGGAGCATGATAATAATTATTGTATTTTTTGATTTATTCAGGGCTGCCAATACTTCTGTCGCCGGGATTTGCACTACCGTCGCCCATCCTGTTAATGTAACCGGAGAAAAACCAGCGACTTTCTCTGTTCCCTCAAGTATATACTGGGTAGAGCCTGTTTCGCCGGCAAGAGCGCGCCGCACCGGTTCTAAATCCGCTAATTGCCGTTGTTCTTGAACAAGGCTTTTATCAGGGTGGGTAACAACCTTGCCGCTGCGATCTGTCAAAAATACATAGCCGTTTTGTTTCAGCTTCATTGCACTAACTGTATCGCTGATTTCCTGTAAATCCAAAACCCCGAGCAGAACGCCCTTCATTGGTTGACCATTTTTAATAGGAACAGCTAAAACCAAGGAAGATTTGCCTGTTCCTTTGGCGATCAACACTTCACTTATCACATATGGCGCGCCTTTTTTAATCTCCTTAAAATAGTCCCTGTCTGCGATACTGGCAAGTGTTCCTATTGTCCGGACAGTCTGTTGGCCATTTGTGTCAGCTACGATAATACTGCCCATATCTTTATATTTACCGGCAATTGACTGCATTACGGGAAGCTGACGATCGGTATCCATTGACACTATATCGGGAAAATCGCTTGCAGCTTTTAGCAGATTAATACGCTCAAGTAACAACATATCAATCTGACGGCTAACAGCAACAGCCATTTGACTATTTGACTCAAATGCATTATTGCGATATTCTGCCGCATTATAGTGGTACATCACTAATGATACCGACAGAACTGAAATAACAGCAATCAAACCGAAAGCCATATTTAATTTAAATCTCATACTCATAAGATGTACCCCTTTCATATATTAGACAAACTATGATAAATTGTTCTTCGCTTTTGACATAATTCCTTTAATAAGCTATAACAATTTCCAATTCATTAAATAGGGAGTTACATGATTAAAAGCGTAAGTTTGCACCAGCACAAAGTTGGTGTAAACTTACGCTTTTTTACATCTACATATCTAGGCACATTAATATACTGATACTCATACTACCCCTGTTCATAATTCAGCATCAGTGTCTGAACCAGGATAAGAAGAAGGAATCGTGATTTTCGTAAGATTCATGGTCTTCCCTAAAATGGATGAACACCCCATTGGCCATATAACCAATGCTAGTCAATTCATCATTACTATTGTAGAAGAACATTGCATCAGTAACATGATGTCCATGGTGCCAGAATCCTTGATCACTATGCCACCTGTAAGCGCGGGATCCAGGAAATCTCCGCTCCCATTCGTGATCATACATGCGCTCTAAATGATGATGCTCCCGCATGGAATCATAGCGATCATGCCACCTAAAGGATAAGTATTTATCTGACTCATAATCCCCATAGTGAGTCCGGCGCCAATTGGAATCATCATCGTAATAGCGGACGGGATATACATAGCACATTATACCTTCCAATACATATCCGTTTTTGCCATTGCCAAGCTCATAAAAATTAGTTGTATAAAAATGACCCTGGTATTGGTTATTCCGATATCTGTAAAGGGGTACTGTTCCCGGTTGTTGTGAGGCAAAAACATAGCATTGGATGCCTTCCGATATATATCCTTCTCTACCGTTACCAAGCTCGTTAAAATCAGTTGTATAGAAATGGTCGGGACCGCCACGATATCTGTATAGGGGTACTGTCCCCGGTTGCGGCGAGGCAAAAACATAGCATTGGATACCTTCCGCAATATAATCGTCATTACCATTGCCAAGTTCATCGAAATTCGTTGTAAAGAAATGATCCGGATTTGAACTGCTGCGATAGCGGTAAAGGGGTACTGTTCCCGGTTGAGGTGAAGCATACGCGCTTACACTAAAACAAAGGACGAATGCGCATAGCATTAGCAAAGAAATGATTTTTCTCATAGATACATCCTCCTTCGGCCTATTTACTATTGACACATTATTTACCAAAAAATAAATATTTCTCCTTTAAACCGCCACCATCACCTGCCATTCAATTTTATATTTCCATATACCAGACTGTTTATATTGTATATATAAAATATGACAAATCTGTGACTTTCAGGGAATTGCTTAATTTAAAATAAAAAAGACTTGGCTTAATGCCAAATCCCTTATGTTGTAGCAAAAATCGCCGTGCTCTATTAACACCCAGTATTATCAATTAGTTCTACAATTTGATAGAGATGTTTTGATTCATCTGTAGAATTCGTAGAAAAAGCTAAAGATTTAGCAATTAAAGCAGTACGTGAACATGTATTAGTCTTACGAAATAAATTCTTAATGTGGCTTTTTACTGTCTCTGAACTTATAAACAGCAATTTGGCAATTTCCTTGTTCGTTTTGCCTAATGCCAATAGTTGGATAACCTCTTTTTCTCGTTGTGTAAAAGCTTTGTTCGTTGTTTTCAAGTCTAGCACAATAGAATCACTGTTCGTCTTTTTCATTTAGATTCCTCCAACGGTTTACAGGAGTTTAGATATCAGGCTCACATATATCTTTTTCCATATAATAACATAAAATTCATTAATTTACATCCCCCAAATGGGGGATGGATTGTTAATTCTGTATAATAATTACATTATTACGAGTTAAGAATACCTGTGATATATCAAATAATCTGTTCAAATTCCGTGAATAATTATGAGAACAAATGAATTATATAGCAAGGCCCTTTATATATACTAATATATTTGTTTTAAATATCAAAATATTAGCTTAATGGTCATATATACTGTATAACGGTTTTGACCTTATCTATATCAGCTTCACCAGGATAAAGTAGTATTATAACTCCAATAAATCGTTCTAAAAACGATGGCTCCATTCAAAAAAAATAATGAGATTTGCAATTTTTTAAAAAACTATAAGCTAAATGGAAGTGAATCCACTTAGCTTATAGTTACACTTCGTTAGGCAATTATAAATTTTATTAATAACTGCCCAAAAATCTTTTTAATTATGAAGTTTTTAACGGACTCAGCGTACTTTTATCACTTGACTTAAAAAGATTATGAATAAATTCCGCTAATGCTGTTGCACCAACAACTAATTCAGGTATAATCTCGGTCATCAATACATCTAATTCTTTAACCTGGGGCTTACTCCATCCTTTTTTATCCATAACAATCAGGCTCCTTTTTTTCTTTTTTATATATTTATATTTATTTATATAAGCATTACAGCTGCAAGCTGTCGCCCCTAATATTAGATTACATCACATGAATTCAGGCAGCCAATTAAGCAAACTAATCCATGCTTGTACTATAAACAAACCTATCTGCAAAGTCACTATCATCACCCCATGGACTGGAAAATGGTTAATTAATTCCCATTATTGTTATCATATTCCTATCAATGTAAATTTATTCTATATTTCCAAAAAATATCCTCTTTTTACATTTCAAATTTTTGGTAAATTGTGAATAAAATTCAAAATTTAATATTAAATTTTCTGAGTCATAAGATCGGCATCCCACTTGTTATACCGCGTGTTGTCTTTTCCGTGAAAAAATATAAATAACGCCTACTTTAGCTATAAGCATGCCAATTTATAAAACCGGCTGTTTTCATCAGCAACAAAGGACTGATAAGAGCCGCGTTCAACAATTATTCCTTTCTCCATCACCAGTATTTGATCGGCATTCCTAATGGTGGAAAGACGATGCGCAATAATCAATATTGTCAGTTTTCCCCGTAGACTCTCAACGGCATGTTGAATACGCTTTTCATTTTCCGTATCCAGGGAGCTTGTGGCCTCATCCAAAATCAGCAGCGCAGGCTTTCTTAGAATAGCCCTGGCTAATACAATACGCTGCCGTTCACCGCCGGACAAACGGATCCCCCGGTCCCCTACCACCGAATCCAGTTTTTCCGGCAACCCTTGCACAAATTCATCAATCGCCGCCAAGTGCAAGGCCTGCCATATCTCTGCTTCAGTTGCATCCGGACAGGCCCAGACCAGATTGTCCCGGATACTTGCATTAAATAAAAACGCGTCCTGTGGCACATATCCTATTGACTGCCGCCATAAATATCTATTATCACCATCAAGCCGCTTATTATCAATCCAGATTTCGCCCTGTTCAGGCGCTATCAGACCAAGGACCAAATCCGCCAGTGTGCTTTTCCCGGCACCTGATACTCCGACAACAGCAGTTGTCGTTCCTGCAGGAATAAAAAAATTAGCCTGTTTGACTGCAAATCGTTCATTACTTGCATCATACCTGAAGGAAACATTGGAAAACCGGATACCTGCCCGTATATTCAGCCGCTCATTTGTTGTATGCAACACTGCTTTTTCAGCTTCGGCCAAACAGCGGTGTT
This sequence comes from Bacillota bacterium, assembly GCA_023434855.1. Next base: position 5,790 of record JAEYSJ010000277.1, on the reverse strand, counting down.
GCAGTTCAGTAACAGCCTGCAGCGCCGGCAGCATCATTGCAATCGATTGAAAGGCTGCCTGAAAAGCTGAAAATCTTGGCCACAGTCTGGTAAAAATAACAAATATTATGATCAGTTCCCGGGGATCGGAGTGGAATATCTCAATGGCGCTGTAATAGAAAATACTGATAAAGACTGCCTGGCCAACTTTAAACAGCATGGATGTCTGACTATGGAGTTTTGCCAAATCAATCAGCATTTTTCCCATTTTTTGCCAATGATTCTCGAAATTTTTAACCTGAAGTGCTTCAACACCATAACTTTTAACTTCTTTAATGCCGTTAAAATGTTCACTGATCTCGGAAAATATCTCGTCCGCACAGTTGGTCATCGTCGCCCCCATCGCCCGGGTTTTCCTGATGGAAAACTGCAGGCAACCGGAAAAAATGACACCACAGCACATAATCATCAGTGTGAGATAAGGCGCAATAGCAAAGGCAATGCCAAGCTGAATCAGCGCAATCATGCCAATGGCAATCACCTGCAATAGCTGGTATGCTCCTGCGCTTACCCGCGGCATTTCAGTTGATATTACATGAATAATGTGGGCTTTTTTTACTGTGAGAAAGAATGACCAGCGGGCAGCGGTTATTGTCCGGTAAAAATTAGTATATATATAGGTAGCAAAATTCTCCCTGATAGAGCTGTTTAAAATGGATTCATACCGTTGCAGCCAGGCCTGCCCGGCATTAATACCAATATATACGGCTAAAACAAGGGGCAGGGCAACGCCGGAAATATGAAGATACTCTTCAACCACATGACCCAGACCTGCTGTTTGATTACCGGTAATTCCGGCGAAAGTAAGCAGCGGCAGAAGCATTATAACACTGGCCCCTTCAAGCAGGCCTAAAGCGACAGTTAAAATTAAATCAATAATTAATTTTACGCGAACAAAGCGGTATAATTCCCAAACATAGGTAAATAAAAGCTTTAGCATAATTTTACTCCTCGAAAAAAATCATACAGTAGTTCTAAAACCAAAATATCAGATAAAGAACCATTATAACTGTAAGACTGTACATAGGCCTTCTAAAAAAGACTGGGCAGTGCCATTCTTTAAGTTGGCAATTGCCCAAAAAATATTTTTAATAAAATGGTTTAGGAAATTTTAATACCGTCAGATTTAGCTTTGGCAAAAATTTGATCTGTTGTTGCGTCTTTATGACCAAGCAGCCAATTAACAAAATCCATCAGTTGGTCTGATGTCGCTTCAGTCATTGTCACATCAAGCGACCTAACCTGCGGTTTATTCCATTCCCTTTTAAGCATACCAAATTCACCTCCTTTCAATAATAAATGTTGTATATTATAGTATATTTTAGATATTGTTAAAACCAATGCATACAATTATTGCTTATATATCCTTATTGGTTACCTATATCGGCAAACTTAGAAATAATGGTGAATGCATCAGTAATACCGCCACCAGTTACCACAAAATTACCTGAGCGAAGCCACGCGTGGGCTACCATCTTATTGCCCTGAAATTTTGTCACACCCAAATATAGCGTATTCTGTAAGCAGGCATGACGGAGTAATATCTTCCCGCATATTGCCTGCACTAAGCACTTACTCTCCCATGGCGTATAACGGCACATAACCTGAATAGCCCAACTCACCCGTCTGATGAACTCATTCCCTTCTTGATCGTCATAAGGTGATTCTCCCATATGTTTGCCCAAATAGGCGGCAATATAGCGAAAAGGCACTGTTAAAAGTATAAGCCGGATGATACCTAACAGCATAAGAGTATAAAGTAACAACAGCCTGTCCTGCCATGAGCAGCGAAGATATTTTACGGCTAATTCAGTCAAGGTTGATCAAACCTTCTTGACGTAAATAATTAAGAAATTCCAGAACGTCTGCCTGGCATTGTCCGTATTCCACATCATACTCTTCACGTAAAATCCGCACCACCTCAACCATGCTTCGCGGAAAGGCAAGCAATTCCCAGATTCTACTGCCAATTGTGTCGATCGCATAATACTTTCCATTCTCAATACTTATCATAACCGTTTCGCCATCCATGTCGGCAGCTACTATTTCCTTTTTCTGAGAAACTAAATAATTGTCATTTATGGCCAATTCTTTCATGACGACATCCCTCCTGCTTCCCTGGCCAAATTATCATATATGTCCGGACGTAATGAACAATGATTTAAACAATGCTCAATAAGCATGTCCACCTGTCTATTCAGTGTCATAATATTATCCGGACGTGTCAAACAAAAAGCCTGTACTTGTTTTGCCAAACTGCCACATTGTTTAAAATGAGCGATTTTCAAACCTAAACCATTAATAAACTCGGCTCGATAGGTATTGCCCATAATTATTGCAAGCTTAGCTATCCCTTTAAAGGGAACTATGGATAAATCTGCACATTGGTTTACGTTGATAATATAAACCCCGGCAATTGGTACGGGTAATTTTCTAAAACCCGCAGAAACAGGTATGGCATATTTATTCCTATCTTCAGAAATCCTATCATAAGCCTGAGTATTAATATCTATAATATCAGCACTGGCCTGACACAATTTCTGCTGGGGATATCCGGGTTGCACCCGGAATATGCCATCCTGATCACAAGTAACTGCCGATATATCATCGGCCAATAAAGGATATCCTTTTTTATGTAAGGCTGCCGCCATGGTTGACTTGCCTGCACCGGACACTCCGGTAAATATCACGCCGCAGCCGTTAATCGCAACAGTACTGCCATGTATCGGCACAATCCCCCGCTGCATCAGCAATACTCCGATAGCCGTCCCTAATAGATACAATTTAATGGTGCGAAAATTCAGCTGGCTAGATGGCTGTACTATGATTTGCTCCCCATTAGTTATATAGTAATTGGCAACACCTTCCACCTTGAATAAAAATTCACCGGCTGACGCCTGAAAAAAATAGGCTTCATCAAGTGGTGTATCAAGCTTGTCCGGCACTTCTCCATAACGAATTTGCACATCGGCAGGGCCGTCCTCAGCTATCGATAACTCCGGTAGCATAATTTCAGAATCAATGCGCAGACCAAAAGCTGAATAGCTATAAACCGGTTTAATAATGTCGTTTGCGTGTTGTTCCATCAATAAGTCCTCTTTTCTCTATTAGCAAAAACCTCACGTCATATTTCGTCTTGCGACATTTCGCACCCGGCGGCAAAACCCGGTAAAAGGCGATATGATGTAATACATAAAATATAAGTTCTCAGGCAATAAACTTTTTTCAAGATCCTCAACTGAAGGCAAGAAACACCTAGCAATAAAAGAAAGTCTTTTACGCCATCCTGATTGTAAATAAAACCCATACTTTTTCGTATGATAATATAATAACGCAGATAGCTTTATATTCTTATGTTTGTAATCATTACCCCTTATAAACGGCAGTGCCATAAATGCCAGTTCCTTGGCTCTTGTATCTTTATAAACAATTTGCGCAATATCTGCCGGAACAGTTGTTGCAAAAATCTCACCTGACAAAATGATTGCCTGATTAAGGACAAACTTAACACCCAGATCATCAGCTGCCTGATATAACCTTTCCCAGGAAAAGTCTCCCTGTCTGATTACCATGTCAATATCACACAACCACCGCAACCGTGCCCAGGCGTGGGAAGCGCCATGTAATACCAATGACAGTAACAGCTCTTCCTTTCCGAGGACATTCATTGATTGCCCTGCAATTTGCATATTTGTCAGGCATTTCTCCACCTGAGACATTGGTATTTCCACACCGTGGCAATCAAGCCGCCAGTGAAGTTCTATATATATTTCCCGCACTGGATGCCAGTAGCCAAAATGCTGGTTCGTCTCCATCCACTTTCGCAGTTGGCCCTGTGTCACCTTTTTTGATATTGGATAATGCATTTGATAGCCGTGTTTTTCAATAATGGCTCTTGTTCGCTCAACATCTTCCGGCCATACCAGAATATCCAAATCCCGTGATGGCCTAAGGGATATATCGCCGTATAACCGGTAAGCCAAGGGAAATCCTTTCATTACCACCATACGAATCCCGTTTTGCATCGTTGCCTGCAGTATTTTTACAAGTTCAGCCACCATCTGCAACGTTTTGATCATATTGCTTTGGCTTTCTCGTCGCAAAGCGGAAAGTACCTCTCCATTTACCCCAGGATGCGCTAGAGCACTCAGACAACGATAGACCAGAGGATAGACCTGATGATGCAAAGCTAACTGCAAGAAAAGGTTCAAGTTAATGTTCCTGGTAAGCAGTTTATTAACGGTTTCCCGTTCTTTTTCCTGAAGCTTCAGCCTGGAGCAAATCAGAACTAACTTAAGTTCCAGCGATAACTTGTCATAGATTTTCCCACTTACATACGACAATGGATTCTCCTCCCCTTTGAGGCTAAACACGCAAAACGCAAACTCCCACAGTTTACGCTGCACAAGCAGTGGTATTGCGGACGTAACGCATAGTCTATTTCACGAATATTCCGTTTTTTTGTCGAAAACTATCATATTTTCCATACAAACTATTTATAATTAGCTATATGAAGTATTTTATAGTTCATTGTTTTCTTAAGATATATCACGGGCGGACGCAGCTATTTTGTCTTTTAACAATGGAGCTACAACTTTAATCAAATAAGGGCGAAACCGTTCCTGCAGTTCCGGCCGTTTTAAGGCAAATTCAATTGTTGCTTCCAAATAACCCTGCTTATCACCAACATCATAACGGCGACCCTGAAAACGGGCAGCATACATCTTTCTGAATGCAGCCAATTTGCGTAAGGCATCGGTTAGCTGAATCTCACCGCCGCAACCAGGCTCAGTTTTCTCAAGCAGTGCAAAAATTTCCGGTTCAATAATATACCGACCCAGCACAGCAAGCCTTGACGGCGCTTTATCTACAGACGGCTTTTCCACTAGATCCAGCGCCTGCCATAAATTGTCTTTTATTACCAGCGGCTGCACAATACCGTAACTGGACACCTTATGGGCAGGAACTTCCTGCACACCCAGGATCGTTCCCCCATATTCATTATATATATCCACCAATTGCTTTAAACATGGCACTTTTGCATCGACAATGTCGTCACCTAACAAGACAGCGAAGGGCTCCTGGCCGACAAACTGCTTGGCGCACAGGACGGCATGTCCCAGTCCTTTCGCTTCTTTTTGACGAACATAGTGTATCGTAATCTTCGATAACTCTTCCACAAGCCCAAGTAATTCATATTTGCCTTGGTTTTTCAAGGTATACTCAAGCTCAATCGCCCGGTCGAAATGATCTTCAATGGCGCGTTTGTTACGGCCGGTAATGATGAGTATCTCTTCAATGCCGGATTGGACAGCCTCTTCAATAATATATTGAATAGCAGGCTTGTCGACAATTGGCAGCATTTCTTTGGGCTGGGCTTTGGTAGTAGGTAAAAATCGCGTTCCAAGGCCTGCCGCTGGAATAACAGCTTTGCGAATCTTGGAAACAGCTCCCATCAGACACACTTCCTATCTCTATATTTATATATATTAAACTAAGGGACTAACTGTCCTTCATGCTATGCCAAATATTCTTGAAGCGCATCCTGCCATAGCCGCATAGGGTCCCCTACCGTCATTCTAAGCATATAGTTGTCAAGCACGGAATACGCCGGACGTTTTGCCGGCCGGGAAAACTCCGCCGTGGTTATTGGTATAATAGTATTCTTTAGGCCTGTCTGCCGAAAAATCTCACAGGCAAAATCATACCAGGAACATTGCCCCTGGCAAGTGGCATGATAGGTGCGATAGG
>JAEYSJ010000266.1 GCA_023434855.1 Bacillota bacterium | reverse complement strand
CATTAGTATAATTAATATTGCGGTCCACAATGAAAGTAACATACGGATCGGGGCGCTTTCTATGCCTGACCTCATCCGCCGCCTGCCCTAAAACCAACAAATCTCCCCGGGCTAGTAACGCCAACGCCTCATCATCTCGTAAACGATTACCTTGTAAGGTCTCCTTAATAATTGAATGACACCTGTCCACCGTATCACGCCTCCAGGAAAGTTAACTGTGGTATCTCAGCGATATAACCCCAAACCCAGGCTCGCCGGTAATATTCTATCAGCCCCTGTTGATACTCATGATCAAAACCGAACCGCAAAGTGGTAAAATAAGATTTTAGAAAATCGGCGTCAAATACTTCCCAGCGAGCTGCATCACTTGCCAATTGGTTCACATGCATAAGACTGTAATTCATTGATTTAACGAAGGAACGCTGGACTTCCCGGACGATTTCCGGTTTTTCCCGCACAAAGCTTTTCCTGGCGGCCCAAAGGGCAAACACCATTTTTTCCCCCGTTAATTGCTTCCATTCCCAGCCCAGGTCATAGGCATATACTCCTTCCGGAACCCGATAGTGAATATCAAGCGCTTCATCGCCGATCAATAATGCAGCATCTGCTTCCAGCAGCATAGAACCAAGATTGGGTGGGGATTCAAAATAATCAGCCCGGATATGATATTTATCCTGGAGAATAATTTTTAGCAACACTTGTGAAGTGCAGGAAGTATTGGTCAAAGCTATCTTTCGGCCATTTAATTGGTTAACAGGTATTTTACTAACCAAGAAAATACTTGTTACCGGACCGTCACAACTCACCGATAGCCCCGGCAGCAAAATCAGCTCGCGCCAATTGCGCGCATATTCAATAGACGGAACCGGACAAATATCCATCTGTCCCGCCAGTAAGCGGCTACTCAATTCCCTGGCAGTGCCTTTTGTCAATTCCACATCCCACAGCACATGATTTTTCACCAAACCATAATAAAGAGGTAAACTATTGATAAATTGAATATGTCCTACTCTTGGTCTCATTGAGTTTCTGCTTCGCTATATACCCGTATTTCCCGGTACAGTGTATCCCGTTCAACAGGGACGTTTCCCGTTTCGCGGATAAAAGCGATAATATCCTGCTTATTGATTCCTACTGCAGTCTTTGCCCCGGCCGCATGGAGGATTTTTTCTTCCACTACCGTTCCATCCAGATCATCAACGCCGAACCCTAGCGAAACTTGGGCAATTGGAACCGTCAGCATTATCCAGAAGGCTTTAACGTGATCAAAATTATCCAGCATAAGACGGCTTATTGCCAGCATTTTCAAATCTTCCCAGGCTGTTGTCCGTCTAATATGGCTGAGTCCGGTATTCTCGGGATGAAATGGAAAAGGAATAAAGGATTGGAACCCGCCGGTTTCATCCTGTAAATCGCGCAATGCTAAGAAATGGTCAATTCGCTCTTCATAAGTTTCCACATGTCCGTACAGCATGGTCGCATTGGTCCGGATCCCCATTTGATGTGCCAGACGGGCCACTTCCAGCCATTCGGCGGCGCTGGCCTTCTTCTCACATAGAATCCCCCGCACTCTGTCATTTAATATTTCAGCCCCGCCGCCAGGCATTGATCCCAATCCCGCTTCTTTTAGCTTCATTAACACTTCCCTGAAAGGCATCTTCGCCAGCTTGGCGAAATGGGCGATTTCCACAGCGGTAAACGCCTTTAAATGCAATGTGGGAAACTCATGGTGAATGCTCTTTATAACATTCAGATAGTACTCAAAGGGTCTGTCCGGATGCAAGGCACTGACAATATGCAGTTCCGTCATTTCCGGCGAGTCCTGTACAGCTTGCCTGGCAATTGACAATACCTTTTCCAGATCCATTACATAAGCCTGGGGTGCATCGGCATCACAACCAAAGGCGCATAATTTACAGCGAGCAGCGCATATATTGGTCAGATTAATATGCCTGTTCACATTAAAATATACTTTATCCCCGGATTTTCGCCTTTTTACCAGACGGGCGAGTTCCCCGATCCTGAGTAAATCATTGCACTGTAAAAGAAATAATCCATCGTCACGCGTCAACCGTTCCCCATTATGTACCTTCCGGCTAATCAACGCAAATTGGTCCACCAAAATCATCTCCTTATGCTTAAAACAACCTATACGATTGCTTTGATTAAATAAAATCCAGTACAGTCAACAAAAAACCAAAGTAAAATCCTTCTAGAAAGATGCTTGAAATTCCTGCCAAGTTATTTATGATTTTCAATTCCCCTAGAGCCTTGTGTATAAATAATTTCGGCCGGGAAATACTATCGATGTGTACACACCAATCAGGTGACCGCAAACGCGGAGCCTGGTGCAAATTCCCCGGAACAAGGCCACCAACGACGCTGGCCTTGTTCTTCTTTGATGTAAGTAATACCCCGGCACTCTCCGCCGGGGTATTACTTAATTCCACCGTTTTTCAATTGTCACATCTTTAAAATATTGTCCAAGAATTTCCTGAGCTTTTTTACCGTCAACAGCCAATTTATTAGCACCCCACTGAGACATACCCACACCATGTCCGAAACCCTTGCCGCTAAAAACTACGTTGCCGCCGGTAACTTCCACTTTGTCCAGCAACATCGACTTAAGCTTGCTGCTGCCCAAAGCCACCCTAAGGTCCGGACCGGATACTTCCATGTTCTTGTTAATTACAATTGATGTTGCCCGCCCTGAAGGTCCTTTTCTACTGATATCGACACTGTCAACAGCATTTACCGTTTTACCCATTTTTGTTAGTGCGGCCATCAATTCCGCTTTAGTAAAGCTGGCTGTCCAGTTTTTTATATCGTCAGGTGCCAGGTCGTCTGGCGACTGCACTGACTCAATATATGGCGGTTCATCATATTTATAATCCAGACCTTCTTTGGCGGTAGCAGTAATTCCGCCTGCAGAAGCATGAAACCAGGCATGGATTGGTTTGCCCTGGTAAGTAATAATCATGCCTCTGGTCATTTCTACCGCCTTCTTGACATTGTCATCTACTCCCTGGCCATTATAAGCCTGGAACTCTTTTATATCGGTAGATGCCTGAGTTCCGTGGGAAGGTACACCGCCTTTTTCTTCAATAGCCTGCACTGTAAAAGTCCGGGCCAAAATTGCCTGGGCTGCCAATGCTTCCACCGGCCAGTCAGTTTTCATTTCTCCGGCGACCACCCCGGCAATGTATTCTTCCATTTTCATTGTCTTTTTCGCGCCGGTTTCATGCATAAAAACGGAAATATCCGGCTCGTTGCCCTGAATAGCTTCTTTTTGCGGCACAGGGGCTGCAGGCCCGGGCTTTTTCTGCGGATTCTGAAACAGTGAACACCCACTGGCGGCGAACATGATTGTGAAGAGAAATACCAGCATTATGTACCACTTTTTATGACGCATTCAATCTGCCTCCTCCATACTTTGTAACTATTCGCATAAGATGGGAACTGCTTATAAACCGTCATCTGCGTTGTTGCTCCTCCGGTCCTCACTCCAACGTACAACCCAGTACGCCTCCGTTCCGGTCCTTGTCGCGCCTAGCATCTGACGGTTTCTAAGCAGTTCGTGCCATTTAGTTACCTGAATAGCTATCTTCTCTTAGTATGTCAGCAGAAAGAAAATACATACAAAGTTTCTCTTATTTACACCTTAAACTGGGCTACCAGCTGTTCCAATTTGTTCGCCATATCTTTCAGCTTTTCTATCGAATAGGTGATATCGTGGGCGGAGGCTGACTGCTGCTGGCATACGGCGGCAATCTCCTGCGCGTTGCTGGTGTTTTGCGCAGCTAAGGTATTGATACTGTCCACCGCCTCCATGGCATTTTTACATAGATCAACCTGTCTGGTTGTTTGCTGGGTAATGGTATTAGCCTGCTGTTGTACATGGTGAATTGCTTCTACAATTTTTTCGAAAGCAGTGCCGCTGGTCTGCGCAATCTCCACACCCTGTTCGACCTGCCGGAAGCTTTGTTGCATTGCATCTACAACACTCTTGGTTTCAGCCTGAATTTTGCCGATAATTGCGGCAATACTCTGGGTAGCATTACCTGACTGCTCAGCCAGCTTGCGCACTTCATCGGCAACAACGGCAAAGCCCCGCCCCGCTTCGCCGGCTCTGGCCGCCTCAATGGCGGCGTTCAAGGCTAAAAGATTGGTTTGTCTGGCAATTTCCGTAATCATCCCGGTAATTTGGGCAATTTCCTGAGTACTGTTTCCTAAAGCTTCAACCGCCCGGGCATTCTTTGCCACCAGCTCCTTAATATTATGCATATTATCCACCGTTTGATTAATTACCGCCTGCCCCTGGCTGGCTGTAGCCGAACATTCATCAGTAGATAAGGCCACCTGTCTGACACTCTCTGATACACCGGTCGTAATACCGACAAGTTCATGCAGTAGTTTTCCTGTAGTTTCGGTATCCTTGCCCTGCCGGGCAATCTGCTCAGCAATATGGTCAACTGAAGCAGCTACTTGTACACTGCCTGCCCGTGTTTGCTCAGATGCCGTTACAACATTACCTGATGCTTCCTGTACCAGTGAAGCCGATTGCTTTACCGACTGCACAATTTGCCGCAGACTGTCAATCATCCCGTTAAATGCCTTGGCAACGGTACCGAACTCATCCCGCCGGTCATTCTCCAAATAATGCGTCAAATCGCCCCCGGCCACCAGCCGGACACCGCGTACCAGCTTCTTTACGGGATTTAGCGCTTTTCTGGTAATTATCACGCCGGCAACAACGAATGTCACAATAATTACCACAGTAACCTCAATACCCCGCTTTACCATATGAAAGGCTGATTGCAAAGCTAGCTGCCTGGGATATAGCGACACGGCAATCCAATTGGTATTATTAATTGGCCGGTAAGATACAAAATACTGCTGGCCTCGGAACAAGCCGGCAGTATCGCCCGACTGTTTGTCCACCGCTTCTTTATAAAACTCCTCGCTTAGCTGCCTGCGCTCCTCCACCGCCGTTGAATCCGCCTGATAGAATAACGGGATTTGGTTTTTATCAATTACTGTTATCCCATATCCCGGGTTTTGCGATAAAATCTGTTCAACTACCGTCGTCAAATTCTGCAATGATAAATTGGCGCCCAACACGCCGATAACTTTGCTGTCTGCACCGTAGATGGGAGCGGAGCCGATAATTGTAAGCTCGTTATTCACCTTGCTTTTTACCGGTTCCGAGAATTGGGTAGTTCCCTGCACAGCTGCCTTAAAATAATCCCTGTCGGCAATATTGACTAATGGCCCATTGTCAGTACGACATATTTGCCGGCCGTCTAATCCAGCGACAAACAACGCCCCGTTTCCGCCATAATATGTTTGGACTGATAATAGATACCGTTTTGCTAAATCAGTCCCCATTGTCCTGATATCATCATTAGCGCTTGCCACCGTCAGAAAATTTTTTTTGGTCTGCACATAGTAACCAATGTCACTGGCCGTGCGCTCGGCTACCTTGTTGTTCTTATCCACTGCCGCGGCAGTAAGGCTTTCCAGCGTTTGGTTGGTAAAATAATACCCAACAATAGTAAGCGGGATAACACAGCTTAAAATAATAAATATTGTGGCCCTGGAAATTAGAGAAAACAATGAATTTCTCACAGCTTCCCCGGAAAAGTCAGGCATTTTTACTTTCTCCCATCGGTTGGAAGATATCAGCTTTTGACAACTCTCAAATAGTTTTATCACCTGATCAAACATTTTCCGCAACCTCCACATCTTATCATCTGCCATTATTCTGCAATTCAGGTTCATTCTGTAACTATAGTCAGTGATTTAACAAAGGCTTAACCCTGTTTTAACAAAACTCCATGGTATTAAAACATGGGTAGGAGCCAAATGCTCATACCCATGTCCATGTCGTACGTCTGTTTACATTTAATGCCCGGAAACACTGAATTTACGCTGCAATATCTTTCCGGGAATGGTGAACATCAAATTGAATATCAGGATGGTAACAATCAGCAACGCGCCAATGCCATTGGCGATATCCACCCTGTCCGGTACCAAACCTACCGCCATAACATACCACATATGTACTGCCAGTGTTTCCCCGGCAGCGGTTACATCAAAATTAGGCAGTTGTCTGGATACGGTCGTGCCTGCAGTAAAAATCAATATTGCCGTCTCACCCAAAGCCCGGCCTGCCGTCAGCGTTATTCCGGTAATAATGCCAGGCAACGCATTTGGCAGAACTACCCGCCAGATAGTTTGCCACTTAGTGGCCCCTAACGCCAGACTGGCTTCCCGGTAATGAACCGGTACAGTGCGAATAGACTCTTCCGTTACCCGCACCAAAACCGGTAAGTTCAGCAGCGTAAGAGTAAGTGCACCGCCAATAATGCTAAAACCCATACCAAGCATATTTACGAATATAATCATGCCAAACAGTCCCAGTACAATTGACGGGACCGTAGCCAGACTCTCGGTGCTGAGCCGGATCATATCGGTCAGCCGGTTGTCGGCAGCATACTCGGCCAGATAGACACCGGCACCGATAGCAACAGGTATGGAGAATAACAAAGACAGTAATAAAATATAAAAAGAATTAAAAAATTGCGGGCCCACACCACCGCCAGGATTAATATCACTGGGCATACCGGTGATAAAATTCCAGGATAACACCGGTAGACCTTTATACAACATGTATAGCAGGAAACTTGCCAATATCCCCAAAATTACAGCACCAGACAACCACATAATAATTGTGGCTATTTTATCACTTACCCGTGTGGACATTTATGCCACCTTCCTTTGCGCTATGCGGCGAATTATGAGAATCATAGCCAGTGACAAAAACAGCAGCACCAGCGCCATTAAAAACAGCGCGTTGCCCCAGGTCGAACCAAAGGGCGTATTGCCCATCTCGACAACAATTTCGCTGGGCAGGGTCGAAGTAGGCATAAATAAGGATTTTGCCAGCTGGGGAGTATTGCCGATTACCATTTGCACCGCCATAGTTTCCCCTATTGCCCTGGCCATCGCCAAAATCACTGAAGTCAGGATTCCCGGCAACGCTGCCGGCAGTAATACCCTGCGAATTGTCTGCCACCGGGTGGCTCCCAATGCCAGTGAAGCTTCTTCCAAAGTCCGGGGCACTGCCCGGATGGCGTCTTCGGAAATACTGATAATTGTAGGCAATATCATAATTGCTAAAATAATTGCCGCCGCCATCAGGCCAAAACCGGTATTTACATGAAAGTGTTCCCTGATAAAAGGAACCAGTATGGTTAATCCTACAAAGCCATAAACCACCGAAGGAATCGCCACATATAAATCGGTGGCCGGCCGCATAATCTCCCTTAACCAGGACGGTGACACCTTCGCCATAAAAACCGCACCCGCCAGCCCCAGCGGCGCGCCCAGCAATACTGCGAGTATTGTAACTAGCAGTGAACCGGATATGAAGCTAAAAGCGCCAAAATGCAAGTCGTCAGGATCCCATTTCGTAGAGAAAAAGAACTCTGCCGGACTGACTTTGGTAAACGTCATTAAACCCTGCTGCCCGACAAAGACAATGATAGCCAGAATTATTATTGTCATTAAAAAAGCACTGGCAATAAAAAGGTAGCGTACATACCGGTCATACGCCAGTTTAAGCCGATGCTCCCTGCTTGCTAATTCCATATTCTCACATCCTGCAGTGTTATTTCCTGTCATAATTATAAGCATTTACAGAGCAGGCATTGTTAATGCAATGTAAATTTATTGTTAAGTTTTCTGAGACAGCAAAAGAAGTGACGGCATGGAAACCGTCACTTCTTTTGTCGCTGCTGGATTTTCTATTTTTTAACCTTTGTCATGGGGATGAAGCCATTTTTCTCAACAAAGGTATCCTGGAAATCTTTGCTCAGCACATAATCGATAAATGCTTTTACTGCGCCGGTTGCTTCACCTTTTGTATACATATGTTCATAAGCGAATACCGGGTATTGACCGTTAATTACAGCGTCAGCAGAAAATTTTACACCATTATAAGCAATGGTCTTGACTGTATTGTCAGCATACGGGGCATCTACATAGCCAATCGAACCGGGAGTGCTGGCAATAGCCGACCGTACCGCACCGTTGGAATCTTGAATAACCGCATTATCGGTAAAATTAGCGCCCTTCATTACAACATCAGCGATAGTAGCTCTTGAACCGGAAGATTTCGCCCGGTGAATAAGAGTAATCTTTTGATCTTTGCCGCCAACGTCTTTCCAGTTGGTAATTTTGCCGGAAAAGATATCAACATATTGTTGCTGGGTCAGGCTGTCAACAGATACATCCGGATTGGCAATAAAGACGAAGGGTGCAACAGCCACCTGATGATCAACAAGTCCCTTATCCTGGTATTCGGGCGGTAATGCCACATCGGAGTTGCCTATATTAACTGAACCGGCCGCAACCTGGTTCATACCGGTAAAGGAGCCGCCGCCGGCAATATTAACAGTTGCTTTAGGATTTTTCTTCTGGAATTCTTCCTGGGCAGGTTTTAACAAAGGCAGCAGCGCAGTAGACCCGGAAGCTGTTACCGTACCTTCAATATCAGCTCCACCGGCCTTTGCTTCTTCTTTTTTGCCGCCGCAGCCAGCTACCAGCGCCATGCCTAGTACCAATGCCACTATGGCCACCAGTGCTTTATACTTTCTCAAGAAACTCATAAATAAAAGACCCCCTTGTTTTTTGTATCCACTTTTAAAGCATAAAGCATTTAACGTTTTTATGTGTTAAGACAATGTAAATTTATTGTTAATTTCCAAGGGGATGGCAGATTGTCACGAGAATTTGTCATTGCCGCTGCAAAGTATCGTTTATTGGGCTAATTTATACTTTCCAGAGAAATCAGCTTTGTCACTTTGTCATACTCGAAAAGCTCGGCATAACGTCCCCAATTGACTAGTAATTGAATCTGCGCTCTGGCTGCCGCATCACCAAGTGTGCGGGTAATGAGGTCTTCGAAGAATTCTATGTTCATATGCTTATTAGATTTTGACTGCAAAATATTAATCATTTGGGTAATAAACGGCACATTTTTTATTAATTGATCTTTGAACAGTTCTTTACGCTCTAATACGGTTGCTGTTGCAAACTGAATTCCTGCAGAAGTAAGCTCAATATCCCCTTCTACTACTTTTGCAAAGCCCAGCAATGAAGCTACTTCGACAATCGGGAAAAAATCTTCAATGTCCATGACAAAGCGATCCGCAAGCTTGTAGAGATCAGTTCTTTCGTTAAGGTCTTCTAATAGTTCAAGAAAACCGGTGAGCGCTCCGGCCGAAACATGGGGAAGGGCCGTTATCTTCTTCGGTTGATGAATAGCAGATTCACCACCCCTTATTTCCTTCCTTGTCATCAAGGAATAAATCCTATCTACGAGAGCAGTGAAGTCGGTAGCTTTTTTATCCCGCCAACGAGGGATATTGATCGTAATATCTTCTACAACTCTAGCTGGTCCTGTTGAAAGAATTACCGCACGATCAGCCATATACACCGCTTCCTCAATACCATGTGTCACCAAAATGATAGACTTGGTAGGAATCTTCTTATCGAGCCACAACTCCAATAGGTCGCGGCGTAAATTCTCCGCAGTAAGAACATCCAAAGCGGAGAATGGTTCATCCATAAGAAGTACATCAGGATCACTGACTAAAGCGCGGCCAATACCCACACGCTGCCGCATGCCGCCGGAAAGTTCTTTAGGATATGCGTTTTCGAAACCGTCAAGACCGATGATATCGATAACCTTTAATGCCTTCTCCCGTTTTTCCTTTTCGGACATTTTTTGAGATTCCAACCCAAGCATTACATTTGACAAGACAGTAAGCCAAGGAAATAAAGCAAAAGACTGAAATACCATAGCAACCCCCGGATTCACCCCATTAATTGTATTACCCAGGTAGGAAATTGTTCCCTTTGAAGCGGGAACAAGCCCCGCAATGATCCTGAGCAGCGTAGATTTACCTGAACCGGAAGGACCAAGAATTGCGAGAAATTCCCCTTCTTGGACTTCAAGGTTAATATCTTTAAGAATAGTTGTATTCTCCTGTCCTTTTACGTCAAAGCTCTTATATACGCCGTTAGCTTTAATTAGTGCTTTCATATTAAACCCTCCTAGTCCAGATGATATTTTGCTTCAGCAAGTTGGTACAAGCGTCTCCACACCAGCCGGTTTATTAAAACTACGAATACGCACATGACGGATATTCCCCAAATAATTCCGGCCCAGTCACCCTGTTCGGTGACTTTGCTGATATACGAACCAAGGCCGGTTGCTGCCAATTGCTCATCATGCCAACTTACAAGCTCTGAAACAATACTCGCATTCCATGCACCGCCGGATGCGGTAATAATACCGGTAATGAGAAATGGAAATATGCCCGGAAGAATAAGCGTCCTCCATTTATGCCATCCCTGCAGTTTAAAGACAGCTCCCACTTCATGCAAATCATTGGGAATGGACATGGCACCTGCAATAACGTTAAACAAAATGTACCATTGTGTACCAAGAATCATGAGAGAAATTGATCCCCACTCAAAGTTCACCTGATACTTCAAAAATAAAATTGTGATAAAGGGAAACAGCATATTGGCCGGAAAAGAAGCGGCAATTTGAATAACCGGTTGTAATACTTTTGCAACGCGCGGGTTTAGACCGATCCAGACACCAACAGGGACAGTCCAAAGTGCGCCTAGCAAAACAGCTACCATAACCCGACCAAGAGTATAAAGTCCGAGTCGCGCTATCTCTAATAGTTCACTGTTATCCATTGAAGACACTAATTCGTATGCTTGGGAAACCGGGTTACTCATCAAGTATAAAAGGAGCACTATCAGGGATAGTTTAGCCAATTTGCTGATATAGCGCGATTGCGGAATATACTGAAATTCCCGTGCAGCGTTTTCCGACATCGCCGCAATTCTAGCCAACAAGAAGTTCATTACTTTACCAACAGGCGTAAAAATAATCCGATTGAGAATGCTGAGCAACGGCGAATTGTAGAGTATATCATAGATGAATGAAGTTGGAGCATCGGTAGATTCGCTTAACTCCATCTTGAATTTTTGACTCCATACCACAAGTGGTCGCCAGAATAGCTGATCAACAAATACAATCATTAAAACCATTGTTAAGACAGAGTAGCCAATTGCCTGCAGATCGCCGGCTTCTATCGCAGTTGCAAGATAGGAGCCAACCCCAGGCAGACGTATATTCTGACCCAACACGGTAATTGCTTCACTGGCGGCAAGAAAGAACCAGCCACCGCCAAATGACATCATGCTGTTCCAAACCAGGCCAATCATGGAGAATGGTACTTCTAATTTTATAAAACGTTGCCACCAATTCATACGAAGTACTGCTGATGCTTCTTGCAAATCCTTGGGAATGGTGATCAGCGAATTATAGAAGCTAAAAGTCATATTCCAAGCCTGGCCGGTAAAGATAGCTAAAATAGAAGCTAATTCCACACCAAATAAACTTCCAGGAAATAACGCAATAAACGCAGTAATAGTTGCCGATAAAAAACCAAGAACAGGTATCGATTGCAGCATATCAAGCAGTGGTATCAATACCCTTGTAGCAGTCCGGCTTTTGGCAGCGATATAGCCATAAAAAAGCGTAAATATCAATGATGCACCAAATGCAATGAACATACGCAAGAGTGAACGTCCTGCATAATATGGAAGCATCAAAGGAGAAAGCGCAATTTCAATCTGATCATCTGATATAAAAGGCGCATTCATCCCGGCACCTAATTTTAATATTGAGTAAAGAGTTGCAAAAATAAAAATCAGGACACCTACATCAACCCAATTAAAACGGTTTTTCGGTATATTTGTTGAAAAGATTGCCATACCCAGTCCCTCCTCATGGTAAGAATATTTGCGAAATCGCAGGAAATGCGAGACTTCGCATCCACGGTATACTACTGTTTGAATCCATTCTTACCACCCCCAACAATAAAAGACCTTCCTCACGGAAGGTCTTACACAACACAAAAAAACTTACTCTAACCTTCCAATCGTCTAAGTTTTAGCACTGCATAACGTAGAGCAAAATCTCAAACTCAGCCACATTAAGTAATACCTTATTTCGATAATACCTGTTCTACCCATTGGCATCTCTCGATGTTTCCGGGCAGTGGCCTGTGTTTATGCAGGAACCTCACCTAACGGATGATTATTTTTTTACATGGTTATCTTACCACTGTACAAATGAAATAGCAACCCCTGAAATGCAAAATTCGGGTATTTTTTATAGAATTTTAACAATAACTTAACATATAAATCTATTACTTCCATTATCAAAGCCTGGCGCCGTTTATCTCCATCTATTAAGAAAAATACAGTTTTCAAACCGAAAAAAATTGAACTACCTTTGGTTAATATACTTGATTATTCCTTGTGTGGGAATTATATTTAGAATCGGAATTGTACAAAGTATTTTAGACAAACTCAAACAGGGAGGTTTATACTTTGACTATACTTCAAACTATTATTTTTGCAATTGTTCAGGGGACCACCGAGCTTTTTCCAATCAGCAGCGTTGCGCATGGGGTCTTAACACCTTATTTTTTTGGCTGGAGCCTGGACCCACAATTTTTAAAAGAACATTTCTTGCCGTTTTTAGTCATGCTGCATTTGGGAACGGCTATTGCGCTGCTGTTGTTTTTTGGAACGGAATGGACCAGGATCATAGCCTCTTTGTTCACTCAAGACAAAGAAAGCAGAAAATTACTATGGCTTATAATAGTTGGCACTATTCCCGCCGGTTTGATTGGAGTTGTTTTAGAAACCCCGTTACGCCACCTGTTTAGCAATGTAACGAGTGCAGCCTTCTTCTTGATTATCAACGGCTTTTTACTCTATTGGGGAGAAAAATTGCGCGGACAAGGCCAAAAACATATTATTGAGCTTAATTATAAACAGGCAGCTGTTATCGGATTATTCCAGGCGTTAGCACTAATTCCCGGATTTTCCCGGTCGGGTGCAACAATGACGGCCGGCTTTTGGACAGGCTTAAAACACGAAGATTCAGCCAGATTCTCTCTGCTGCTTGCTACTCCCATAATTATTGGAGCCGGCATTGTTGAGGTGCCTAAACTAATGCATACAGGATTAGGCGGTTTGCTCCAGGTTTCTTTAATTGGTGGAGTTGCCTCAGGAATAGCGGCGTTTGCTAGCGTGTGGGCCTTAATGAAATGGTTCCATACCAATGAGATTACCGCTATGCGACCTTTTGCATGGTACTGCTGGTTGGTAGGGGCAGGTGTATTGGTTAGTCAGTTTTTTGTAAAATAGATTTCGTTATTAGCAAGTTCTCAAATGCCCTGTGCGGATTAATGCACAGGGCATTTCTGCATAAAACGAATCTGCAACATCAATAATTGGGGGCATACACTTTTTGCAGTATCCAGGAATAGCATAAGATAAAAGTCAAACTGTCGGAAAGGCAGGTTCTTAAGGTTCATTATAAATTTAAATAGCAACCTTTAGTAATGAGTACTGTTTTTTTATTGAGAAGATACCGCCAAATTAATTCAGGGGGTAAAGTAAGATGAACGAACCGGTAAAGCCTTATTGGGTTCATGACAGTATTTCATTTGAAGAAAAGATAACAAGAGGCAAGTCTGGTTGGTCAAAAAGAATATGGCTCCTGTGGGCCCTGTTAGGCCCCGGTATGTTAGCTTTGATTGGCAATAATGATGCCGGCGGTATGATTAGTTACACAATGACGGGCGCCACCTTTGGTATTAGCCTCTTTTTACCACTCGTTTTCTTACTTGCACCACTTGGTTATATTGTCCAGGAAATGTCCATGCGCCTCGCAGCAGTGACGCGGATTGAGTACATAGAACTGCTTTTTCGGCATTTCGGTCGTATTTGGGGTTACTCCAGTTTATTGGCACTGCTGCTGGCAAACCTAATGTACATCATGGCAGAGTTTATCGGAATGACCGCCGGGCTGACAATATTGGGGCTGCCGCTATGGGCGAGCGATGTCGTTAGTTTTATTTTCGTAGGTTCCCTGGCTATTTTTACAGGATATTGGAAAAAAGAACGATTATTATTATTTGTCGGGGCTTTAAATATTGCTTTTGTCGTGGTTGCCTATTTATCACATCCCGATCCTGCCGAAATTGCAAAAGTATTTATAACATGGCCGGATATAACGCAAAATGTTGAAAATACAATGATGTGGTATATCATTGCCACAATAGGTAATGATCTTGCTGCATGGATGATTTTCTTCCAAAATAATGCGACAATTGATAAAGGCTTAACAGCAAAAGATTTGCGTTTGGGGCGAATTGATATAGCGATTGGCTGTGTGGCTCAGCCTTTATTGGCCGCCGCTGCTATTCTTTGTGGTGCAGCGCTCTTTGGACATGTAGATAATCTGGATAGTTCTAATCCAACACAAATAATTTCTGCATTGGTACCTTTTACAGGTCAATTGGGCAGCATTCTTTTTGGTCTGGGATTGTTTAATGCCGGTTGGCTTGCCGCTATTACCATCTCACTCTCAACAGCCTGGACGGTTTCCGGCGCATTCGGCTGGTCAAGGAGTTTAAACAATAAATTATCAGAGGCACCGAATTTTTATGCGATTTACATTGGGAGCCTATTAATTGGTGATGCGGCTGTATTAATTCCGAATTTGCCATTAAATTCGATTTCAGTACTTACTCAGATCATTGCGGCTATACTTTTAATCCCTATCCTAATCTTTTTGATTCTTCTCACCAACAATCGCAAAATTATGGGTGATTACATAAGCGGACGCTGTAATCGGATTTGGAGCTGGACGATTATTGGCATTTTAATTGCCATGACAATAGCAACAGTTTGGCAAGCACTAGCCGGAAAGTAAAGGCAGAAGTCAACCTAAAACAATTGAGTATTTCCGAAAGAAAAAGTCAATAAACGGGACTCTTCAATATACTATAGAAGAGTCCCGTTTTATATAATGGAAGGATTTTGGCTTACTTGCAATAATATTCCCGCTGTTATTTTTGGCAATGTTTTGCTATAATTTGATTATGAAACAACCTCCTCCATATTAGAGGTATGGTTAGTGGAAAGGGCGATGGCTTTCATGACATCAGAACAGGAAAGAGGCTTAACAGAACAAAGAAATAGCAAGATAAAGCGCCCTATAATTATAACGACTATTTTTTTGTTTACGATACTGATAGCCGCTGCTACGGCATATTTTGCGGTTGACGGTCTCGACCAGACCAAACAGTCTGTCGCTTTGTCACCCTCCCACAAAAAGATCAACATCTTGGTATTGGGAGTTAATCAGCGTCGGAATGATATTGGACGTTCAAATGTTACGTGTGTTGTAACTGTTGACACTGATACAAAAGATGTCTCAATGCTTTGGGTGCCGCGTGACAGCAGGGTTAAAATTCCCGGTTACGGTTGGAATAAGATCGGGCAT
Organism: Bacillota bacterium; assembly: GCA_023434855.1. Next base: position 6,970 of record JAEYSJ010000266.1, on the reverse strand, counting down.
GCTTATTCCTATGGCGGACATAAACTTTCAGAACAAACAGTATCCGATTTGCTGGGAATACCAATTGATTATTATGTGGCAATCAACATGGACGGTTTTAAAAAGGTGATTGACGCAATAGGCGGAGTCGATATTAATGTGGAAAAACGTATGTATTATTATGATCCGTACGATGAGGGAGAAGTGGATAATAACGGCCTTATTGACCTCAAACCGGGCATGCAGCATATGAATGGCAATACCGCTCTCGAATATGTGCGATTCCGTCATGACGAAATGGGGGATATCGGGCGAATTGAACGTCAGCAAAAATTTGCCAAAGCGCTGTTGTCGCAGATGGCAACTCCGGCGATTATCACTAAGATACCGGATATTGTAAACGAAGTGAATGCCACCATTAGTACTGACATACCTGTAAGCCAAATGCTAAGTTTAGGAAAGATTATAAATGATGCCTATAAACGGGGGCTGAACACTTATATGGTGTCAGGGAGGCCGGTTTACATTGACGGAATCAGCTTCTGGCTGCCTGATATTGCGGCGATGCGGCAGCAGATAGCTGAAATTCAGGGAATCGCCACAGATGATAACTATATGGCGGCAACCCGAAGTTTAGCGAATGAATACGAAAACGCCGTTCCGAAAGAAACGAAATTAGCAGAGGCACCACCAGCACTTCCCAATACACCTAGCACTGCAAATAAACAAAGTACAACTACTACCAGTAAAACTTTAACCACCAATAAGGCTTCAACAACAAATACCAAACCGAAAGCAGACCCGGCTACTGTTAATGATAAAAATTCCGCTATTCCAAGAGTTCCCCCGGTTCCGAGCAATCCCAGTTCCAAGGTGCCGGATACAAATAATGGAACTGGTCAAAAAAATATGTAAATTGATGCAAAATGGCAAATAGAAAAGACCTATCTCACGAGAGGTCTTTTCTATTTTTTTGATTGCGCCGGATTTTGTTATGTTGCACGATGATGAAGGTTAAGGAATAAAATACAACATAAATTCTAATACAGCAAGGTAGCTGAGCGTTATCATCGTCAAGGAGGGATGATCAATGAGCCAAATCAAAGTATTAGGAGAATTCTTTTTCAGTAAAGCTCTTAACACTCGGATTTATGACTCACAAGGACGGCTTGTCGGACGTATAAAAGATATGACTATTACCCGGAATGGCACATCTCCTACGGTCACTTGCATAAAATTTGAAAAAGATCCGCAAAAGCACCTGGATATTTCCCAAGTTAATCAATGGGATAAAACAGGTATGCGACTTAAGGAAACGATAGCAAATGTTTATACCAGAACTTTAAAGAGTGATGAGATATATATTGGAAAGTGGTTGATGGATAAACAAATTATTGATCTTGCAGGGTCGAAACTGGTCAGAGTAAATGATATTAGATTGTCCTGGGTACAGCACGGACAACATAAGGAAATTATAATGTCGGCAATTGATATTGGATTAAAAGGGGTGCTGCGACGTCTGGGACTGGAGTTTCTCTTAAAAAATCGCCCAAACCAATTCCTTGGATGGCAATATTTTGCGCCATTGGGAAAAAGAACAGGCAACCTGTATATTAAAGAAAACTTTGACAAATTGAATCAGCTTCACCCTGTTGACATTGCCGAAATTATAGAGGAATTGGGCTACGAGGAACGCAGAGGCTTGCTAAGAGCAATGAATAACGAAAAGATTGCTGATGTCATAACCGAGATGGAATTTGCAACTCAGATCAAGCTTTTTGAAAGCATGGATATCCAAAAAGCTTCTGATATATTAGAAGAAATGCAATCAGATAACGTGGCTGACATTTTGAGTGAACTGCCAGCTGAAAAATCGGAAGAAATTATTACCCGGATGAACCCTGAAGATATCAAAGATATGCGTGAGTTAATGAGCTATCCAAATGGTACTGCGGGAGCGTTAATGACTAATGAATATATTTCATTGCCTGACTATTTGACAGCGCAAGAAACAATTGAGCAATTACGACAACTGGCTGATAAGGCCGAAACAATTTATTATATTTACGTTGTTGATGAAAAAGAAGTATTATTGGGAGTCCTTTCACTGCGTGAGCTAATAATTGCTAAGCCACATGTTCCGCTTGCTGAATTAATGCATACCAAAGTGCGTAGCATTCGCGCCGCGGAAGACTACAGGAAAGCTGTTGGTATTGCCGCTAAATATTCTTTACTTGCATTGCCGGTATTAAATGATCACGGTCAGATTTTGGGGATAATTACCATCGATGATGTTATTAAAACAATTATGCCTGATCGCAGTGGTTTCAAAACATTTTCACAGTATGTGTTGACTGCACGAAAGGGGTAAAAATAATGAATACTATGGTAAATTACATTAATAACAATAAATATTTACGTAACTTTTTCCTGCTGCTGGCTGTTATCGGGCCCGGAATTATCACGGCAAATGTTGATAACGATGCCGGTGGAATAACAACCTATTCCGTAGCAGGAGCATCTTTTGGTTACAAATTGCTGTGGGTATTCATTCCCATGACACTTGCCTTAATTGTGGTACAAGAAATGAGTGCCCGAATGGGCGCAATAACCCGCAAGGGACTGGCAGACTTAATCCGTGAAAATTTTGGTGTCCGGTTGACTTTTTGTATAATGGTTGGTCTAATTTTCGCTGATCTTGGTAACACAGTATCCGAATTTGCCGGAGTAGCCGCCAGTATGGAAATTTTTGGTGTTAGTAAATATCTTTCCGTACCTGTAGGCGCATATATGGTATGGTGGACAGTTGTAAAAGGGACTTTCAAAGTAGTCGAACGTGTGTTTTTGGTGGCTTCAGCCTTATATTTTACCTATGTCGCCTCAGGCATATTGGCTAATCCGCCATGGGGGCAGGTTTCAATGGAATTAATAACCCCACACTTTGAAATGGATAGCGCCTATTTAGTTATGATTATAGGTCTAATCGGTACAACAATTGCACCGTGGATGCAATTTTATATTCAGTCGGCGGTAGTGGAAAAGGGAATAACCGCAAAAGAATATAAATATTCACGCATGGATGTAATATTCGGTTGTCTAATGACTGATGTTATTGCAATATTTATTGTCGTTGCCTGCGCCGCTACCCTTTTTGCTAATAACATTACCATTGACACAGCCAAAGATGCCGCTATAGCGCTTGAACCACTGGCGGGAAAATGGGCGTCAATGTTGTTTGCCTTCGGCTTATTAAATGCGTCAATTTTTTCAGCATCTATTTTGCCGCTTGCGACGGCTTACTATGTTTGCGAAGCATTTGGCTTCGAAGCCGGTGTTAACAAAACTTGGGGAGAAGCCCCGGTTTTTTACTGGCTATATACCGTGCTCATCATTATTGGGGCAGGCATTATTCTTATTCCTGACGTTCCGTTAATTACAATTATGCTCTGGTCCCAGGTAGTTAACGGAATATTGTTGCCATTTGTGTTAATCTTTATGCTGCAATTAATTAATGATGAAGATCTGATGGGAGACTATGTTAATTCCCGGTGGTATAATCTAATTGCCTGGTCGACCACCATAATAATGGTGAGTCTTACCATCGCCTTAGTTATTACTTCTCTTTTTCCGGACTTAATGTCCTAAATGAGGTCATAAAGATTAATTGAATAATGGATTTGCAGATAAAAAAATCTCCTGTACCAGCCGGTATGGGAGATTTCTATTCATCAGGTTGACTGCAGAAATTTATCGTTTAATGTAATTCTTGCATTATCCTGCACATCAACGAAAAAAACTATTAGTTGCTATCACCACAAGTATTACCCCACTTAAGATTGTACCGAATTCCCCTAAAGTAAAGGATCCAATCCGAACGTTTGCTACTTTTTTTCCTAACAAAACTCCACTCCAGACTGTTACGAAACTGCCGATTGCTGCTGTCAGGGATATTGCAAGCGGCGACAACCCAAGCAAACCGGCACCTAAACCATTGGTAAGAGCATTAGCTGACAGCGCGATTCCCAGAATAATTGCCTCACCGAATCCAATTTCTCCTGATTTGTCTATATCGGCAATCTCCGGATTCTCCAATATATTCTTAATGTTTTTGGCCTGGATTTCATTTTCATTGGCTTTATCAGTAAGAACCTGTTTTTTATGCGGTGAGGCTAATAGAATGATTCTTATACCAATTACAAACAGTAAGAAGGCTCCCAGAAGAATAGGAAGTACACCTGGCAGTATTAATGAAAGCCATTGTCCGAACAAAATACCCGCTTGACTAAAAAGAAAACAAATAACCGCCATTAACAGATTGGAAACTAGCCCGATATGTATATTCCGGATACCATAAGAAATACCAACCCCTAGATTATCCACACTGGATGAAACAGCAAAGCCTAAGATGATCAGCCATGTCATCATGAAACACCCTCCCTACGCTTTTCTGTCCTGTAAGTACGAGAATTGTCCTCCATTGGTTATTTTATATTGTTTATTACATGGATAATATATGACAGGAGCGGCACTTAGGTTCCAAACAAAAAAACCTATGCCGCACATTTTTCTGGACATAGATTTTCTTATATATATATCCGGATAAAAAAAGACCACTACGTGGTCTTTTTTCAGGCAGGATTTACGATTGAGATTGCTGATTAGTCAGCTGGTTTTCGGCTGTGCCGCTCAAGCGGCTATTTAGTTGAGCAATATGACGATCCATATCATTAGACATTTGCTCAAACATTGTCTGAGCCCCTTGATCGTCGGTCGATGTAGCAAATGCTGCATAAGTACCTTTAGCGGATTCAGCCGCAGCTACAGCTTTCTCTAAATCTTTTTTTACAGTCATAAGAATTCAGCCTCCTGTTAAAAAGTTTTAAATTTCATAATTGTATTTTTCCCCCATAGCAGGATATTATTAATGAATATTGCGGAAATCCTTGCGAATTTTTAATTCAGGGTCATAACTAACCTTTTGGATTAAATATGACAGCCATTATCAAGCCAAATACACTTGCGGCCATAACACCTGCAGCCGTTGCGCGCAGGGCTCCGGTAAAAATACCCCAGAAGCCAAACTTATCGACATCTTCAATTGTTCCAGACACCAATGCATGTCCAAAGCCCGGCAGCGGCACAGTTGCCCCGGCTCCGCCAATTTCTATTAAGGGCTGGTACAAGCCTAACCCACTTAATACTGCACCAAGTACCACAAACAGGACTAGTACATGGGCGGGTGTAAGAGACGTTAAGTCCATTAATATTTGGCCAATTACACAAATTAACCCCCCAATTAAAAATGCCATAATATAAGCTTGCATCACAAAATTCCTCCTCTATACTTCAATTGCCACTGCATGGGCGATGCAGGGAATGGATTCCTTTTGCTGATAGGAAGTTGGGCTATGTAAACTTCCGGTGCCGATAAGTAAAATCTTCTGCAATTTACGGGCCACCAGCATCTGATATATATATCCTGAAAATACAATACCTGAACTTGCACAGCCGCTGGCGCCCGCGTGGGTATCCTGCTCTTCACGATAAATCATGCACCCGCAGTCCTCATAGTTTTGGGATATATCCAGACCTTTTTCCTGCATGAGCTGTATGACCAGCGTTTTGCCTATACTGCCCAAATCGCCGGTAAAAATCATATCATAATAGGCAGGCTGTCTGCCTATATCTTGAATATGCTGCCATAATGTGTCTACAGCAGCAGGTGCCATTGCCGGCCCCATGGCATTCGGATCTTTAATCCCCATATCGACTATTTTCCCGATCGTAGCTGCCGTAATTCGCGGTCCATTGCCTAATACCGACAATACCGCGGCAGCTGCACCAGTGGTTGTCCACTGCGAAACAGGTGACCGCTGCACCCCCAGCTCAGTAGGAAAACGATACTGTCGTTCAGCCGTATCATGGTGGCTGGACACAGCAACCGCCAGTTTGTTTGCAAATCCGCCATCAAGCAGCACAGCGCCTAACAGCATGCTTTCAGCAAGAGTAGAACAAGCCCCGTATAATCCCAAAAAAGGCCTTGCCAAATTTCGCACAGCAAAATGCGTTGACATCAACTGATTGAGCAGATCGCCGGCAAGTACGTAGTCTAGATCGTTTGTGGTGCTATTTTCCTTAAGTACTGCCGTTCGAATGGCATACTCCAGCATAGCGGACTCGCATTTTTCCCAGCTGTCGTTATCATCCAGGTTATCCTTCATTACTTTATCAAAGTACTGATTTAATAATCCATCCCCTTCCATCGGCCCAACAATATTAGCGGCACTGGTAATAAGAGGCGAAGTGTCAAAAACAATACTTTGCTTGCCTCGCTGCTTGTTCAATGATTTGCTCCTCCTATCATATCAGCCGGTGGATGGTCTTATTGCGTATATATAGTATTAGTGCTTATTCTTGAGATAATACTCAATTACTTTAATTTAATAGGCTTTTTGATGAAGGAAGTCGTATTTACATGAAGAACTTTAGTGAAAGAACCTGTATCAGGGAGGTGAAGCTATTGTTGGTAAATCACGCAAAATTGAGTGAAGATCTACAAAAGTGTGACCACTGCCCCCTATGTAAAGAGGGAAACCGCGGTCCCACTTCTTATAACGGAAGTATTGCGAGTCCTTTTATGATTGTAGGAGAAGGCCCGGGGGAAACAGAGGATCAGTATGGCGTGCCGCTTGTGGGGAAATCGGGGCAGCTGCTTGATAAGGCATTATGGAGTGTGGAAATTACAAGAGATAACGTATATACCACTAATGTTATTAAATGCCGCCCAAAACACAACCGTACGCCGACTGTGGATGAAGGCTGTTTCTGTGCCGGCCATTGGCTGGACAAAGAAATAGCCTTAGTTCAGCCGAAAGTGATAGTCGCTTTAGGCAGTGTGGCCTTAAAATATTTATATCGTCCTGACGGACGCATAACAAAAGACCGGGGACAGTGGTTCACGACTAAATACGGCATACCCGCCATTGCCACC
>JAEYSJ010000258.1 GCA_023434855.1 Bacillota bacterium | reverse complement strand
CTTAATATTCTTTTAAACTGTTACAAAATACCCTGATGTTAAACGCTCGGGAGACCGCACAGCGAGGGCATATCCAATTACTACGCTGAAAGGCCTAACGACAGAGAAGGGTATTTTGTAACAGCCTCTATTAGCAATAACTATAGAACTGCATAAGTCCCGTGAATTTATGAAAGCATATATTAGGAAACAGGCCTTAAGCCGGCTGGAGGTATATACGTTAGCGTAATTTTAAGGGGTTTATTGCGAGAAAGGTGTGTACTAAATTGTTGAGTTATATGCTGAAGCGCATTTTCAGTTCCTTACTTGTTTTGCTTGCTATTATTACCATCACTTTTCTATTAATGCATGCTATTCCCGGCGGTCCTTTTACCAGCGAGAAAAACATTCCCGCTGCCGTGCTGAAAAATATTGAAGAACGCTATCGTCTGGGTGACCCTTTATGGAAACAATATGCCGATTACCTTGCTAATTTGGCCCGCTTTGATTTAGGACCTTCGTTTAAGTATGAGGGTCGTACAGTCAATGATATCATCCGTGAGAGTTTTCCTGTTTCCTTTCAATTGGGAATAGCAAGTATTGGTTTAGCCATTCTGCTGGGAATTCCTGCCGGGGCCATTGCCGCGCTGCGTCAGAATAAGTGGCAGGACTATGCCACTATGTTTCTGGCGACACTCGGCGTATCGGTACCCAGTTTTGTACTTGCTACGTTATTAATCTACGTGTTTGCTATTAAGCTGAAATTATTTCCGGCGGCAATGTGGGGTGGCATTGCCTATACAGTTTTACCGGCCGTTGCCCTAGCCGCTCATCCGATGGCTTTTATCGCCCGCCTTACCCGCTCAAGCATGCTGGAGGTCCTCGCACAGGATTATATTAAGACGGCCCGGGCCAAGGGACTTACGCAAGCTGTTGTCATGTACAGGCATGCGCTGAAAAATGCCTTAATTCCGGTGGTAACCTATATCGGCCCAATGGCAGCAGGAATCTTGACCGGAAGCTTTATTATTGAAGCAATCTTTGCCATTCCAGGCTTAGGACGGCATTTTGTCACAAGTATCTACAACCGTGACTATACAGTGATTCTCGGCGTAACAATTTTCTACAGTGTTTTGGTAATTGGTTTAAATTTAATAGTGGATCTTATCTATCCATTACTGGATCCCCGGATAAAACTGGATAGCAGACAGGAGAGTTAAAAATGCATGTAAACAGCGAATTGTTTGAGCCCATTGTCCGTAACGGTCCTGCCAATTCCCTTGCCCGTCCTGGTACAACTTATAGGCAGGATGCCTGGCGGCGCCTGAAAAAAAATAAATTGGCAATGATCGGTCTGTACACAGTCCTCTGTATCATCCTTATCGCCGTTATCGGGCCCTGGCTGTCCCATGTCTCCTATTCGGATCAAAATCTTCTGCAAGCCAATAAGCCGCCTGGAGCTGAGCACTGGTTCGGCACGGACAACCTCGGCCGGGATTTATTTATCCGGGTTTTATACGGTGCACGTATTTCATTGGCAATCGGGTTTGTAGCCAGTTTAATTAATCTTACCATTGGGGTTGTTTACGGCGGTATTGCCGGTTTTTTTGGCGGTCGCATTGATCGAATTATGATGAATATTGTTGATATTTTATATGGCATACCTGTTTTGCTTTATGTTATATTGCTTATGGTTATTTTAAAACCCGGTCTGACGAATATTTTTATCGCATTGGGTATTGCATACTGGCTGGGTATGGCCCGAATCGTCCGCGGGCAGATTTTAAGCCTGAAGGAACAAGAGTACGTTCTGGCAGCGCGAACGGTTGGTGCGAGCAGTTGGCGGATTCTTTTTCGTCATCTAATCCCCAACAGTATGGGACCAATTATTATTACCCTCACTCTTGCCATCCCTGAAGCAATCTTCACTGAGGCCTTTCTCAGTTTTATCGGTCTGGGGGTTGCTGCTCCCATGGCCAGTTGGGGAGTGTTGGCCTCAGAGGGGGTAACGAGTTTACGGTCCTATCCTTTCCAACTGTTCTTTCCGGCCATGGCTATCAGCATAACCATGCTGGCCTTTAATTTTCTTGGCGACGGTCTGCGCGATGCGCTGGACCCCCGCGTACGGCGTTAAGGAGGAAAACGATGAACCCATTGTTAGATGTGCAAGAATTGGCAGTATCCTTTGACACTTATGCTGGTGAAGTCAAGGCAGTTGATAAAATCAGTTTTCAGGTTTTTCCCGGAGAGGCCGTTGGCATTGTCGGAGAGTCCGGCAGTGGCAAAAGTGTGACAGCTCATTCCATAATGAAGCTTATTCCAACTCCTCCAGGCAGGTATGCTAATGGAAAAATCATCTTTGAAGGTAATGATCTATTACAAAAAGCCGAACAAGAGATGGCAAAAATCCGGGGCAATGCAATCAGCATGATCTTTCAGGATCCAATGACTTCTCTTAATCCGGTGCTTACCATAGGGATGCAAATTGCCGAGTCTTTACAATTACATCAGCATATGAAAAAAGCGCAATCCTATGCCCGGGCAATAGAAATGCTGCGCTTGGTCGGCATCCCTTCACCGGAACAACGCGTGAAAAATTATCCTCATCAATTCAGCGGCGGTATGCGTCAGCGGGCGATGATTGCCATGGCACTCGCCTGCAACCCCAAACTGTTAATTGCCGATGAGCCGACAACAGCCCTTGATGTTACAATTCAGGCACAAATTCTTGATCTGATGAAAGACCTGCAAAAAAAGCTGAATACAGCCATAATATTAATTTCTCATGACCTTGGTGTTATTGCTGGATTATGCAGCCGTGTGATCGTAATGTATGCCGGGAAAATTGCCGAGTCCGGGACCGCTATGGAGATCTTTCACAATCCACAGCATCCCTACACGTGGGGACTTTTAAGATCAGTACCGCGTCTGGATTTACAGCAAAAACAACCGCTGACTGCTATTGAGGGACAGCCACCTGACCTGCTGCACCCACCAACGGGCTGTCCTTTTCACCCCCGCTGTCCCTATGCAATGCGGGTTTGTCCGGAACGTTACCCCGAAACCACCAAAGTGACTCCAGACCACAGTGTAAAGTGCTGGCTGCAGCATCCCGGCGCACCGAAGCCTAAGCGAGAGGTAAAAGCCTGATGGAACATAAAAATATATTAGAAGTATATAATCTCAAAAAATATTTTCCTGTCCGCACTGACTTCTTCGGACGGCCAACCGCTTACTTAAAAGCAGTCGATGATATCAGTTTTTCCATCCGCAAAGGAGAAACTCTCGGACTGGTAGGCGAGAGCGGCTGCGGCAAATCCACTACCGGAAGAACGATTATCCATTTGTATAAACCCACTGCAGGAGAAATCCTGTTTAATGGCGAGAAAATTGATAGCCAAATTGCGGAAAAACAGTTGCGCCGCAAAATGCAGATGATTTTTCAGGATCCTTATGCTTCGCTGAATCCACGCATGACTGTCGGTGATATCATTGGAGAACCCCTGGACATTCATAGCCTGGTAGCCGCCGGTGAACGAACACAGCGTATTGTTGATCTCTTGCAGATGGTAGGTCTAAATCCTGAGCATGCGAGCCGTTTTCCCCATGAATTCAGCGGCGGTCAGCGACAAAGGATCGGTATTGCCCGGGCTTTGGCGGTCAATCCCGATTTTATTGTCTGCGACGAACCAATTTCCGCCCTGGATGTATCCATTCAGGCCCAGGTAGTTAATTTATTGGAGCGTCTTCAATCAGATTTGGGGCTTACTTATCTATTTATTGCTCACGATTTATCAATGGTAAAACATATCAGCAATCGTGTGGCTGTCATGTATCTTGGCAAAATTGTGGAAATGGCCGACAGCAGCGAATTATACAGTAATCCGCAGCATCCCTATACACAAGCATTGCTGTCCGCCATACCCATTCCTGACCCGGTGGTGGAAGTAAAACGGGAGCGGCTCCGCCTGACAGGCGATGTTCAAAGCCCTATCGACCCTCCCCCCGGCTGCCGCTTCCGCCCCCGCTGCCGCTGCGCCATGCCATTATGCGCCGAGCAGCAGCCGGAGTTCAGGGATGCAGGTGCCGGCCATATGGTAGCATGCCATTTAATGCAAAGATCGTAACCGGATTGAGGAGGAAATTATGGAAGTATTGGGCCAAAGGATTAAGGATATTTTAACAGCATATACCGGGCGCTGGGGGATTGTAATCCTTAATCAATCTACCTGGGATAAACTGGAGTTGGACTCGGATATGGTTTTTCCCGCCGCGAGTATGATCAAAGTTCCGATCATGTACGAAATTATGCGTCAGGCCGCTGCCCGCAAACTTTCTTTGAATGATTCCCTGGAAGTGACAAGCGGTTACATAACAGGCGGCGCAGGCATTCTGAAAGAGTTGCGTGCAGGCATAACTATGACCATCCGGGAGCTTGTTACCCTGATGATCATCCTCAGCGACAACACAGCTACCAATATGCTCATTGACGTTGCCGGTATGGATGCGGTAAACAAAACCATGGACAGCCTGGGATTAAAGTCAACGGTGCTTCGTCGCCGGATGATGGATTTTGCTGCCGCGCAGGCCGGCAAAGAAAATGAAACCTCAGCAGCAGATTTAGCCCGCTTGTTTGCCGGGATTTATACCAGCATAGGTCTTCCGCCGGCATACGGTTCATCCATGCTGGATATTTTGAAGCGGCAGCAAATTCGCGATAAGCTGCCCTTTTACCTGCCTGAAGAAACGATAATAGCCCACAAGACGGGAACTTTGACAGGAGTAGAACATGACGCGGGAATTCTGTTTTTACCTGGTGGTCCATACATTGTCTGTGTGCTGACTGCTGATCTACAAACCAATTATCTGGGACTTCAATTGGTCGCCAGCATTGGCAAGGTTATATATGAGCATTTTCATCATAGGGAGGAATAACGATGGCAAATAAAAAAATCTTTGCGGCATTGTTAGTTATGGTTATGTTTATAACACTGGCGGCAGGCTGTGGCAAATCAGGCCCTGGTGGTACTGATCAGGTATTCCGCTATGGCCTGGAAACAGAACCGGCAACCCTGGACCCGGCCAAGTCCACCGCAATTCCGGAATACCTGGTAGAATTACAAATTTTTGAAGGTCTGACGCGCCTTGATGCCAAAGACCAGCCGGTACCAGGCGTAGCCGAAAAATGGGATGTTTCTCCTGATGGCATGAAATATGTGTTTTATTTGCGTTCAAATGCCAAATGGTCTAATGGCGAACCGGTCACCGCCCATGATTTTGAGTTCGCCTGGAAACGGGCGTTAAATCCGGAATTTGCTTCTGAGAATGCATATATGTTATTCCCGGTTAAGAACGGTCAAGCATACAATGAGAAAAAAATAGGGGCCGATCAGGTAGGAGTTAAAGCTCTTGACGACCACACGCTGGAAGTAACCCTGGACAAGCCTGTCGCTTACTTTCTCAGTTTAGTGGCATTCCATGCTTTTTATCCCATTCACGAGAAAACTGCAACCGCCAATCCTGACAAATGGGCGACTGATGCCCAGACTCTGATTGGCAATGGCCCATTCAAAGTCACCAATTGGGTTCACAACGGCAAAATTGAATTTGTTAAAAATGATCAATACTGGGATGCAGCCTCAGTTAAGCTGGCGAAAATGGAATGGCCCATAAGCGAGGCACAAACCACCCGGCTGGCATTGATTGAAAACAATCAGGTCGACATGATAGTGGAACCGCCTGTTGTCGAGCATGACCGGCTTAACCAGGCAGGCCTCCTCAAGATTTCTCCTTATCTTGGTTCATATTACTATGTATTTAATACTGAGAAAGCGCCCTTTGACAACGAAAAAGTCCGCAAAGCATTTGCGCTGGCAATAAACCGGGAAGCACTGGTGAATAATGTCATAAAAGGCGGCAAACAACCGGCTTATGCCTGGGTGCCGCCCGGACTGATGAATCCGGCCACCGGCAAGGACTTTCGTGAAGAAGGCGGAAACTATGTGAACGAGGATGCAATCCAGGCAAAAAAACTGCTGGCTGAAGCAGGGTATCCTGACGGCCAGGGTCTGCCACCCGTTACCCTGCTGTTCAACACTAGCGAACTGCATAAATCTATTGCCGAAGCTATTCAGGAAATGTGGAAACAAAACCTGGGTGTGTCCATTACGTTAACAAATCAGGAGTCCAAGGTGTTCTTAGACTCGCGGGCACAGGGGCAGTTTCAAATTGCCCGGGCCTCATGGATTGGGGACTATGCTGATCCGATGACGTTTATGGACGTATTCAAAGACCCAGGCAACGATGCCAGGTATCACAATCCGGCATATAACAGTTTGGTAGAGCAGGCCCAGTCGACTAATGACCAGAAGGTCCGGATGCCGGCTATGCATGATGCGGAAAAAATCCTTTTCGACGATGCGGTGATCATGCCGATTTATTATACTACCCAGCCATTTGTTGCCCAACCGTATGTTAAGGGTTATTTTTGGTCGGTGCTCGGATTGGCCGACTTTAAGACAGCATATATAGAAAAGTAGTAGTATTTACTACTTCAAGGGGGGAACTGCTTATAAACCGCCATCTGCGTCGCCGTACAAACTATTGCCGCAATACATTGTAAATAGAACGTGTGACTGCGGTCCTCACTCCGACCGTTCAGAATAGATAGTCTGACGATTTCTAAGCAGTTCGGGACACTAGATAACCTCTGAAAGGCTACAAAAAAAAGAGAAGGGGTAATGTGCCGTTTTCATTGCGCATATCCCTTTATTATTAATAACAATGAGGAGATGAAGGCATGTCTTGCATTTCCCGGATAAAACCTAGACGGCTGCGCCCAGGGGATACTATTGGTGTAATTGCCCCTGCCAGTCCCGGTGATCCCGAGTTGGCCATAGCAGGAATACGATGGCTGGAAGAACAGGGATTCAAGGTACAGTTGGGAACAACTGTAGGGCAAACATTGGGATATCTGTCCGGAACGGATGCTGCGCGGGCTGCCGACATTAATGCTATGTTTGCATCGCCTGATATAGACGGCATTATCTGCCTCCGCGGCGGGTATGGAACGATGCGGCTGCTGGATCTTCTGGACTATAATATGATCCGGGCCCATCCCAAGGTGTTTGTCGGCTATAGCGACATTACAGCCCTGCATATAAGTATCGGTCAGTATACCGGTCTTGTGACCTTCCATGGACCGATGGTGGCATCAGATATGGGGAAAGGATTACCGGATTACACTTGGGATTATTTTATGCGGGCTGTTACTGCAGTCGAACCCCTCGGTGCCATTTGCAATCCGCCGCTTGCCTCAGACCCCCTGTTTATCACTCCGGGAACGGCCCGGGGATACCTGACCGGGGGAAACTTATCCCTTATTGCAGCCACAATGGGTACACCTTACGAAATTGATACATATGGAAAAATACTCTTTCTTGAAGAAGTCGGTGAAGCACCATATCGCATCGATCGCATGTTAACCCAGCTGTTATTGGCCGGTAAACTGCAATCCGCGGCCGGGATCGTGTTTGATATGTGTACGGGCTGCGACAGCGAAGCCACGCCCCCTAGCTTCACTATTGAAGAGGTGCTGCATGAACGTTTGGGCGGCTTAAATAAGCCGGTCCTTTATAATTTATACTTTGGCCATACACCGGACAAGGCAACCCTTCCCTTAGGGGTAATGGCTAGGCTGGCAAGCGCAACAGATGGACTGGAAATAATTGAATCAGCCACTACGGGCTGATTGTATCGGCGAAATAGTAAAAACCGGAGGTGAACAATTGGATAAGCAAGCATGGAAAGAACAAGTAGTCGCCACTGTGAATGCAATGGCTCCTGAACTCACAGAAATAAGTTTGTTCCTGCACAAAAATCCCGAACTGGGGGGCAAGGAATACCAGGCGGCCCGCCTGCTGGCTACAGCGGCAGAACGCCGGGGTTTCAGTGTGAAAAAAAACATTGGCGGTTATGAAACGGCCTTCATTGCAAAAAAAGGCAACAATGGCCCTAAGATTGCTTTTTTGGCTGAATATGACGCATTACCTGAACTGGGCCACGCCTGTGGCCATAATCTGATTGCCGCTATGAGCTGGGGGGCTGCCGCAGCCTTTGCATCCGTAGCCGGTGAACGGGCCAGTTCCTATTTTATCGGCTGCCCGGCGGAGGAAACAAGTGGTGCTAAAGTAACAATGGCCGCAGACGGAATTTTTGATGGATTAGCGGCAGCGCTGATTGTTCATCCCGCGGATGGGAACTACCTGGGGGGTACTTCCTATGCTTCTCATCCGCTAAGAGTAACTTTTCACGGTCATCCGGCACATGTTGCCAGTAAAACAAACAAAGGCGTTAACGCTTTGGACGCCCTTGTTATGTTTTATCAAGGAATAAAGACACTGCGCCATACTTTTACCCAGGAGACTATTCTCGCAGGAATTATCACCAAAGGAGGAGCAGCACCTAATATTGTGCCTGACGAAGCCGAGGCGAAATTTACCATTAGGGCATTATCCTCCTGCTATTTGGAAAATACAGTGATTCCGGCGGTACGACAGCTAGCGGAAGGAATTGCATTAGCTACCGGCACATCTGTAGAAATGGTGCATTATGAACCTTTATTCAAAGAATTGATTAATGCTCAGCGGCTTATGGAATTGTTCAAAAATAATATGACTTTATTGGGCGAACAGGTAAAGTTTCTCGGACCGGAAGACGCAGACGGATCTACCGATGTAGGCAATGTCAGCCATGCCACCCCAACTATCCATCCGGATATTAACATTGGCTGCAACCTTGCGGCACATACACCGCTGTTTGCCATAGCGGCAGGATCTGATTATGCCCAGGAGCGATTGCTGGTAGGAGCCAAGGCAATGGCAATGACTGCGGTCGATTTAGTTGATTGGCAGGCCTCAGGGGAGTAATCTATACACTGTAGATAGAAAATGTTTGCTATCCGGGCAGTAATAATTTTCGATATGAAAAAACCTGCGATGTTTTCAATTGCAATATCGCAGGTTTTTTTCTTTAGTATCAATATTAATTTTCGGGTGCAATATGATGAGTCATTGCCGGCACGTCAGCCAATAACAAAAAAATCTTTCGGACAGGTTGTAATAACTTCAATCCCATTTTCCCGAATCACGACAGTATCTTCTATCCCGATCACTCCCAACCCCGGCAGAGAAACTTTGGGTTCAATGGCCACCACCATTCCTGCTTCCAGAGGAAAATTCATCCTAGGCGCCAAAAGCGGTGGCTCATCCAATTCCAATCCGACTCCATGGCCAACGAACCGGACTTTTTCCGGACCAAGACCCATAAACTCAGCCTCATAACCGGTTGCGGCGGCGGCTTGCAATGCTGTTTCATATACGGCGCTCCACAAACGGCCGGGCTTTAACTCCCCCAAAATAGTCTCTTCCACTTTAAGCATTGCTTGATAAGCTTTTAAAACGGAAGTCTCTGGCTCTCCCCAAGACAGCATTCTCGTTTGGTCGGAGTGATATCCCCCAAAATTAAATCCATAATCCATGATAACCGGTTGGTTGCTAGCTATCGCGTGCCTGCCAGCCCCATAGGGAACGGCATTGGAAACGCCTACACCGGCGCATATTCCGTCAAACTTTGTACCTGCCAGACTATTTGTCCCGCTGCTACATACACCAAATCCCATTTCCATCACTTCACTGCGGCAGCGGGTCAATCCACAGTGCCCGTTTAACCGGAAATAATGTTCGATAGCGGCACTTAGCTCCAATTCTGTCATTCCCGGCCTAAAGGATTCCTGGACTATTTGCGGCAGTTTACTAAGAATTCTCCCTGCCTGCACGAATCTGGCAATCTCTGCTTCAGATTTAACCATCCTTAATTGTCGGATTTGCCAGGATAAATCACTTATCGCTGCTTCAGGAAAAACCTCCCGCCAACGTTGCACCGTTGAATATGCCGCGCTGTCCAAAGTAAAACCAACCTGTTTTACGTATGTCAAACCATTCCGTTTAATTGTCTGCAGCAAATCGTTGGTATTGCGAAACTCTTCCAAACGAAAACCAACAATTTCCTCTCTAATCTTTTGCAAAGCCTTACGGGCAAATACAAACGGCTCGCCCTTCGCCGGAATTATTGCACACAAAGGTTTAACTGAACCGGTATAATAATATAGGTCTGAATTCAGATTTAACACTGCTACATCTACATTATTTTCGGCTAGAACCTTCCGCAATCCGTCAAGACGTGTTTCATATTCTTGCAACTGGAAATCTGTCATTGTCAAATTACTCCTATTCGCAATATTTAATACTTCCAGTTTATTCTACGTATCAGTGACATCTCCTGCGTTAATTAACAAATAAGATATAAAGACATGGGGGACGGTTCTGCTGACTCGTAAAATTTTAACCCGGCACTACTGATATAACCATTTTAATTTTCCCTGCTTTAGTTTCAGTTGAACAATAGATTATCCTAATGCTTATAGGTACCATATTTCTCTGAGGCAACTACTGAAGTTATATTATTACTAATCAAATTTTTCTTATCCTCAATTACTAGATTAACAAATATTATTTACTTCTTGATAATCAAGCTGCTCAATGAGCCAAGGGAACCGTCCCCAAGTCTCATTTATTCTGGAATTTCAAAGGATTATTGCGCAGATACTAAAGCGTAAGGAGGTATGTTTAATGAAAAATAAATGCCATCGACCAATTAAGCGGCGGTATAAAAAACTTGCGGCAGCATTAGCAGGAGCGGCTATGATGTCAGCGGCGCTCCTGCATGGTATCCCAGCCGGCTCTCAAGCGGCGGCGGAATCAAAGGATAATAGCCCGCCGGTTGCAACCCAGGAAGCACAGCCATCTGAGCAAAATGTCCCACCGGAAGCAAACGTTAAACAGGTGCTTGATATTACAGCGACGGCGTACGCACCGGGGCCGCACGATAATGACCAATGGGGCAACAAAACCCACATGGGTACACAAGTTCGTCCAGGTGTAATTGCAGTCGACCCCAGGATTATTCCCCTTGGCTCACGTGTACTTATTAAGTATCCGGACGGCAGAACCGAATATGCGGTCGCCGAAGATACCGGCGGAGCTATAAAAGGCCATCGTATCGATGTGGCCAAGTGGACAGTAAGCGAGGCGCAAAATTTCGGTATAAAACCGGTAAAGGTTTATGTATTAAACACTGATCGTAATGATCAACCCCCAGAACGCGTATAGAGGAATACCAATAAAGAGCCGGCCAAAATTAATTGTGCCAGCTCTTTATAATTGAATAACTATCCGTCTTTTTCAGCAGTTTTAATTAATTGTAATGCCTGTTCCTCCAAAGGAATGCGAATGCGCATAAGCAACACCGTATTGACAAGTGTAGCTAAAACAGCGGTTGTCAGCGCCCCAAAAATCATCGGTACGGAAATTAATTCTATTGTTACTGCCAGATAGTTTGGATGTTTCATGATACGATAAGGCCCCCGCCGTATTAAAGTACTGCCAGGTACGATAAGGATGCGGGTATTCCAATACCTCCCCAAACTCGTGATACACCAATATCTTAAAATCTGGGCACCCAAAAAGATTCCAAGCCAGACATACCATATATCTGACAAACTATTCCGCATGGCGGCTTCACTAACCCACCCGGCTAACCACCCGCCATGTACTATAAAGAATGCAGGATAATGGCTGGCGCCGAATTCTTTTGCACCGGCTGACAGCGCCCAGATACGGTTACGCCGCGCAATGTATAATTCCAGCAGACGCTGGCTGATAATGACGGCAAATATCAGCCAGATCCATGTGATTACCATTGAAAGAGCACCTGCTCTGCACAAAATCCCGGGCCTAAAGATAGCATGAGCCCGAACTCATCAGTCGCTGGTGTTGATGACAAAAACTGATCAAGAACAAAAAGCACCGATGAGCTTGACATATTACCGAAATTGCTAAGAACCTCGTAAGCATGTGCCAGCTTATGATCCTTTAGTCCGAGACAGTCCGAGTATGCGCTCAGCACTTTTGCCCCACCAGGATGTACCACAAAATGTTGAATGTCTTCCCGCTCAATCCCCCACAATTTACAGGCCTGTTCAACCAGTTCCGGCAATTCTTTTCTCACAAGACTGGGGATATCCCGGGAAAACCGTACCTTTAGGCCTGTATCTATTAATTCCCAGCCCATAATATCTTCAGAATCAGGAAACAGCGTGCTATAACTGCCATATACCGAAGGTCCGTTGCCCTCTGCCGCTATGATGGCCGCAGCTGCCCCATCCGCAAAAATACTGCTGCC
This sequence comes from Bacillota bacterium, assembly GCA_023434855.1. The sequence goes on along the minus strand of JAEYSJ010000258.1, from coordinate 9,155 downwards.
AACCAAATTCGCCTTCGAAAAGTCGTTGCGCTGAAACGTCAGACTGCATAATTCAACCGCTACCAGCAATACGGAGCTATCAGGAAAGTTGTTTGCCAGTTCGGCGGCCCTGGCGATGCCTGCCACACCGCCGGCACAGCCAAGCCCCCAAACAGGCAATCGGAATGTATGGGGTGATAGGCCCAGCCGTTGAATTAGTTTTGTATCTAAGGACGGAGTAGCAATACCGGTTGATGATACAAAAACTACCATACCAACGTCCCGGAGTTCTAACCCTGCCCGGTCTATTGCCTGCCGGGACGCTTCCACAGCCAGTTCTAATGCGACTTCTGTATATACCTGATTAGCCTCTGCAAATGTATGTACAACACTATACCACTCAAGGGGCCGGGACAAATAACGGGTGTGGATGCAGCCATTTTCAAACACCGGGAGCAGCCGGTCGATATGCTGCAGATGCGGACTAAACAGTGCGGCTGCTGTTTTCTTAATATCTTCCTGGCGTAAAGCATGCGGTGGTACCGCCGTGCCTACAGACCTTATTTTAGCCAATCCCATTACTGACACCACCAATCCTTTTAAATTCATTATTCTATTTCTATGATCTTCGACAAAAAAAATTCCGATATAAGAAAAGACCCGTTTACGCCGAACATTGTACCGAGAGATACACTTTCTCCCCACACAGGAGTCAAAACAATTCTTCGGGCTGCCAGGATGACAAAAATGGGAGCTTGATTTAAGTAAAACTTAGATCAAGCTCCTCATAATTCAACACTTTATCAATATAAGATTCTTCTTTGTTTTCAATTTACTGCAGCTGCAAGCTAGGAGACTGGCAGCGCTCTTTCCCGGCGATACCTGGCAATTCAACTTCACGGTGGCTACCAGCATAGCGGACGCCGGCAAATTCCGCTAAATCTTTATCCACCATTACAAGATCGGTACGGTCCAGTTCCTTGAAGGAATTTCTCCCAACTGCCTGAGCGGCCAATTGCATTTCGACGAGACATGATGCCAGAAAATTCGCCAGATGCCGGGCAGCTTTATTCACATCAAGTTTGTCGGTCATTCTACCGGTATAGAGTGCTAACTGCGAAGGCGGTGCCTGCGGCAGAGTTTTGGCTACTTGTGTATGCATGGCAGCCATTAAGGCGATGGTACCAATGTATACCGCGTCGGCGCCCAATGCCAACGCTTTGAGAAAATGGCCAGGAGTAGTCAGACCACCTGTTACAATTATACTGAACCGTTCCCTAAGGTTTTGTTTTGTCAGCCAGTCAACCGTCCGCACCAGACTATGAAATGTGGGCAAACCTACGTTATCCTGGAGTGTTGGATTAGCTGCAGCCGTACCACCTTCAGACCCGTCAACCACAATGTAGTCTGCCTGACTCTGGGCAATAACCGCTAATTCGTACTCAATATAGTCAGTTCCCGCAATTTTCACCCCGACTGGGACATCATACTGGGCTTTCATGCTGTTGATCATTTGTATATAATCTTTTGTTGAGCTTTTGCCTGGCATGCGCGCATATATAGTTGCATCCTGGTCTTTTTTCAAATGCCAGGCCTTCCTTAAATGTTCGCCCATCTGATCGCCGCGCATAGGCTCATCAACAGCTCCGCCCCAAGCCCCCTGGCCAAGTTGAATTTCAATAGCATCAAGCCTGCTCAGCTGTTCTTCACCGCTTAATTGCCCTCCCCGGTGATATTGTCCGATCAGCAGTCTGGCAGCATCCCGTTCTTCGTCGGTTACAGCCGACTCACCGGTATTAGTGGCTGTGCCGGCCATCGACGCTCCTTTTGCCAGCGCAACCTTCATCGGCAGGCTGAGTGATCCGCCATAGGACATTCCGGTAATCATGATAGGGGTCTGAAGTTTGAGAGGTTTTTTAGCGTTTGGTCCGATAACTGTGGTTGTATCAACTTTCGTATAATCTTCAGCAGGGAGCTGAAATAATTGCTTGGGATTTAAAAGTAGTTCATCCCATGGGGACAATACTACCGGGCTGCCGAGAGGACGGGTCAGTTCTTTGCCAAGTTCGGCCCGGATAGCCGCCTCCATCACCGCCCGGGGAGAAAGTTTCTGGGCAACGGTAACCATGAGAAAGGGATTATCCGGATAGTCTTCTGTCAGCATTTTAACCATTGTTTCATCCATAGCCGGATCCATGAGCTTCATCATCATCCAATTTAACAGCATGTATTACACCTCCATAGGTATAGTCTGTTACTTTTTTCTGATATATATGAATGAAACTTCCGGCAAGTATCAGCAGGCATTTAATTTAATAACTTTAAAAAAGAGTATTCAATTTCTTCCTTAAGGTATTCAGCATTTCATGACGGATATCATCATCTACAGTTGCTACTGCGCCAAAAAACACATGACCCAGAACTTCAATACCGCAAAAATTAAAGATGCCGGTGTCTGACGTTTTTCTTAATGCTTCCGTCATCCCTGAAGAATCGTAGATCTCGGTTGGTGTCCCGTGTGTATTAATAATAAAAGCCTTCTTGCCTGTAAGTAATCCGACAGGACCATCATCACCTGTCTTATAAGCAAAACCATATGAGAAAACGCGATCTATGTAGCCTTTTAAGAGAGCGGGAAGTCCGGTCCACCAAATGGGATAAATCAAGGTAAGAACATCAGCACCCGCAATATAGTCCTGCTCCGTTCTAATTTCGGACTGGATCTTTCCAGACTGCAACGCCTCAAAATCACTGCTTTTTAAAACCGGGTCAAATTTCATAGCATACAAATCCCTTATCATTACTTCGTATCCCGTTTCCTGCAAAGACTGCACGGTAGTATCTAAAATAGCATGGTTAAAGCTTTTCGGATTAGGATGGGCATAGATAATCAGATTTCTCATGGTAACACCTCCTTATGTTTGAATTTTTTAAGCGGACTCGTTAAAGGAATAAGACGAATTAGAGAGTATAAAATACTTATACTATTTTACCAGTCGCTTGTCAATAATTATTGTCATCTAATAATTAATACCTGTAATTATGCCTGATTATTAACTTACGACAGTTCAGTATACCGCCCGTAATGGTAAACAATTAGCCAAAGGTCAAGAAAGGTCAAAATAGATTGATTGCGTGTGAATTCCGAATATCTTATAAGAAAACTGGATAAATTAGACATAATCAGCCTTCTTTAGCGTTTTTGCGGTTTTCCATTAATAATTATTTTCTGGTAATATGTATTTGTAAGCTATTAGAACTCTCATGTAGAGTAGCAGATAATTATTAATTTAAGGGAGGCGCAAATTATGGGAAAAGTAGTTGGTATAGATTTAGGCACAACTAACTCGGTCATTGCAGTATTGGAAGGAGAACGGCCGGAGGTTATCGCCAATGTCGAAGGCGGCAGAACAACTCCGTCAGTTGTAGCATTCCGCGATAACGAGCGTCTTGTCGGCCAGTTAGCCAAACGTCAGTCAGTCTTAAACCCTGCCAAAACATTCTACTCGGTAAAGCGGTTTATCGGCCGCCGCTTCAATGAAGTAACCGACGAAATGAAGCTTGTTCCTTATAAAGTTGTTCAAGGAGCGGATGATACCGTTAAATTTACCGTAGACGATAAACAGTACGCGCCCGAAGAAATATCGGCGCAAATACTGCGCAAGCTGGTGGATGACGCCGGCAAATATCTGAACGAAAAGATAACCGACGCAGTTATTACCGTCCCGGCATACTTTAACGACGCTCAACGTCAGGCTACCAAGGACGCCGGTCGGGTCGCCGGTCTCAATGTACTTAGGATTATTAATGAACCTACCGCTGCAGCCCTGGCTTATGGTCTGGACAAGAAAAAGAACGAAACCATTCTGGTATTTGACCTGGGTGGCGGTACATTTGACGTGTCCATCCTGGAAGTCGGCGACGGCGTATTTGAAGTTAAATCCACCAACGGCGATACCCACCTGGGCGGAGATGACTTCGACAAAGCCGTCGTGGACTGGCTGGCAGCCGAATTCAAGAAGGACAATGGGATTGATCTCTTAAAAGACAAACAAGCGCTGCAAAGGCTGACTGAAGCGGCAGAGAAGGCTAAAATAGAGTTGTCAGCCGTAACTGAAACAGCTATCAACCTGCCATTTATTACTGCTGACGCCGGTGGTCCGAAGCACTTGGAAGCGAAACTCAGCCGGGCGAAATTTGATGAACTGACCCACAGCCTGGTTGAACGTTGCCGTATTCCGGTGGAAAAAGCGTTGGCCGATGCCAAGCTTTCCGCCAAAGACATTGATGAAGTTATTCTGGTAGGTGGCTCCACCCGTATCCCGGCAGTCCAACGTCTGGTTAAAGCCATGACCGGCAAGGACCCCAACCAGAGTGTCAATCCGGACGAAGTTGTGGCCGTAGGTGCCGCCATCCAGGGCGCAGTCCTGAGTGGTGACCTCAAAGACGTAGTTCTGCTTGACGTTACCCCACTGTCCCTTGGTGTAGAAACTTTGGGCGGTGTTCTTACCAAGATCATTGAGCGCAATACTACCATCCCCACCCGTCGCAGTCAGATCTTTAGCACGGCTGACGACAATCAGGCGGAAGTAGATATTCATGTTCTTCAGGGTGAACGGGAAATGGCAACAGATAACCGTACTCTTGGCAGGTTCAAATTATCCGGCATTCCTTTAGCGCCGCGTGGTTTACCGCAGGTCGAAGTAACTTTTGACATTGACGCCAACGGCATCCTGACAGTCAGCGCCAAAGAAAAAACCTCAGGCAAGGAACAGTCTATTACGATCAGCGGTTCCAGCAATCTGGATAAATCAGACATTGATCGCATGGTGGAAGATGCGAAACAATACGCTGACGAAGATAAGAAACGTCGTCAATATGTGGAACTGAAAAACGAAGTAGATTCCCTGGCCTATCAAGCCAGAAACTTTGTAAACGAAAAGGGTGACACATTGCCGTCCCATGTCAGCGGACGCCTGACGGCCGCTCTGGACGCAGTCAAACAGGCGATCGAAGAAAATGCTGACATAAATAAGTTGCAACAAGTCAAGGGAGAACTCGAGCAAGCCTACAGCCAGGCCTGCCAGTGCAAGCCCGAAGAACCGAAACAAAATCAGGTCGACGATCACAGCAGCCAAACTAAGCGTAATGATGATGTAATCGACGCCGAGTATGAGTAAATAATCTTGCTTCAACTTAAAAAGGAGGGTGATGCTTATGAAATACATTGACTACTATGAGGCGCTTGGAGTTTCCAAAACCGCATCCGACAAAGAAATTAAACAAGCCTACCGCAAACTAGCCCGCCAGCATCACCCTGACCTTCATCAGGGTGATGCCAAGGCTGAAGCCGAAGAAAAATTCAAACTCATCAATGAAGCCTATGAAGTGCTAGGTGATCCTGACAAACGCGCCAAATACGACAAATTGGGAATGAACTGGAAAGCCGGCGATGACTTTAATTTTGACCCGTCCAATATGGGTGGTGGCTACACCTATACTTATCAGGGATCTCCTGAGGACTTCGGCGGCTTTGGTTTCAGCGACTTCTTCTCCAGTATTTTCGGTCAGGACTTCACCCGCAGCCATCAGGGAGGCGGACGAAAACGCCGTACCGACTACAAAGGGGAAGATGTAGACGCAGAAATAAGCCTGTCCATTGATGAACTTATCCATGGAGTAGAAAAAGATCTGTATTTATCCGCCCCTAATGTCTGTGCTGCTTGTGAAGGGCAGCGGGTCACCCAGCGGGGTGTCTGCCAGGCCTGCCGGGGCACAGGAGTTACGGAAGACACCAAAACCGTAAAAATTAAAGTACCTGCCGGCATCCATCCCGGCGCGTCATTGCGTCTCAAAGGTTTAGGCGGTAAAGGATATGGAAACGGCCCAGCCGGCGATCTGTATCTTCATATCCGGGTCGCACCAAACTCCGCATGGCAAATAAAAGGCAGCGACTTGGAAGCTGATCTAGTAATCTATCCAGATCAGGCCGTACTGGGTGACAAAATGCATGTTCCCACACCCCATGGTCAAGTCCAGCTCAAAATCCAACCCGGTGTCCATGTCGGCCAAAGGCTTCGCCTGAAAAATAAAGGCTTGCCCAAAGGCGGCGCCTTCGGTGATCTGTATCTTAAAATCTCCATTGATATTCCTAAAGACCAATTAGAAGAAGAAAAAGAACTTTACCGGAAAATCCGCGAGCTGCGGGAAAACCCGGAAAAAGTATAGATGAACGTGTTTTATTACATTATTATGACGGGAGGTAAACCATATGTCCCAAGATAAATTTACCCAAAAAGCCTCGGCGGCGATCCAGGATGCACAGCAACTAGCCGCGATGAATTACCACCAGGAGTTGACCACCCGCCACCTCCTGCTGGCACTGGTTAAAGACAGCGAAGGCATTATTGCATATATTTTATCCCAATTAAATATTCAGTACCAAGTATTTCAGGCTAAACTGGAACAAATTCTAAAAAATATGCCCTCCGTCCGGGGCCAGGATACCGGTCTCCGGATGAATACAGCCATGGTCCGGGTACTGGCATTGGCCGAAAAGCAGGCATCAGCGATGAAGGATGAATATGTCAGCGTTGAACACCTTCTGCTGGCCATTGTTGAAGACGGCGACAGTGATATTGTCAACGCCTGCCGTGAATTCGGCCTGTCCCGCAGCCGCATCCTTCAGATCATCACTGAATTCCGGGGCGGCAGAAACGTCACCTCCGATAATCCGGAGGAAAGTATGCAGGCCCTCAATAAATATGGCCGTGACCTTACGGATCTGGCCCGGCAAGGCAAACTGGATCCGGTAATCGGCCGGGATGAAGAAATCCGTCGCGTAGTGGAAATTTTGTCGCGCCGAACTAAGAATAATCCTGTACTTATTGGCGAACCCGGTGTCGGTAAAACTGCTATCGTTGAAGGCCTGGCCCGCCGGATTATCGCCGGCGACGTACCGGAAGGCCTAAAAAATAAAACAGTATATTCCCTTGACCTCAGCGCTATGGTAGCAGGTGCCAAATACAGGGGCGAATTTGAAGAACGTTTGAAAAATGTGCTGGCAGAAATCACAAAATCTGAGGGCAAAATCATTCTTTTTATCGACGAACTGCACACTGTAGTCGGCGCTGGTGCCGCCGAAGGCGCCATGGATGCAGGAAATATCCTAAAGCCCATGCTGGCGCGCGGCGAACTCCGCTGCATTGGTGCCACTACCTTGAATGAATATCGCAAACACATTGAAAAAGATGCCGCCCTGGAACGCCGCTTCCAGCCGGTAATGGTAGATCAGCCCGGAGTGGAAGATACCATTTCCATTCTCAGAGGCTTGCGTGAACGTTATGAAGTACATCATGGCGTCAGAATCAAAGATACTGCCCTGGTAGCAGCTGCCGTGCTGTCTGACCGCTATATATCCGACCGCTTCCTGCCGGATAAGGCTATTGACCTGGTAGATGAAGCCGCAGCTAAGCTCCGGACGGAAATCGATTCCATGCCAAGCGAACTGGATGAAGCTATGCGCCGCGTTATGCAGCTGGAAATTGAAGAACAAGCACTAAAAAAAGAGACCGACCCTTCTTCACAGGAAAAGTTAAACCGCATTCGGGAAGAGCTGGCTAATCTGAAACAAAATGCCGATTCCCTGAAAGCCCAATGGCAAATGGAAAAGCAAGGCATCGTCCGCCTCCGTAATCTCAAGAAAGAAATTGATACTATCCGCACCGAAATGGAAGCTGCTGAAAGAAGCTATGACCTTAATCGCCTGGCCGAACTGAAATACGGCAGGCTGCCTGAATTGGAACAACGTCTAAAAAGCGAAGAAGACCTGCTGACCGAGAAACGCTCTCATAAAGGTTTGCTTAAAGAAGAAGTCGACGAGGACGACATCGCCAAGATTGTCAGTCGCTGGACAGGTATCCCTGTTACCAGATTGCTCACCGGTGAACGGGAAAAACTCGTCCGCCTGGAATCCATCCTGCATGAGCGTGTTGTTGGTCAGGACACAGCCGTTATAGCAATCAGTGAGGCCATCATCCGCGCCAGAGCAGGTATTAAGGATCCAAACCGTCCTATCGGTTCCTTTATCTTCCTCGGGCCCACCGGCGTTGGTAAGACCGAACTGGCCAAAACCCTGGCTGAAGTACTGTTCGATGACGAACGCAGCATGATTCGTATTGACATGAGCGAATACATGGAAAAACATACTGTATCCCGTCTTGTTGGCGCTCCTCCTGGTTATGTTGGCTATGATGAAGGCGGCCAGCTCACTGAAGCAGTGCGCCGCCGCCCGTATAGTGTCATACTGCTGGACGAAGTGGAAAAAGCCCACAATGATGTTTTTAACGTCCTGCTCCAAATCCTTGATGACGGCCGCCTCACTGACGGCAAAGGCCGTACTGTGGACTTCAAGAACACCGTCATCATTATGACCTCCAATATTGGGTCCCACGAAATTCTCAATAACAACTTTGATATTGCCAAAGAACGCGTCCTGGAAATGATGAAACAGCACTTCCGTCCTGAGTTTCTCAACCGTATTGACGACATCATTGTCTTCAATGCCCTTACCAGTGAACAAGTAGCCAATATCGCTGACATCCTGCTTAAGAACCTTGATAAACGTCTCAAGAAGCAATTGAACATCAGTCTCTCCTGGGATAAAAAAGCCCTGGAACTCCTCGTTAAGGAAGGCTATGACCCTAACTTTGGCGCACGACCGCTGAAACGGGTAATAAGCCGGTTGGTGGAAACTGAGCTTAGCAAGAAGATTATCCTGGGGGAAGTACCGGAAGGCAGCCACGCGGAACTGAGCGCGCAGGGAGATAAAATAACTATTGATATAATGTTAGAACCGGAAACCGTATAATATAAAATAAATGAGTCAACAGGGACAGTATCCCTTGTTGACTCATTTATTTTATCAGTTGATGAATAATTAAAGCCGTCCCTAATACCAACACTGCATAACGGTGGCGATATCGCAAACGTAAATTAGACCGGTTTCTAAATAAAGCTATTCCCAGCGAAATCACGAGAATAAAAACCGCTAATGTGGTTATTCCCGAATATAATATGCCGCCTGGCGTTCCTCCTGCCATCAAAAAAATACTCACCATAATATAGGCATGAATAAATGCAGCTGCACCGGCGGTAATACCAGCATACACATGTAC
>JAEYSJ010000248.1 GCA_023434855.1 Bacillota bacterium | reverse complement strand
CGATAGACCAGGTGGTTGGAGAAGCACACGCTAATCTGGTTGGATGATGGGGGATTGCAGTTTGTTAAAAATCGGACTATTTCCTAATATGAATAAACAAAATGTTATCACCGTACTTGGCCGGATGATACAACATTTTAAAGAGCGGGGCGTAGAGATAGTATTACCGGAAAAAGCTGCCAATGAGTTAGGGTATCCGGAATTAGCCTATAGTAATGATGGTATACGTAATGACATTTCATTAGGGATTACTTTGGGAGGAGACGGGACATTATTAAATACTGCCCGTGAAGTTGCAGCGGCAGGTGTGCCAATTTGCGGGGTTAATATGGGGCAATTGGGATTTCTTACTGAAATTGAGTTGCCGGAGTTAACCATAGCGTTGGACAAGATAATTAACGCAGAATACCGTATCGAAGATCGGCTTATGCTTGACGCTATGGTGGTTCGCAATGACAAAAATATTTATGTTTCCTCCGCCTTGAATGATATTGTTGTTTCAAAAGGCGGCTTTTCCCGACTGATCAGATTGGGATTATATATTGACGGAAAACTTACGGCAAATTATCCGGCTGACGGTTTAATTATTGCAACTTCCACCGGATCCACAGGGTATTCATTATCAGCGGGCGGTCCTATCGTCAATCCAAATTTAAATGTAATTGTTCTTACACCAATTTGCCCCCATACATTGCAGACCCGTTCTTTGATTGTATCTGCCGAAGAATCCGTACAAGTAAAAATGCAGGCGACTCATAATGATATTATGCTTACTGTGGATGGGCAAACAGTCTATAGCTTATTACCCGACGATGAGGTACTGGTAAAAAGCTCACCCTTTCGGGCAAAGTTTATCAGATTTAATGGAAAGAGCTATTATGAAACTTTGCGCGCAAAATTACGACGGGGAGATATTGGTTCGTAATGCAATCTTACAATCCGACAAGATTAGCTCATCAATTGTTAGAGAGCAAGCTTAGTAATGCCGAGTGCGCTATTGACGCTACAGCGGGAAACGGTAAAGACACCTTATTCATAGCTTGCAATACACCTAAAAATGCCATAGTTTGGGCATTCGATATTCAAGAAGCAGCAATCACCAATACTAAAGAGGTTTTAACAAATCATGGTTATGAAAATAAAGTAAAGTTAATATGTGATAATCATGCCAATATTGGGGCATACATCCATGAAGCTATTGATGTTGCTATGTTTAACTTAGGGTATTTGCCAGGGGCTCCACATGATATTACCACCCAAACTCAATCAACGATTGCAGCATTACGGCAAGTTTTAAATTTACTTAGTGTGGGAGGAGCCATTTCTCTTATTGCTTATATAGGACATTTAGCCGGTCAGTATGAGCACCAAGAGGTTCGTAAGCTACTTTCTTCGTTACCTGCAGATTCGTTTACAGTTGGATGCTGGGAAATTATTAACCATAACAAAAATTCACCGATATTATATGTAGTAGAAAAAGTGAGGTGAAGTATTTGAAAGGGCTACGTCTTGCCAGAATAAAAGAAATCATTGAACATAAGCTCATTGAGACGCAAGAAGAATTAGCTGAAGCGCTGCGTAAAGAAGGAATTGAGGTGACTCAGGCCACAGTTTCCCGTGATATTAAAGAATTAATGCTAATTAAGGTACCTGCAGGTGATGGCCATTATCGCTACGCGTTTCCTTTAGAAAAAAATATTATGTTTTCACAATCCCGTATGTCGCGGATGTTCCAGGACTCGGTAATGTCCTTGGATTATAGCCAGAATCTTATTGTTATTAAGACTTTGCCAGGCACCGCCCAAGCGGTAGCCGCTACTATTGATAATGCTAAATGGCCCGAAATAATAGGCACTGTGGCTGGTGACGACAGTATATTAGTTGTAGTTAAACCTGCTGAGGCTGTAATGGAGGTAATGGCCAAATTACAGGCTTTAGCACAATAAATTGATTCACCCACAAAGTCTGGCATCTATATATGATAGGCTAATTCCATTAAATTAGTAAAATAAAACTACCACTTAAAATGGTAGTCTTAGCCAGTTATGGAGCAAGCCTTTGAGTGTTATAAGGGGAGAATTGCAATGCTAAAATCACTGACTGTTATAAATTTTGCATTAATTGAGCAGACCGAGGTTGAATTCTCCGAAGGATTGAATATCCTTACAGGGGAAACCGGAGCCGGTAAGTCTATTTTGATTGATGCATTAAGTACGGTTTTAGGTAACCGTGCTTCGATAGATTTTATTCGTACAGGGTGTGATTTTTTTAGGGTTGAGGCAGTATTTGATATTCCGGAAGGCAGTCCCATTTCTATTTTGCTTGAAGAGCAGAATATTCCATTAGAAGATGATAACAGGGTGATTGTCAGCCGCAAGTTAACTCGTAATGGTAAAAATTCTATTCTTATCAATGGATGCAATACAACACTAAACGTATTGCGCCAAATTGGTGAAAAATTAGTCGATGTACATGGCCAGCACGAAAATCAGGCATTGCTGCGACCCGATTCCTATCTTAGCCTGCTGGACAATTTTGCTAATTCAATAAAAGATAAATTATCGCAATATCAACAGGTGTATCATGAGTGGGCAAAATTGAATAAAGAACTGTCTGTTACTGAAGATCGCTCACGTGAACGGGCACAACGTGTGGATATGCTTACTTGGCAGATTCAAGAAATTGCTTCAGCTTCCTTAAAAGTTACTGAGGAGGAAGAAATGGAGCAGGAAATCCAAATATTGTCCAATGCCGAAAAGATTGTTACCGCTGCTGGCCGGGCTTATGCTTTATTCAGTCAGGGTGCTAAGGGACTTAGCGGGATTTTGACCTCCTTGGCCGAAGTAAAGCATGAGTTGGAAATCGTTACCCGCTACGACCAAAGGCTGGAGCCTCAACTGACAATAGTTGCTGATAGTTTATATCAACTGGAAGAATGCTCTGCAGATTTGCGTGATTACTGTGAGGATATAGATTTCAATCCCAAACGTTTGGCAACATTGCAAGACCGGCTGGACATAATTTATAAATTAAAGAAAAAGTACGGCACGACAATTGCCGAAATACTGGAATACTATGAGCAGGCTCAGGCTGAACTCAGCGATATTACAAACTTTGATCAGCGAGTAGCCGAACTTACTAAACAACAAGTCCAACTAGAGCAAAAACTTAAAACTATTGCCGGTGAATTGGATATAATGCGCCGGCAAGCCGCAAAAGAGTTGGCTGAGCAGGTAACTCAGCATCTCATACACTTAGGGATGCCTAAGGCATTATTGTTGGTTGATGTGACACGCGCAGAACAATTTACACCGTCCGGATGCAATGAAGCAGTTTTGCTGTTTACAGCAAATCCTGGCGAAGAGGCCAAACCGCTCTATAAAATAGCTTCCGGGGGTGAACTTTCCCGAATCGCTTTAGCGATAAAAACGGTATGCGTTCATCGTGATTCTGTTGGAACAATGATTTTTGATGAGATTGATGCAGGTATTGGCGGACAGACGGCACAAATGGTGGCTGAAAGAATTGCGATGGTGGCATCTCAAAAGCAAGTACTGTGTATAACTCATTTGCCACAGATTGCCTGCATGGCAGATAGTCATATTTATATTGAAAAACAGGTGTTAGATAATCGCACAAATACGGTAGTAAAAATTCTTGACCAACAGAAGAGATTAATTGAACTGACAAGAATGATTACCGGTAGTGAGATAACCCAGTTAGCTGTAGATAATGCAGCCCAAATGTGTGAATCAGCCAGTCAAAAAAAAGAAAAATGGAAAAATAAAGCGTAAGCGTGAGCTTACGCTTTATTTTTTAAAATAATCGGCCAATAATCAGTTCCAAGACAATATATAACTATTATTCCGGAATAATCCCCTAAAAAATCGGGAATTTCTAAAATCGTGAATTAACTGATACGTTATGGTTTGCTTAACAAAAAAGTAGGGAAGAATGTAATAAGGGAGTTGATGGCAATAAATGACAAACAATAGTCGGCGTTCTATGTTAGGAATATTAATCGCTGTACTAATTGTAGCCTTTTGTATTTCGCCACAGTTTCGCAATATTTATAACCTTCCCCCTCATATGCGTATAATCGAAGGTGAAACTGCATCATTTACCGTTAACTTTCCGCTAACTGTAGCAGTAAATCATGAGCTGGACAAAAGTATTCATGTGGCTTCACCGTTTCTTGCTTTATCGCGTGCAGTATTTTTTGAACCGGTTAAATTAGGGCAGGCCGCGGTGGAATTTAAATTACTCGGTATAATTCCAATTCGCACTGTCCAAGTTGATGTGTTACCACCAATAAAATTAGTGCCGGGTGGACATTCTATCGGTGTTATCCTTCATTCTCATGGTGTTATTGTTGTTGGTAATTCACCAATTCAAAATGAGCAAGGTCAATTCGTGACTCCGGCCAAAGATGCCGGAATAAATATTGGCGATGTAATACTAAGCATTAATGGGGTTCCTGTTCAAAGCGATACCCAGGTAGCTGAATTGATTGATAGCAGTGGTAAAAATGAGCATTCTTTGGATATGATGCTTAAACGTGGTGACGAACAAATACACTTAACACTTAATCCGGTACTATGTAATGATACTAAACGCTACCGTATCGGTTTATTCGTACGTGATAGCGCAGCAGGCGTGGGTACCCTTACTTTTTACGAACCTAATTCACGTACCTATGGCGCCTTGGGGCATATTATCACTGATAATGATACCAATCAGCCTATTGATTGTGAACAAGGCAAAATTGTATTAGCTACAGTTTCTGGTATTCAACACGGAAAAAGAGGGCAGCCTGGTGAAAAAATTGGTGTTTTTATCGAAGAGGAACAGTTATTAGGCGACATCCAAAAAAACACTCAATTTGGTATTTACGGTCAATTGAATGCCTCATTAGAAAATGAACTATACTCTAAAGAAATACCGGTAGCTTCAATGAACCAAATACAAACAGGCTACGCTGAAATGTTAACAGTTGTGGATGGACAAACTATAGAAAAATTTGATATCGAAATTCAAAAAATTAATATACAGGATTTGCCTGAAGGTAAAGGGTTAGTAATAAAAGTCACTGATCCTCGTTTATTAGAAAAAACAGGAGGAATTGTTCAGGGAATGAGTGGCAGTCCAATTATTCAAAATGGAAAATTAGTTGGGGCTGTTACTCATGTTTTTGTCCATGATCCTACAAAGGGTTATGGCTGTTTTATAGATTGGATGCTTATGGAAAGTGGAATAATTCCTAAAAATGAACCGCAAACAGCCCGAAGGTTGTTTACATTTTCAAATATTATAGTAAATAAAGTAGCATGAAGTTATTATTTGCAGTATAATGTCATTATAGAAATTATACTGCAATTTTTTATATAATTAAAAAAATATAAATTAATATACCTTTTTTTTCCAATCCAGGAAGGGAATGACGCATATTTGTCGAATTGTATTTTCGTATAAAAGCATTGCAGGGAGGAAATTTATAAAATGATTAGAGAAACAATTAAAGTGGCAATTGCAGATGACAATCGTGAATTCGCTGGAATAATGCAAGAATATCTTATTCAGCAAGCCGATATCGAATTGGTTGGCGTAGCTTACAACGGAGAAGAAATATTAACTATTATTGAAGACAAAAAGCCTGATGTTATTATTTTAGATATCATCATGCCACATTTAGATGGTATTGGCGTTCTTGAACGTGTAAACACTTTTACCGGCAGACGACCTAAAATTATTATGTTGACTGCTTTCGGCCAGGAAAGTATTACCCAAAGAGTGGTAGAGTTAGGTGCTGATTACTATATATTAAAACCTTTTAATATGGATGTTTTAGCAAGTAGAATCAGACAATTAGCCGGTACCATTACATCGCAGCGTCCAGTGGTTGCCCAGGCTATAAAAGCCCGGCCAATTGATGTGGAAGTAACTAATATTATCAGGGAAATAGGTATTCCGGCACATATTAAGGGGTACCAATACTTACGTGATGCAATTATGATGATTATTAGTGAAATTGAATTATTAGGTGCAGTAACCAAAGTATTATATCCAATGATTGCTGAAAAATACGGCACCACACCCAGTAGAGTTGAAAGAGCTATTCGTCATGCTATTGAGGTAGCCTGGAGCCGTGGTAACATGGATATGATCAATAGATTATTTGGTTACACAATAAAACTGGAAAAAGGCAAACCTACCAATTCTGAGTTTATGGCGATGATTGCAGACAAACTGAGAATGGAAATGCGGGCATAATAATGAAAACAAACCCTGCGGGCTAAATTAGTTCGCGGGGTTTTTTATATTTATTTCTTTATATTGCAGGTATAATAATACTAACGTCGAACCATGCAACGATAGGAATTCAGTGCTAATTACTTGGAGGGAAAAAGTTGGGGACGCAGTATAAAATTTTGGCAATTAATCCGGGATCAACTTCTACAAAAATAGCTGTTTATTTAGATGAAACCTGTCAATTCGAGGAAGTCATCCGCCATAATACAGATGATTTGGCATCATTTTCCAAAGTCAATGACCAATACGACTTTCGTCGCGCATTAGTAGAAAAGGTCTTAACTGAACACGATGTATCTATTGATCAATTTGCTGCAATTGTAGGACGCGGCGGCCCGTTAAAACCAATTCCCAGTGGAACATACAGGGTTAATGATGTCATGTGTGAAGACCTAAGGATTGGTGTTCAGGCAGAACACGTTTCTAATCTTGGCGGCTTGTTAGCTCGCGGTATTGCAGATAAGGTAGGCATACCTTCATTTATTGTTGATCCTGTAAGTGTGGACGAATTTGAACCTTTGGCCAGAGTTACAGGTATACCTGAGGTTTCTCGCCGTAGTTTGTTTCATGCACTAAACTTGAAAGCAGCAGCTCATCAAGTTGCACGGGATTTACAAGTAAACTACCAGGATCTAACACTTGTCATGGTGCATTTAGGCGGTGGCATATCAGTTGGTGTTCAACGCAATGGAAAAATGATTGATGTTTCCAATGCCAATGATTCGGGACCTTTTTCACCTGAAAGGGCCGGGTCTGTTCCTTCAAGTGGTTTAATAAAATTATGTTATTCAGGAAAATATACTATAACTGATATAAAGAAAAGATTGGTAGGTAATGCTGGCTTAGTTGCGCATTTAGGACAAAATGATGGTCAGGAAATCGAGCGACGAATTGCCGCAGGCGATGATCATGCTGCATTCATTTATGAAGCCATGGCCTATCAAATCGCTAAAGAAATTGGGGCAATGTCTACGGTGGTTGGCGGTAAAGTCGATGCCATTGTACTGACAGGGGGTATGGCAAACTCCAAAATACTGATAGATTTCATTTCAAAGCGAGTGAATTTTATTGCTAAAGTCCTAGTATATCCTGGTGATGACGAATTGCGGGCTTTAGTCGCTGGTACGCTAAGAGTTCTGCGTGGCGAAGAAGATGTAAAACATTATGTTTA
Organism: Bacillota bacterium; assembly: GCA_023434855.1. The sequence goes on along the minus strand of JAEYSJ010000248.1, from coordinate 2,404 downwards.
GGAGCTAATAATGGATCATCGCGAACTATTAAAAGGAAACACTCGTATTAAGATCTTTTTAGGTGAATTTGGCAGTGGCAAAACAGAAATTGCGATTAATTATGCTATCCAATTGAAAAATGAAGGCATTAACGTAGCTATTGTGGATTTTGATCTAGTAAAGCCATATTTCCGCACCCGCGAAAATCGTGCGATATTAGAGGAAAAAAACATATTACTGGTCGCGCCGGATCCCAGATTAATCAATAGTGATTTGCCTGTTATGCCGCAAAATTTAACTAATATTCTGTATGATACTAACTATCACGTTATTATGGATGTAGGTGGGGGAGAATCAGCAATTGCATTGGGACAAATCTATCACCAATTGGCGGAAAATAGCTACGAAGCATTAATGGTTGTTAATACATGTAGGCCATTTACCGCTACAGCGGCAGGAATTATTGATGCTCTCCATCGTATCGAACGAGTATCAAGGTTAAAAATTACCGGCATGGTTAGTAATACTAATCTTGCACAGGAAACAACTATCCAGAATGTGCTTGAAGGGCTGAAAATAGTACAAGATGCTGCTTGTCAGCTTGGTCTTCCTCTTAAGTGGGCTGTTGCACCTGAATGGCTGAAAGATAAAGTTAATACTCGGTATCCTATACTAATTCTAAGACCATACACCCAATATCCCTGGATGTTGTGAGAATTACCGGAAAACCGTAAACTGTCCAAAATTTCTTAATGAAATTTTTTATTGATCAATTCATACACTGTTGTACATCTGTTGCAAAGACTGTTAAGATAAGAGCGTAAATCTTTGATTTTGCCAAAAAAGCAGAATCCTCTATGGGTAATTATTATCTGCATATATATCCCTCCTTTACTCAGAGGTAATATATGTTTACAGATGGTTAAATATTCTAATCTTGGGGGGTCGTAGTATGGACAATTTAACAGAAAAATTTTTAGAATCAGAAAAGGTCTTTGATGGACGGTTGCTAAAAGTATACTGCGATAAAGTTCAGCTGCCTAATGGCGGAGAGTCCTTTCGTGAATTAGTTCGCCACCCTGGTGCGGTAGCAATAGTCCCGGTTTTAAATGATGGAAGGATTGTATTTGTCCGCCAATACCGTTACGCGGTAGGCCAGGCAATGCTGGAAATTCCAGCAGGAAAACTTGATATTAAAGGGGAGTCCCCGGATGCCTGCGCCCTACGGGAGTTGCAGGAAGAAACAGGGTATATTGCCAAGAATATCCGTAGACTAGCCTCTGTAAGCACGTCACCGGGATTTACAAATGAGGTAATTCATATCTATATTGCTGATGATTTAATTGCTGATAAACAATGCCCTGATGAAGATGAATTTATTAATGTGGAAATATACACTAAGGAACAAGTTAAGGCAATGTTGGCTGATGGAACTATTCATGACGCTAAAACAATGATAGGCTTGCTATTAGCAGGTGTATAAAGTGAATTCTTATTTTGTTGATTTACATATTCATGTAGGTATGAGCGAAAACGGCAAATGGATAAAAATACCAACATCCCGTCGCTTAACTGTAAAGAATATTCTGGAAGAAGCAATTCAGTACAAGGGCATGGAGATTGTTGGAATCGTTGACGCCTTATCACCACTGGTACTTGAAGATCTAACACGACTTCAAGAGGAAGGTCTTTTACGTCTAATTGGCGGTGGTGGCTATCGTTACAAAGAACAAATTACTCTTATTCTCGGCGCAGAAATCGAGACAAGCGAAGTAAGCGGCGGAATGGCTCATACCTTAGTCTATCTTCCTGATATTGACAGTATGCGGCAATTTTCTTATCATATGTCCCGTTTTATTCGGAATATAAATTTAAGTTCCCAAAACGCTCATATGCCCTTAACTGAGTTAATACATATTGCTGCATCCTTTGGTGCAGTTATTGTACCAGCCCATGTATTTACACCTCATAAAAGCCTTTATGGCAGTTGTTGCGCAAGGTTGCCCCATATATTAGGAGATAGGGAAATAGCCCAAATATCCGGTATAGAACTGGGGCTAAGCGCAGACAGTTTGCTCGCAGACCGGATTGATGAACTTACTGAGTTCACTTTTTTGACTAATTCTGATGCCCATTCTTTAGAAAAAATCGCTAGAGAATATAATGTTATGTTGCTTGCTGAACCCAGCTTCCAAGAATGTGTAGCAGCATTAAGCCGTAAAAACGGACGGGCAGTAACTGCCAATTATGGACTCAATCCCTGTTTGGGCAAATACCATCGAACTATGTGCGAGGGTTGCAATTATATTTTAGCCGAATCAGCCCAGGAAAATGTTTGCCCTAAATGCGGGAGTACGAAAATTATCAAAGGAGTTTTTGATCGTATTCAGGCAATAGCTGACTTTGCCGAACCTCATCACCCGG
>JAEYSJ010000241.1 GCA_023434855.1 Bacillota bacterium | reverse complement strand
CATTAGTCTTTACCAAAGGCATTTTACTACCGCCGTTAAGAGCTTCCTGCAAAATGCTTTCAAAAGCCACTTCACTTTTTTTAAAGTGAGGCGTATTTACGTTAGCAATATTGTTGCTTATTACATTTTGCCGGAGAGAAGACGCACCCAGTGCTTTTTCCATTACGGATACCTGGGTAGAGGACAAAAGCGAGTCAAGCACTAGAAAACCTCCCATATTATTTGTAATATTTATTGTGCCAAGGACAAACACATACTGAATTTCTTTAAGATAGTTCTACATAATTAGAAAAAATCCTTTATCATTTTCGTATATTTAACAAAACCTTGCATAATTTTTACATATATACCCGAATATACAAATTACGACATAAAAAATATGCCTTTCTGGTAAAAGAAAGGCATATTTTGCATTATTATGACGTATTTTGTATATTATTTTTTCATTTTTTTCAATTCTTCTAATAATCGTTCATTAAGTACTTTAATATAGGTACCTTTCATGCCCAGCGATTTTGACTCAATCACACCAGCGCTTTCGAATTTACGCAGAGCATTGACAATTACTGAACGGGTAATACCCACACGGTCAGCAATCTTGCTGGCTACCAACAATCCTTCATTGCCTTCCAGTTCACTGAGTATGTGCATAACAGCCTCAAGCTCGGAATAAGACAAGGTGCCTAACGCCACTTGTACTGTTGCTTTTTTGCGAGCTTCTTCCTCTATTTTTTCGCTGCGGTCCCGCAAAATCTCCATACCAACAACAGTTGCGCCATACTCCGCAAGAATAAGGTCATCGTCAGTAAATTCCACATGAAATTTAGCAACGATTAAAGTACCGATTCTTTCTCCCACACCATGAATTGGGACAATGGTAGTAAATTTGTCATTAAACATGCATGTTGTTCCTTCACTGAAGGTGCATATCCCGCTTTCCAATCGCAGATTAGGTGAGGTTTCATTGATTTTAAGCAGCCATTCCACGTATCGCTCGGGAAATTTTGCCTGCAACAAAACACGGTCACGCATCAGCTCGCACTCAAAATCATCCAACAAGGCATAGCCTAATACAATTCCTTCTTTACTAACAATATATACATTGGCACTCATTACCGTGCTAAGTACGTTTGATATTTCCTTATACTCCACATTCTCTGACTTTTGCAATAATTTATTTATTTTGCGGGTACGTTCTAGCAATGATGCAAACATAAATCATTCTCCTACCTTTCAGAATATAATTACAAAATAAAATGGCTCAAATCTGGATTAACTACAATATGCTGCAGCTTGGCAGTGACATATTGGCGATCAATATTAATTATTTTTTCATCTATATCAGGAGCGTCAAAAGCTAAATCTTCCAACAATTTCTCCATTACTGTATGTAATCTTCTTGCACCGATATTCTCTGTCTGTTCATTGACTTTGCAAGCAATCTCCGCTAACTCATCAATAGCATCATCGGTAAAAATAATTTTTATTCCTTCAGTTTCTAAGAGACTTGTGTATTGTTTTATTAAAGCATTGGCGGGCTCGGTTAAAATCTGGCGGAAGTCATCTTGAGATAAACTCGTCAATTCCACTCTAATGGGAAATCGGCCTTGCAACTCGGGAATAAGATCCGATGGTTTTGAAATATGAAATGCTCCTGCAGCAATAAACAAAACGTGATCTGTTTTTACTGGTCCATATTTAGTAACAACAGTTGAACCTTCCACTATCGGCAATATATCACGCTGCACACCTTCGCGGGAAACATCAGGACTGGATGATTTCCCACGACCGGCGATCTTGTCAATCTCATCCAAAAAAATTATACCATAATTTTCAGCGAGGTTAATTGCAGACGAAGTAACTTCATCCATATCAATCAATTTTTGTGCTTCTTCCTGGATAAATATTTTGCGTGCATTATTGACCGTAACTTTTCTTTTCTTTTGTTTTTTCGGAAGAAAACTGCCCAACATATCCTGGAAGTTTATTCCCATCTCCTCTATACCTGAACCGGCAAACATCCCCATCATGGGATTAGAATTATCCTCGACGATAATTTCAATGAGTTCATCCTCTAACTCACCATTTGTTAAACGGGTTCGTAACAGCTCGCGTTTATTATCCATAGGAACAGCTTCTTCTGGGGCCATATTTTCACGGGATGGTCCTCCTATTCCGCCTGAAAATAATATTTCAAAAGGATTGCGTGGGGTTTCTTTCTTAGCCGATGGCTGAAAATACTCTAATATTCGTTCATCTGCAAGTTTACGGGCTTTATCAGTCACCTCCAGCATTTTTTCATATTTAACCATACGAATAGCTGTTTCCACTAAATCCCTAACCATTGATTCTACGTCACGTCCTACATAGCCAACCTCTGTAAACTTTGTCGCTTCCACTTTAATGAATGGTGCATTTACTAATTTGGCTAAACGACGCGCAATTTCAGTTTTGCCAACACCGGTTGGACCAATCATCAAAATGTTCTTGGGAATAATTTCTTCTTTCATATCTGAAACAAGCTGTTTGCTGCGCCAACGGTTTCTAAGCGCAATAGCGACCGACTTTTTAGCTTGGTGCTGACCAACAATGTATTTATCCAATTCATTAACAATTTGCCTTGGTGTTAATTCAATCAATATCATTCCTCCTTTGGTTATAACTCTTCCACCGTAATATAATTATTTGTATAAATACAAATATTTGCGGCAATTTCCAGCGCCTCACGGGCAATATCCGCCGCAGAAAGTGTGGAGTGTTTTAACAAAGCGCGGGCCGCCGACAAGGCGTAAGGTCCTCCTGAACCAATGGCCGTAACACCATCGTCAGGCTCAATTACTTCTCCATTACCTGAAATAATCAACATTCGTTCGGCATCAGTGACAATCAACAAGGCTTCAAGACGTCTCAAAACTCTATCCATCCGCCACTCTTTAGCCATCTCAACTGCTGATCGCAATAAATTGCCATTATATTCTTCGAGTTTTTCTTCGAATTTGTTAAACAAAGTAAATGCATCGGCTACTGAACCGGCAAAACCGGCTAAAACCTTGCCATGATATAAACGCCTGACTTTTTTAGCATTATGTTTCATTATTGTATTACCGCCAAAAGTCACCTGCCCGTCTCCGGCTATGGCAACTTTCCCTTGATGGCGGACAGCAACAATTGTTGTGGCATGAAACATGATAATACCTCCTAAGCGCGTGGATGTGTATGCTTATATACAGATTTCAGTTTTTCTTTAGTAACATGAGTGTAGAGCTGTGTAGTTGAAAGGTTAACATGACCAAGCAACTCCTGAACAGAGCGTAAATCCGCACCGTTATTTAACAGATGGGTGGCAAAAGTATGACGAATCGTGTGAGGACTGACATTTTTTTGCAGAGCTAAAATGCCAACATACTTTTCAATAACCCTTCTTACGCTGCGATCAGTCAGCGGACCGCCTTTACTGTTAACAAACAGCTGTTCATGACTGACTCCCCGATGTTTGCTATAAAGACGGGGCCTGATATGTGCAAGGTAATATTCCAGACTAATTCTAGCATGTCGCCCTATGGGAACAATTCGTTCCTTGGCTCCTTTGCCATATACTAATATATATTGACTGGATATATCAATGTCCCTAATTTTCAGCCCGGTTAACTCCCCTACCCGTATCCCCGAAGCATACAATAATTCAATGATCGTTGCATCGCGGCGTCCCAGATCGTCTGAGGCAGGCAGCTTAAGTAATTCATCAATTTCCGTAGTGTCAAGAAAAACCGGTAGCTTTTTTTCCAATTTAGGGGTATGAACAAGTGTGAATGGGTTATTAGCAATAATTTCTTCACGGGACAAGAAACGGAAAAAAGACCTAAGAGCAGCAATGCGGCGGGCAATCGTACGCCTAGAATACCCTTGTTCCATAAGGCTGGTCATATATGCCCGGATAAAAATGGGGGTCACACGCGTAAAAAGCACCTCACTGGCACCTTGAGAACGGGCAAAAGTAATAAAACAATCAATATCTGCCCGATAATTCACTACGGTGTGCTGTGAGGCGTTTTTTTCAATCTGTAAATATTGCATAAATTGCCAAATTTGTTGGTTTATTTGTTCTTGTTCCATCATAGAGACCACGCTTTTTGTCGAACCCCGCAAGGGGAAATTCATTAATTTATACTAGCATAATAGTAAAAATTATGCAAGATTAGTTTTCAAAGTTTTCTTTAAACTTTTGTAAATTTAGTAACGAGCGCTCGGCAATTAAACTGTTTTTAAATCTTTTGTCTCTAATTTTCCGTTCAAGAGGCGGCATTAAGCCGAAATTTATATTCATAGGTTGAAAACAGGTGTGATCCGGTTGGGTAATATACCGGCATAATGATCCATGAGCTGTTTCAGGAGGAAACTCTACAGGCTCTTTACCAACAATCAGCCGCGCAGCGTTAATACCTGCAACCATCCCGGAAGCGGCGGATTCAACGTACCCTTCGACACCGGTTATCTGTCCGGCAAACAAAATTCTTGGCTGCGCATGCATTTGCAGCGTGGGGCGTAGAATTACAGGCGAATTAATAAAGGTGTTGCGGTGCATTACACCATACCGCACAAATTCGGCATTCTCTAAACCGGGAATTAAATGAAAGACCCGTTGTTGCTCCGGCCATTTTAAATGAGTTTGAAAACCGACAATATTATAAAGAGTAGCCGCAAAATTGTCCTGCCGCAATTGTACAACCGCATAAGGTATCTCGCCCGTATCAGGATGCGTAAGCCCTACAGGTTTTAATGGTCCGAAACGCAAAGTATTAATCCCCCGCACAGCCATTTCTTCTATCGGCATACACCCTTCAAAAAAAACAGCTTTTTCAAAGCCTTTAACCGGACTAGTTTCAGCATGGGTTAGTTCCTGCCAAAACTGTTCATATTCGCTTTTTCCCATTGGGCAGTTGAGATAGTCCTCGTCACCTTTACCATAGCGGGAAGCCCGGTATATCTTATCCATATTTAATGAATCAAGTGTTACAATAGGCGCAGCCGCATCATAAAAATATAGATAATCGTGCCCGGTAAGACGTCCGATTGCTTCAGACAACTTGGGTGAAGTCAGCGGACCACTGGCAATAACCAGCGGTTCATCACTTTCGGGAATGTCGGTAATTTCTTGTTCGATAACTTTCACCCTTGGATGAGACTTAATCGCTTCAGTTATATATTGGCTAAATGCATGGCGGTCTACAGCCAGAGCCCCTCCTGCAGGCACTCTGTTCTTGTCGGCCGCCTCCATTATCAGCGAGCTTAATCGGCGCATTTCTTCTTTTAACAAACCAACCGCATTTTCCACCGCCGCGGCTCGCAAAGAATTGCTACATACCAATTCGGCAAATTGGTCGGTATGATGTGCCGGACTCATTACTTTCGGTCTCATTTCATAAAGTTCCACATTTACTCCAGCTTGGGCAATTTGCCAAGCGGCTTCACTTCCGGCCAGTCCAGCTCCAATTACAGTTACTTTTGGCACTATTTTCCCTCCGATTAATGTAAGAGTCTGGTCTATCCAGTAGTATTTCCGGTTCTAACTTTAGTTTTATTCGCTTTGACGGCTTTACGATTGTTAGCAGCCTTATTTGTTTTCGCAGTCCTTTTCGGTTTAGAATCGTTAACTTTCTTTTCCCGGGTAGGACAGGCTTCGTTGCTGCATTGTATAAGAAAGCGACCATTTTTAAAATTATGACGCAGCATAAAAGAGCCGCAAGTTTGACATATCTCTTTTAACGGGGTGTCCCAAATCATAAAATCGCAATCCGGATAATTTTGGCACCCGTAAAATATTTTACCCCGTTTGGTACGACGCTCAACAATATTGCCTTCGCATTTGGGACATTTTACGCCAGTGTCTTTGAGAATCGGTTTGGTATTTCTACAGTCAGGAAAGCCTGGACAAGCAAGAAAATTGCCGTACCGGCCTTGCTTGACCACCATAAAACGTCCACAATTCTCACATTGTACGTCTGAAACTTCAACAGGAAGTTCTACATGACCAATTTCCTGTTCAGCATGGGCCAAAGTTATAGCAAAAGGCTGATAGAATTCTTTCAAGAGCTCAATACGAGAACCATGACCTTCGGCAATTTTATCAAGCTGATCTTCCATACCGGCGGTAAATTCAACATCAACGATTGTTTCAAAGTATTTTTTTAGCAAGTCAACAACCAAAAAACCCAGCTCGGTTGGCTGAAATTTTTTTTCAACACGGACTACATAACCTCTTCCTAGTATTGTTTCAATTATTGGTGCATACGTACTCGGCCGCCCTATCCCCTTTTCCTCTAATGTTTTTACCAGGCTTGCTTCAGTATATCGTGGAGGAGGTTCGGTAAAGTGCTGTTTAGGCACTATTTTTGACAACTTTAATGATTGTCCTATTGCTAATTCCGGTAAAATGATATCTTTCTCTTTTTCTTCGTCATCTTTACTTTCTGTATATACCACCATAAAACCGGGAAACTTTATTTGCGAACCTGTGGCTCGTAACCCAAAACGCCCTGCAGTTATGTCCACTGTTAAAGTGTCATAAATGGCAGCCGTCATTTGGCTGGCAATAAACCGTTCCCAAATTAAAGTGTACAATTTCAGTTGATCTTTCGAAAGATTTTGTGCTACATTATCCGGCGACAAATCAAGGCTGGTAGGACGAACAGCTTCATGAGCATCCTGAGCGCTTTTTTTTGTAATATAGATAGGTGGTTTGGCTGGCAAATATTCGTTGCCATATTTTGCAGAAATATAATTACGGGCATCCTGCTGGGCAGACTCTGCAATACGGGTGGAATCCGTACGCATATATGTAATAAGACCAATTGGCCCGCTGCTACCAATTTCCAAGCCTTCATATAATTGCTGAGCAACCATCATAGTTTTGCGTGAAGTAAATCCCAGTTTGCGTGAGGCATCCTGCTGCAAGCTGCTGGTAGTAAAAGGCGCCGCCGGATTTCTCCGCCTTTCCCGTCGTTTTACGTCAGACACAATGAAGTTGGCTTGTTCTAGTTCAGTCTTAATGTCTATAGCCTGGCTCTCATTAGTAACTGAAATCTTTTGGCCTTCGCAGGTAATAAGGTTAGCATCGAACAATGCTGACTTAGGCTTTTCACGTAATTTGGCAATTATCGACCAGTATTCTTCAGGCACAAATGCCTGAATTTCTTTTTCCCGGTCACAAATCATTCTTACAGCAACCGACTGTACCCGGCCGGCGCTGAGGCCTTTGCGCACTTTGCGCCATAAAAGAGGACTAAGCTGGTAGCCAACAATACGGTCAAGCAACCGTCTCGCCTGCTGAGCATCGACCCGTTGTGCATTAATTGGCCGGGGATTTTTTACGGCATTTTGAATAGCCGGCTTAGTTATCTCATTAAATTCTATACGGCAAGGTTCATTTTGAGAAATATTCAAAATATGCGCCAAGTGCCAGGCAATAGCTTCGCCTTCCCGATCAGGGTCTGACGCCAGATAAATTTTATCTGCAGTTTTAGCTGCATCTTTAAGGCTTTTGATGATATCTCCCTTACCCCGGATATTTATATATTTAGGCGTAAAGTCATGCTCAATATCTACTCCAAACTGACTTTTAGGCAAATCCCGTAAATGCCCCATCGAAGCCCGAACGGTATAGTTTCTTCCTAAAAATTTTTCAATCGTTTTTGCTTTAGCCGGTGATTCCACTACCACTAGTGCTTTGCTCACCTGATTCCCTCCCTAACAGCCCGTACATAGCTTTGTCCGCCACATTCGGTTACTAACCCACGTAATTCTAATTGAAGTAATATATATGTGACTGTAGAGGATATTAATTTAGCTTGTTGCACAATTTCTTCAATTCCCATTGGATTATCATATGCTAGAATATCATAAACCGCTGCTTCTTCTGAAGTGAGGGTCAGAGCGGGATACAATTCGTTTTCATGCATTAAGCTATATTCATTAAAAATATCACTGGCACTGTCAATAAGTTTCGCACCTTGTTTTATCAGACGGTGAGTTCCTTTACTGCAGTCAGAAAAGATACTGCCAGGTACCGCAAAAACATCCCGTCCTTCTTCCAGTGCAAAATCTGCGGTTATTAGCGCGCCGCTCTTTTCGGCGGCTTCAACCACGATCACGCCGCGTGCCACACCATTAATAATCCTGTTTCTAGCAGGAAAATGACTTGCGTGTGGTGGAGTTCCGGGAGCATATTCCGAAATGATACAGCCCTTCTCCGTAATACTGGCTAACAATTTAGCATTTTCCGGTGGATAAACCACATCTACACCACACCCTAAAACTGCTATGGTATGTCCGGTAAGAATAGCTCCCTGATGGGCGGCACTGTCTATGCCGCGGGCGCCGCCACTTACCACCCATACCCCTGCTGCCGCAAGGTCGGCAGCTAACATTTTTGCAGCATTTTTGCCATATGCTGATGCACGCCTTGAACCTACTAGAGCAATAAGATTTTCTGTTACCGGTAGTCTGCCGCGATAGTAAATTATCATCGGCGGATTAAAAATATGCCGAAGCAGAGCAGGATATTCCACGTCTGCAAAAGAGCAAATTTTTATATCATGTTTTTCCCATTGATTAGCTAATTTATGTATATCTATCTTTTCCCGGCTCGCAAGTAAATTATTACAGGTAGTCTCATCTAAACAGCCACATAAAAACAAATTGCGCCGATCAGCTTGCCAAGCCAGCTGGGCGCTGCCAAAGAATTCAACAAGTGCCTTGAGTCGAGCCCTACCAATGCCTGATACCATTTGCAATGCCGCCAGATATAATTTTTCCATTTATCCTCCTAATCTTAATTCATCTTATATACTTGCAATTCGGAATAATTATAACTGGCATACTACTCACAGTCAAGAAGGAAAATGGGAAAATATACAAGAAGCTATATCATAAGCAGCTGCGGACCGCCCTAATGATGAGGCGTGTTGCCGCAAAAATGCTAATTGATCAGAATGAACAATTAGCAAATTCTTTATAATAGACTGTAACTCGGAAGTTGAATCTGCTCGTAAAGCAGCATGGCTCTCAACAAGATAATTGGTATTTGCTTCCTCTTGCCCGGGAATGGGACGGTATATAATCATGGGCAAACCACTGCACAAAGCCTCAGTCGATGTCATGCCACCCGGTTTGGAAATAAGTATATCGGCGGTTGTCATTAGTTCATGGATATTATTTACATAGCCAAAAATTTGCGAAGGTTGGCGTAGTGATGATTGCAATGTTTGCAGTTTTTTATACATAGATTTATTGCTACCGGTAACAATCAGCATTTGTAACGGAACATCAAGTTGATCGCAGGCCGTAACAAGTTCCTCCATCGGCAGAACCCCCGCTCCTCCGCCCATTATCAGCAGGGTTTTTCTATCAGGACTAAGCCCCATAGCCGCACATGTTCTTTGCTTGTCCGGCAAAGCGGAGAATGCGCAGTCGACCGGAATCCCGGCTGCTTTACTATGAGAATAATCGATGCCCTGATTTGCCAGATAGTCACGCATTTCTTCACTGGCAACGAAATAATAATCAATTTCCGGATGAACCCATAATCGGTGTACAATATAATCAGTGACTACAGCTACGGCTGGTATATTCAACATTTTTTTACCACGTAAATAAGCTACTAAACCGGCTGGAGTAGCATGTGTGCACACTATGACCGATGGTTGATAAGCTTGGATATACTGCTGCATTCGCCCAGCCAAAAAACCGTTAATTGATTTGGATAGCGCCAATGCTTTCGCATTATTATTGCCCCAGCCGTACAACAAGCCATATACCTGCGGGAAAATGTCCAATACTTTGAGATAGGACTGCAAGATAATCTTACCTAAAAAAGGACTAAAAAAATCAAAAATATTCGCAACATTTGTATCAATATCAGGGCGCAACTCCTGCATAGCCAGCTGAACAGCCTGGGCGGCCCGGGTATGACCTGACCCAATTGGCGCACTGATGAATAGTACCCTAGGGTTTGCCAATAATTATTCCTCCAAAGAACTGTTTATATCAGAACGCTGCATCTGAACATTTTCAAGCAGCCCTTTTTTATTAATGTTGCGCGTTTTGTAAAACACGCTTTATAATTCAAGCTTCTTGTACCACACCACTTCACTGTCGTCACCGGCAGTTTGCAGCATTTCTTTAGCAGTCAGGCCATTAAAAATTGGAATTTCGCCGACAATTTCATTTAACGGTATAAGTACAAAATTACGCTCATGTAAACGGGGATGTGGTAAGATTAATTCTTCCGACTCCAACGTAACATCGTCATATATAAGAATGTCGATGTCAATAATACGCGGTCCCCACCGTTTTTCCCGCACCCTGCCAAGCTCTTTCTCCACTTTTAAGCATACTTGGAGTAATTGTAAAGGAGGCAACTTGGTAATAACCTTAATAACTCCGTTGAGAAAAGCCGGTTGTTCCTTAACACCTACCGGTTCTGTCTCATATAAAGAAGATACTTTATCGATAGCGATGTCATCGTGTTTTGCCAGCAAGCGAATAGCTGCTGCAATATTTTGCTCACGATTGCCGATATTTGATCCAATGCCGAGTATAATCATAACTATTTTTTCCTCGTTGTCTCAACTTGAACATAATCAAGCTGGCCATGTATTGGCACCGCCGGCTTACGAATTCTTATGGTAATTTCATTTACGTGATCCATTTTTAATATGTTTTCGGCTATATGGGCGCCCAAAGCCTCTAATAATTGAAAACGGTGATTTTCCAAGACATCTTTGATATGATCGTATACCGCCGTATAATCTATGGTATCGTTAAGATCATCCGTTCGGCCGGCTGTACTTAAATCGGCTTTCATTTCAACGTCAACGTAAAATCTTTGCCCTTGCTCCCGTTCATATTCATGAACGCCGTGAAAACCATAAAACATCATATTTTGCAGCAGAATCTTATTCATTTTCTTCTCTCCTCATCACATTATTCTTCATCATTGCGTCAGTCATCTTGGCAATTCTGGCTATCATTTTTACGTCATGCACTCTCACGATGTTGGCGCCTTTTACTATTCCAAGAGCTACTGTGGCGCCTGTACCTTCAGCCCTGTCAGCGGCAGGTAGGTTTAATACTTCGCCAATAAACTTTTTGCGGGAAGAGCCTAACAGTATCGGACACCCAAGTGACCGCAACTCTTCTAACCGGGACATAACCACCAAATTATCTGCAGGAATTTTACCAAAACCAATACCCGGATCAACGATTATATTATCAAAATCAATACCGGCGTTTACGCCAATTTCAATACTTTTCCGTAAAAATGTACATATATGAGACATAATATCCCGATCGTAGTGGGTACCTTCCTGGTTGTGCATTACCACAACAGGAACATCATACTGTGCTGCCACTTTAGCCATATCAGCATCATACTGCAGTCCCCAAACGTCATTTATCATATGTGCGCCCATTTTTAGCGCTTCATTTGCAACACTCGCTTTATATGTATCAATCGAAACAGGCACCGGACAAGAAGACAATACTTTTTCTAATAACGGTAGCAGCCGTTCCATTTCTTCAGCGGCAGATACTATTTCCGCGTTGCCGTACGGCCTTGTTGATTCGGCTCCGATATCAATAATATCAGCCCCCTCTTCAACCATTTCTTCCACATGACGTAACGCGGCGTCTATATTATAAAATTTGCCCCCATCAGAAAATGAATCTGGTGTTATATTTAAAATCCCCATTACCAAAGTATGCTCAGGCGTAATGGCGAGTTGATGTCCGGGCCAACTGAATTGTCGTCTGGGAAAATTCTCATTAAATTTAAGCACGTCTTCAATAGCTTTCGCAACTTTAGGCAGCCCCCATGGCTGCAGTTTTAACTGGGCCAGCGCAATTTTATACTGCTTTAAAGTAGCGCATATCAGAACATCAGTCTGCTCAACACTTAAATTAGCTGTTCCTCTGGCCACAGCCGCCTCCCCGCCTTTTGCCAAAAAAGTCTGTTTTAAGAGATTGGCAGCTTTGGTAGAGATGTCTTCTATTTTAATAACTTTAAATACAGCTTTATTAGACATTATATTGATACCAGACTGATCACAATGCAATTTCGCTAATTCTGTTTGTGCTTGTTTTATATTATTTATTTCTATAATTCGGGTGTTAAAATTCATTTAAATCCTCCTATTGCAGTGAAATACACTTTTATTGTATCATAAATAGTATGTAGATTGTAAACTGTCAGACAAATTTTGTGAAAATTACCGGAACCATTTAGGAGGCTTCTATAATGAAACGACGCTTACCCCCGGATAAATTTAGTATTCCAGTTGAACAGATAAAAAGCGGTTATTTTAGTGATAGTTATTTTCTGCGCACAAGTGAGATTTTAATAAAAGATAATCATCACCCCCGGATACTAATGCAAATTTTCCAACGTCAACATGCTGTACTGTGCGGTATTGATGAAGCTATCGCAATCATTAAAAAATGTGCCCACAATCCTGAGAACTTAATTATTAATGCTCTCTATGACGGAGACGAAATTGCTCCTTGGGAAACAGTTCTTACGATTGAAGGTGACCTTGCTGATTTCTCCCATCTGGAAACAGTATATCTGGGCGTCCTTTCACGCCAGACGAAGATTGCTACTAATGTACGTAAGGTGGTAAATGCTGCTAACGGCAAGCCGGTATTATTTTTCCCTTCCCGTTTTGATCACTACAGTGTACAATCTTCAGACGGTTATGCAGCATATATCGGCGGAATATTTGGCGTTTCCACTCCTGCTAACGGCGAATACTGGGATGGACAAGCTTTAGGTACTATCCCTCATGCGCTCATTGCCGCTTACTATGGCGATACTGTCAGGGCAACCTTGGCGTTCGATAAGCATATTGACCCTGCAACCAACAGGGTAGCTTTGGTTGATTTTGACAATAACTGTGTAGAGACTTCTTTGGCTGTAGCCCGTGAACTGAAAGACAGGTTATGGGCTGTCCGGCTGGATACGGCCGATAACCTGGTAGATGCTTCAGTATTACCCTATATGGGCATGTTTAAACCTACCGGTGTCTGCCCGCAATTGGTTGTAAACGTGCGCAGGGCACTTGATGAAAATGGGTTTGGACATGTTAAGATCATGGTCTCCGGCGGATTTAACGCTGACCGCATCGCTCAATTCGAAAAAGACAACGTTCCTGTGGATACTTATGCTGTGGGCAGCAGCCTATTTAACGATAATATTAATTTTACAGCGGATATTGCTATGGTAGATGGCCGCCCCTGCGCAAAAACCGGCAGGCGATATATTCCCAATCCCCGTCTGAAAACAGTATTGTAGCGCATCTCATAGAAAATCCGCCATTATGTAATGGCGGGTTTTCTTAGTCTTCTATCCTTTTCCTACGATTATTCTTTCTTTAGTAATTTTCGTATAAGTTTTTGTCCACACTTTTCACACAAATCATTATAATTTTCCATATCAATTTTCTCTTGAATACTATAATTGCAATTTGTACATAAGGTTTTGAATAGTAAACAGGACATTCTATTATTCACAGCTCGTCTAACATGTTCATACACGTCGGCTAATTGCTGTTTGTCGTTAATAAATAAAACATCTTCATTGTTGTCCTTGTAGATTATTACCAAGCCTCTACCATTTTCCTTATCGATGGATACTTCTGCTATTTGATAATATGGTATTACCATCCATTGATAATCTACATTACCTGTATTTCCATTTATTAAGTATAGAGCCTGATCTGTAACAACTAAAATTCCGTTAGCGTCTGCCCTTGCAGTTTGCGCATAAATATCAGATAAAACCATAAAAATTTGGTCACCTAACCAAAGTTTGATGGGTACAGACCGGATTAACCGCTGTGTTTCTGAAGGGAATTGGTGAAAATTCGCAAATATCTCCTCTATCGTCGCATTAGTGTTAATTTCGCCGATAAGCAGACTAAAAGCCGTTTTCTCTTGTTCGAAGACTTTTATCAAAGAAACCATGCTTTCTATTTTCCCTTTATAAATCACTATACATGGTGCAGTATCCACTGCCAAACGAATAGCAAAATAACTGCGCATTAACAGCTTTTCCAATCTGCGCGCCAAGCTTTGAGAATTATAGCAATCTTTTAAGATTATGCTAAAATAATCATATTCAGCAAACCGATTTGCTTGCAGCTGTAAAGAATTACAGCTGCTAATATTTTGGACTGGAATCATTGTTTTCCTGCTGTCATTTAAATGCTCTGTTGTCTTGGCAAATGCTAGCTTTTCTCCACAGGCCGGACAAAACCTTAGACTTTTATTAGCCCAGGGCATTTTCTCACCGCAAAAAGGGCAATATTTTAATTCACCGGCACCCAAAGAATTAGCCATAAATAGTTAACGCCTCCAAAAAAAATATCATTTTAACAGTATTATATTAAAAAAATACTCCCCATATTACCATGATATTGATATTATTACTATACGTCAATAAAACATTTGAAAAAAATAAAATATTCTGCTATAGGAAATAAACAGATCCAACCATTCACAATTGTAAATGGTTGGATCTGTTTATTTCCTGCTTATTGTACAACACCGTTCTATAGACTCATGCATAGTACCGCCAACTACGATTTCCGGGATACGTAAAGTTGGCTGAGCATCCGAAACAGGAGCCCCCTGGCCATCTTTGCCGCAAGTGCCGATAGTAAATCCTAAATCATTCCCTACCATATCAATCATTCTAAGGACTTCAGGACCATTTCCTGTCAAAGTCGCACCGCGCACAGCATGAGCTACTTGTCCGTCTCTTATTAGATATCCCTCCGCCACATCAAATACAAAATCACCATTAACAGTATTGACCTGTCCACCGCCCATTTTTTGGACAAGCAAGCCATTCTTAATGGATTTTACTATATTGTCAGGATCATCTTCCCCTGACGCAATATAGGTATTGCGCATCCGGGGGATAGGTTTATGCTCAAAGGATTCCCTGCGGCCATTGCCTGTGGGTTTAACCTTATCCCGGGCGGAAGTTAAATAATCGTACATATAGTTTTTTAATACACCATTTTCTATTAATGTTGTTCTCTGGCTCTTAAACCCTTCATCATCAAACCGCAGTGTTCCGTATTTCTTCGGAATTGTACCGTCATCAATTACAGTTATCAGCCCGGAAGCTACCTCTTGTCCATTCTTACCGGCATATACTGATAACCCTTTTTGCACTAAATCTGCCTCCAGTCCATGGCCGCAAGCTTCATGAACCATAGTCCCACCAGCTTCACCTGCCATAACTACAGGCATCTTGCCCGCCGGGGCCTGCTTAGCCTCAAGCATCATAACAGCACGTTTTGCAGCTGACTGGGCCAAATCTTCACAGCTTTCTTTCCGCGTCATTTCAAATCCTTGCGTGGCACCTACTGAAGCAAAGCCCGTTTGTATTTGCCCGCCTTCACCAGCAATGGCATTAACCGACAACCTGGTCCTGACCCGTTTATCCTCCACCAGTCGTCCCAGTGAATTAGCGATTATTACATCCTGTAACACATCACCATATACCACCATTACTTGTTTTATGCGACTATCCACAACACGGGCTGCTTTATTAGCGGTTTCAACCAGGGTAACTTTTTCATCAATTTTAACATCGGTAGGTAATATTTCTACTCCTAATTCAATATCAGGCACAATCTTCTCCAAATTTAGGGTAATATCTTGTTTAGAACTCTTGACTGCACGACTGGCCACATCAGCCAAAGACAGCAGTTCTTCCTTTGTTACTTTATTCGTATGAACATAAGCCGTTGTATCCCCATCTACCACTCTAACGCCTGCTCCGATATCGTTTCCAGACTGAATTCGTTCAATCTGGTTTTCTTCACATTTGACCGTTGTAGTGACACGGTTTTCGATAAAAATATCTGCGAAGTCACCGCCATGCTGTAAAGCAACATCAAGTACCTCGGCAAGTATTCTGCGGTCTAGCATGATCTCATCCTCCATCCAAACATGGAATATCTATGTCTTATTCTGCCCCATTCCACATTCGTCTATGAGATTTAAGAGGTGATTTCCGCTAAAACACGCCTGATAATTGTTTCCGGTACATCGGTGGATATGGTTACTCTTCCTATTTCATTTAGCAAAACCCATTTCGTCTTGCCGCCGATGGTTTTTTTGTCTCTGCTAAAATAGGGGAATAAATCTTCCGGACGGCACTCAGGCGCTTTAAGAGGTAGTTTGAAATCAGCTAAGACAGTCAATAAACTATCTACCGCACTTTGTCGACACATCCCTAAATACAGGCTGAGCAAAGCAGCACCATGCATACCGATGGCTACAGCTTCGCCATGGTTATATGTACTAAAACCGGTATCAGCCTCAATAGCATGTGCAATAGTGTGCCCAAAATTCAGAATAGCCCGTATAGAAGTTTCCTTCTCATCCTGTTCCACAATGTTAGCTTTAATCTCACAAGACCGGCGGATAATTTCCTCCATTACAGCCGGTTCTTTAGCCAGAATCCTACGGCAGTTATGCGCTAAATAACAAAATAAATCATTATCGGCAATTACTCCGTATTTTACAAGTTCCGCAAGCCCTGTGGACATTTCCCGATCAGGCAATGTTTTTAAAAGATTATTATCAATAATAACAATTTTAGGTTGATAAAATGCCCCGATTAAATTTTTTCCCAATTGGTGGTTAACTGCCACTTTACCGCCAACACTTGAATCGATTTGGGCCAATAGCGAGGTGGGGATCTGTATAAAAGGTACGCCCCGTAAATATGTAGCAGCAACAAAGCCTGCCAAATCTCCAACCACACCGCCGCCAAGTGCTACTATAGG
>JAEYSJ010000227.1 GCA_023434855.1 Bacillota bacterium | reverse complement strand
TTTTATACATTTCAGCGAGCATATCGCTCCAATCTTTCTGCAAGCGTAGCAGTATGTAGCTCAAAAAGATGATTATCAAAATCATAAAAATATAATGAGCGACCTTCTCCTTCGACTCTTGGTCTTGGAGGTCGAAATTCAACGTTAAGAGCCCGCACTTTTGCTTCGTAAGCGTCAAATTCTTCATCACTTATTTTGAATGCTACGTGGTTATACGTACGTTCGGAAAGTGAATCTCCTTCCAAGATGCAAATCCACAAGTCGTTAACCATTAAGTACTTTTCCCGATTTATTGAAAACATTTTTTTGCCGCTTGAATATATCTCTTTGGCATCAAAAATAGATGTAAAAAATCTTGATGCTTTTTCCAAGTCGTTGACAATGAAAGTTAAGTGACTTATGCCTTCAATCACTGAAATAAATACCTCCAATTCTTCAAGAATAAATTGTATTATATAGACACCTAGACATAAATTGCATAATATTTATACGATTTTTATAAAGAATCGCATATAGAAAGCGCGTAAATATTATACATGCACAGCTTTAATAATTAATCTACCATGAATTGCTATTAAAAGGTATTATGTTTATATTAATATTTTGTAAAAGATTCAAGATAAGCTAATTTACAGTACATGACACGGATACTAATGTAATTGGTTTAATTGTAATGCAAGATCACGAGCTTTTCTCAAAGCTTCATTGTCCTTTTCAGCGGATATATCATTTGTATGCAATGTGCAAGCAATGCCGATTAAATGTGCATTCATATGCCTAAAAATGATGTTTGCGCTTTCAATGGCACGTTCTTCTAAATTTTTTGAATCACCACCTGCCGAAAGAACAAGTACACCATTTTTTATTTTGAGATTAGCTTCATTGTCTTTGCGTATGCATCTTGAAACGTAAAATAGCTGTAGCCTGCTGGCAAAGCTTAGAAGTTGACCAGTAAGTTCAGAATAATATATAGGTGATGCTACTATTATATTGTCAACTTCATTTAGAAGTTTATATACCTCTTGCATACCATCGTCAATAGAACACCCGGAATTATTCCAGCAATATCTACAATCCAGGCAGGGACTTATATCGTCATAGTAAGTATGAATAATCTGCACTTCTCCATTAAGATATTTTGTCATTTCATTTACTAACGTCATTGCATTCCCGTTTTTTCTGGGAGAACCATTAATAATTAATGTTTTCACATATAATTCTCCTTCATGAGCCTCGCAAAAGAACATGCTTCATCAGGGGACTGCCCTGAATAATATTCGATAAATTTTCACATAGAATGTTTTCTTAATAAGAAACAACCGGCAATAATTCCGCTAATATTCGGTATCCAGACGGCTAGCATGGGAGGAATGGTCCCTTCCTGCCCAATAGCAATAGTTACTGTCATGATGGTATAGTAGATAAAAATGATAATTATGCTAATACCAAATCCGATAGAGGAACTAGAACGATGCGGCTGTAGACCCAGTGGCGTCCCGATAAGTGCAAAAACAAAGCTTGCCATGGGAATAGCTATTTTTTTATGCAATTCTATTTCATATTCTGTAGTACTGACATCTTCTTTTTGCAATGTCTGAATACATCGTTTTAATTCTTTAATGGACATTTCTTCCGGCTTCTTTTGTTCACTAGTAATTATTGATGGGCTTTTATTAATTGGCATGACCTCTTGTGTAAAGTACATAGTTCTTGCAAACTGACCCTCAGCAGTCAAATCGTGAATAATACCGTTGTACATAACCCACTTATTGTTTTCCCATATTGCTTTTTCAGCATTTTCCATTCGAACCAGTTGTTCATCAGCAAAATCCTGAATAGTAACAGCGTACATGATGTTATTATCTTGATCAAACTTGCGAGCATAGATTAACCGTTCTTCTTCGGAAATAACAATATTCTTTCGTGAATGAGGCCGGAAATCTTTCTCTATTTCATAGCGAATCGTATTGCTATAGGCAGTATTTGCTACCGGCACTACCAATTCATTAAAATAGACAGCGAAAATACTCACTACAAAGGCAGCGATAAATACTGGAGTTACCAAACGAAAAAATCCGATACCTCCTGCTTTCATAGCTATTATTTCGCTAGAGCTGGAAAGCCTTCCGAATGCCAGCAATGATGCAAACAGCATCGACATTGGAAAGGTTACAACAACGATACCTGGTAAACTATAAATAAACATTTTTGTCACTACACGAATGGATGCATCGTATTTTGTAACATATTGTGCAAGCTTAAATAGTGTGGTAGTGCCAATAAGAACGCTGGAAAATGCAAATACTCCAAAGGTAAAAGGGGCAAATAATTCTTTAAGAATATATTTATCTAGAATACGCATTTAAGGGCTCCTATCTAACGTAATCAAATATTGTCTACCAATATTCCCATGAACAAACTCACCTTATTTGACCACAAAATTTCATGAAATATTATCACAAATTGGAACATAGTTTATTATATTTAATACTAATTCAGCTGCTTCTTGTACGGTAAGCTTTGATGTATCAATTATTTGGCCCGATTGTTCTTCATATATGTACCGTGATGCAATTGCCCGCTGAATTCTGACTTCATTTCTGCCGTCCTTGACCATTCTTTTTATGTTTTCCTCTTCACTGCAGGTAACCATTATGGGTATTAGCCGGAACTTAATATCACTAATATTTTGTAGGACCTTTGAAAATATTTCTTTTCTTGGACCGTGAAAGCCATAACAAAATATAACATACTCTATCATACTGCCTCCCAAATAACTTCGTAGCATACATGAAATATTTTTTTCAATCATCATTATAATATCAGGGGTAAATGCAAATGGATTTATCATTCGACACCATTCACTATCAAGCCATGCCGAATTAGCTATCTTCATATTCAACATTTTAGATAAGGTGGATTTTCCGACCCCGTTAGGTCCGTAAATAAAAATTAATTTTTTCACATTTGTGCCTTCCTCTATTTAATATGAGCGAATAAGTAGAACACCCAGTATGCACTTTCAAATCAAGCAATAGTTGCATGAGACGCAGAAATACACATATTTAGACTACCTTCATTGATCAAAAGATGTACATGGTTAAACAGGATGCTTCCTTTTTGAAGATTAGGAAGATTATACCATCTCAATAAAAAAGAGTCAACGGAACCGTCCCGTGACTCTTCAAAGACAAATGCATGCTTTTACGGAATCATACTGAAATAATTTTTCATCCAATGATCGGCAGCTTGTTTTAACGCATCCTCTAAAGAGGAAATTGGGCCTATGTATTTTACGGATTCTGGCAGCTTAATGCCATCAACATTCCGGAGGTACAAAGTGTCCTTGCAAACAAAATAATTGTAGTCAGCAAATCTGCCGTTTATTCCCCGTGGATTGAAAGACAGATTCCAACCATTCGGATGTTCTGTTGCCTGTATGATAGCTAAACCAGCATTGGTTCTACCTGCAACTATTTCATAGGTTATATCATCAATTTTTACAACATCGTAGCTTGGCATAGCAATACATGTACCGACAACAAATACCATCAAAATTAATACGATCCCGACAATTCTTTTTTTCATTTGAATTCACCTCCATTTATCACTAATACAGCAATACGGCAAAAAACTATTTCCATTTATTTTTTGCCTCTACTATTTTATGCAAGCAAGAAATAAATAGTAGATTATTTGTAAAAAAAGAATTGAACGAGAAAAAAATACCAAGCATTATTTAAAACATGGCGCTAAGCTTTGTCAATAAGTTTGATAGGCAATTATATGTGTGATGAAATCATGATAAGAAATAATAATATATTTGCTGTAAAATAAAAAAGCTGGGAATAAACCCAGCTAAAGAATCTAAAATTTATACAAAAATAAGCAGACCACATACAATAGCAGCAATACTACATATATTGCGATGCCTCTTAAAGGTAAAGGCTTTGGATGTTTATGGCTCATCTGTTTGTCAGCCCATTGGCGAATGAATGGCATATGATTCCTCCAAAACATATTTATTAGACTGCTATTTAACTTTTCTTTTCAAGGTATGCTTTACAAATATTTTGACCTTAAAGTTTTACATCACCAATACCTGTTAATCTATATTTTAGCACAATTCCTTTTTCTTGCTATATTCGACAATTTATTGCATGTTTTATAATACTAAATAATGAAGAAACTGTCAATTGAAGTTTTGCAAATAAAAAACCGTACCCTTGAGGGATACGGCAAAGAGAGAAAAATGCAGCAAAAAGTCTCTTACTTAAAACATTCTAAAATTACCTTTCAGTAAACCATTTCCCTTCATCATCGAACAAATAAACTTCCTTCCCGGCTGCCCGGCATTTATAGCATATACTTTGGCGGCCGCATTTTAAGAATGGATTGTCAACACCTAACTGATCGATCTTGTTCAGGTTTATTTGCAATGTTCTGCTCTAAAATCATTCTTTCAACAATCCTGCAAGCTTTCTTTTCCAGTTCTATAATAGATTCAATAATATCTTTATTAAATACTTCCTCATCCCAATGTAACGATAGTAGGCGCGGCTATCTGAGATTTGATTTCTGCCAAGTTACATTTTTCGAATTCTATTTATCAGTCTAACAATTGGAATGTCATTCCAATTCATAGGCGGTTTATTCTCGTTTTTTATAATTATCAATCCGATTACTAGCACTGCAAATGCTACACCGAATAAGAATCCAATACCAAATATAGTCCAGAACAATGGGATTCCCTCCCTTATATTTCATTAGTTACATCATCAGTACTCCCACAAAATAAGCATACGCAAGCGGCGTGTGCTTTCGTAAAATTATCCGATCATTGTCCACATATATTTCCATCAGATTTTTTCTGCAATATCTAGTATACGGCGTAGTTCAACTGGTATTTACTTTTTTACTATATTCGACAATTTATTGCATGCTTTATAATACTAAATAATGAAGAACTTGTCAATTAAGTAGTATTTGTAAAATAAAAGCCATATCCCGCAGGATACGGCAAAGAGAGAAAAAATAGCAAAATGCCCCTTGCTTATTACATTCCAAAATTATCGTTTCATAAATCATCTTGGCAATATTTAAATTATCCTCGCCGAAGCGGGGGTGAGTCACAGTATCTCTTCAATATTAACGCAAAGGAGAGCTACCGCAACGGCTCGCTTTATTTAACTCCCATGCATAGCGTAGGTTTTCTAAACGCAAAATCAGCACCACCCGTCCAACGGGTGGTTTGCTCGCCCCTATAAGGGGCAGTTACCGGCCAGCGCCTAAAGACGCTGGCTTTCACTTTGTTCAAGCCTTAACGCCTTTGACTCGTTGCCATCCTTAAAAGGGTATTTGTACTACCAGCTACCCCTTAAAGGGGTCCTCATACTCCTTGACACTCAATTTATCCAGTGCAATATCTGGATTGTCAACAGCAAACTAGACAGATTTGTTAAGGGCCTTGTATTGACGTGGGCTAAGATAGCCTAAAGTAGAATGAATTCGTTTTTCATTAAACCATTGTACATAGTCATCTAGTTCACGTTTA
>JAEYSJ010000211.1 GCA_023434855.1 Bacillota bacterium | reverse complement strand
CTTCTCCAGCATGCTGCACAGTAATATTTAGTTTTTCCCAATCCCCATATTTTTCAAGAACTTGCTTTATCTGCTCCTGATTGCCAACTAGAACAATTTCAACTTTTCCTGGATATTCCCTTGCCGCTTCAATTGCTCCTAAGACAATTTCTTCCGGTGCATAATCGCTACCCATAGCATCGACGGCAACCCTCATTAAATATCTCCTTCCGCTTATCTCCGGCCGTAATACACCTCATTCTTCCAGGATAACCATAATAAATTTAGCCCGAAATACTTCCTGATTTTCATTTCTAGTTTTTACCCACACAAAATATTTATTGCCTCTTTTTTTAATTACTTCAGCCTTAGCCACTAACTTTTCGCCCACATGAGCAGGAACTTTATATTTAATATTGGCTACACCGGTGACTGCAATCGGCGCATCGATCACAGCAAGCGCCAAGGAATTTGCTTGCGAAAATACATAATGCCCACGGGCCACTTGAGTTTTTTCAAACACCATTTCAGGCGTTATCGTCATTAGGGAAATACCTGTCTTCCCTAATTCCAAATCAATTAGTTCGCCAACTACATCGGCACTGGCAATAGATTTTAGCTTTGTCTGCGCATTCTCCGCCATCTGCTTAATGCGTTCACGGACTTCAGGAATACCAAGTTCCAGTCGATCTAACCTGATTGTTTGAACACTCACCTGAAGTAAGGCCGCTAATTCTTCATCTGTTAGGAAA
Organism: Bacillota bacterium; assembly: GCA_023434855.1. Next base: position 25,139 of record JAEYSJ010000211.1, on the reverse strand, counting down.
GGGCTGGTTTCTAACTTTTCTTTTAACATTCCCTGCCGTATTTTTTTTTGGACACGCATCATACCATCACCTAGTTTTATCAGTAAGTAATATTACCAATTGCTAGTAATAATTATAGCTACTTCATAATAAAAAAGCAAGGAAAAGTATCTACCCTTGAAAAAGTATCTACCCTAATGCCATGAACTGCTCAAAAATCGTCAGATGCTAGGCGCGACGAGGACCGGAGCGGAGGCGTACTGGATGGTACGTTGCAGCGAGGACCGCAGGAGCAACGACGCAGATGACGGTTTTTCAGCAGTTCCCTTCTAATAGGGAGTAGTTGTAGAAAAAATAAATGAGCAAGATATTAAGTCTAATCGACTTTTATCTTGCTCATGTAATGGATTTTTATTCTGCGTTTACAACTACCTTACCATTATAATGGCCACATGCGGGACATACTCTGTGCGGCATTTTCATCTCGTGGCATTGAGGACAGGCCACAAAACCGGGTACAGTTAATTTCCAGTTCGCGCGGCGTTTATCGCGACGTGCTTTAGACATTTTACGTTTAGGTACTGCCATATATATATTACACCTCCTTAAACAGGATTAGATCTATTCGCTTTAATGTGGGAACTGCTTATAAACCGCCATCTGCGGTGCCGTACAAACTTATTGCCGCGATACATTGCAAACAGAACGTGCGACTGCGGTCCTCACTTCAACCGTTCTTATGCAGAACGTCGTCGCGCCCGGTGTCATTAATGTCTATCTTGTGGTGTCTAAATCGTTGGTTGCACTAAGTTAGACCTATGAAACGGAAGCATCTGACGATTTCTAAGCAGTTCGAGGCATTTGAACGGTTCCAAGAATTATTTTTTGGGTAAAAGTTTTTGCAATGCGGCAAGCCTTGGATCAACTGCAAATTGATTACAAGAACAAGTGCCAATATTTAGATTGGTGCCGCATTTCTGGCATAAACCACGACAGTCCTCTTTACATATAGTTTTTAAAGGTTCGGCCAAGAGAATGCTCTCACGGACTAAATCAGCAATATCAATCTCATCGCCTTCATAATACATTAAATCTAAATTATCGGTGGTAATTTCATTTTCTCCCTGTTGATATTCTTCAGAAAAAGGAATTTCCAGTAGAATAGTATAATCTTCCAGGCAACGGTTGCAATTATGTTTGGCGATTGCCTTAATAATGCCCTTTACTTCCAGTACCCGGCCATTATTAACAATTTCGCCTCTTATTTCGATATCACTATCAGTATCCAACCAGAGATGTTCGCCATTTGCAGCAATTTTTTCAGCCGAAGTGAAGAAGTTAAACGTCTGTTGGCTACCAACTGCTTCTTTTACCTGAGCAACATTAATTTTCATCATTTTCCACCTCAACCTTCATCTATTATAACGACACCTACAAAGTTTGTCAAGAAATCAAAGGAAGGTGAATAGTTAAGAAAAAAGGCAGGAGCGACAATAATCGCCCCCACCTCTCTAAGCTAAGATTATACCTAATATTATTTACAGTAAATCTTTTGTATCACGCGCAATTACTAATTCTTCGTTTGTCGGAATTACAAACAGTTTAACTTTTGCGCCTTCAACACTGATTTCTTTGGCTTGGCCGCGAATATTATTTTTAGTTGTGTCTATTTTGGTTCCTAAATATTCTAGGCCATTACAGATTTTTTCACGCATAGTTATGGAATTTTCACCAAGACCGGCAGTAAATACGATAGCGTCAACACCATTCATAGCGGCAGCATAAGCACCAATATATTTCCGCACTTTATAAGCAAACATATCTAAAGCAAGCTGGGCACGGGCATTACCGTCATTAGCAGCACCTTCAATATCCCTGAAATCGCTGGACACGCCGGAAACACCCAGAACGCCGGACTTCTTATTCATATAATTGTCAACTTGTTCAGGAGTCATGCCTTCTTTTTTCATCAAGAAAGGGATAACTGCCGGGTCAATATCGCCGCAGCGAGTACCCATAACCAAGCCCTCCAGCGGGGTAAAGCCCATGCTGGTGTCAATTACTTTGCCGTTTTCCACAGCCGCAATACTGGACCCATTGCCAAGATGGCAGGTAATAATTTTCACCTTGCTGATATCTTTTCCCAGCATTTCCGCAACACTTTGGGAAACAAATTTATGAGAAGTACCATGGAAACCATAACGTCTGACACCATATTTTTCGTATGCTTCATAAGGCAGGCCATAAACATACGCCTGTTTCGGCATAGTTTGATGGAAAGCAGTATCAAATACGACCACTTGCGGCACACCAGGCATTAACTCAGCACAGGCATTAATACCGATAATATTGGGCGGGTTATGTAGCGGTGCCATTTCAATGCATTCTTCTATTGCTTTCATTACATCAGGACTAATACGTACCGACTGCGCAAACTTTTCACCACCGTGAACCACGCGGTGGCCAACAGCCGAAATTTCCTTCATGTTGGCGATAACGCCATGTTTTGCATCTGTAAGTGCATCAAGCACCATTTTTATGGCAATACTGTGATTTTTAATGTCAGCCTCGAAAACTGCTTTATCCTTGCCTGAAGGCTGATGAGTTAATACTGATCCCGCAATACCGATACGCTCGACTAAGCCTTTGGCTATTACCGCTTCATTGGTCATATCAAATAATTGATATTTCATGGAAGAGCTACCGCAGTTTACTACTAAAACCTTCACCCTTGAATCCCCCTTAACATATTTTACTTTTTCTATAGCAGCGTGGTTTGTGAATAATACCACAATCTAGTTATATTTGTTCGACGCTTGTATAATTTTCCCTTCAAAAATAGTAAACTATTCTTGAAAATTTTATATTTAAGCTATATTATTGGCAATGGAAGAGAATAAATGCAGCCAATGCGTGAATATTTCTACGAAAGAGGTTACCTCAATGCAAGCAGTTGGCATTATAGCAGAATACAATCCGTTCCATAATGGCCACAAATGGCATACGGAGACAGCCAGAGAAGCATCTGGTTGTCCATTTGTCATTGCTGTTATGAGCGGCAACTTTGTTCAGCGTGGCGAGCCAGCCATTTTCGATAAATGGCAAAGAGCGGAAATGGCCATAAATTCCGGTGTAGATTTAGTTGTTGAGCTTCCTGTTGTTTATGCGGTGCGCAGCGCCCAGTACTTTGCCACCGGCGGTATACGCCTTTTAAATTCGCTGGGTATCGTAAACCACGTTTGCTTTGGCACTGAACATGATAACTTACAAATATTGAGCGATATTGCCCAAGCCGCAGAATGCCAGCAAATTAAGCAAAAACTACACGAAAATCTTAAAACTGGCAGTACATACGCGGCTGCTTTAGGACAAGCTCTCCAACAACAATGTGACATTGGTAATGACCTGATCTCAGCACCGAACAATATTTTAGCCATTGAATATCTCCGGGCAATAATGACCTATGCATCCGGACTAATACCGCTGCCTGTTAAACGGCAACACACTTCTTACCACAACACCGAAATAACTGCACCTTTCGCAAGCGCAACCGCAATTCGCCAGGCATTGCTGACAAAAATGCAGGTGGATGATGAGCTTGAAGCAGTCATCCCGCCCACCAGCAAAAACATTATTGCGGAAACACTGAGGACAATGCGCGGCCCAGTAAATTTGAATTCTTTTTCCAACATTATTTTAGCCAAACTCAGAACAGCTAATAGTGAATATCTGGCAGGTCTCCCGGATGTTTCCGAAGGCCTGCATCATCGGATTGGCGATTATGCAATAAAAACTTCCAATATTGATGAACTATTGAATATGTGTAAAAGCAAGCGTTATACTCGCACTCGTTTACAACGTATAATAATTCATGCTTTATTGGGGATAACAAAATCCCAGCTTGCGAAGTTTGATGAAAGTGGTCCGCTGTATGCCCGCGTATTGGCATTTAATCAAAGAGGCCGTCAAATTCTGAAACATATTAGCCACAATGCTGCTGTACCGGTAATCACCAAGACTACTCACTTTCTCACCAGTAAACAACGAATGGGTAAAGACCTTTCACCACTGCAAAATATGCTTGCTTACGATACTTTGGCCAGCGATATTTATGTATTAGGTTTGCCTACATCCGATTGGAGTTCAGGAGGCTGGGATTTTCGCTGTTCACCGATTTACAGGCCTTAGCAGCCAATAATCTTTTAATTTCCGTGATGGCCATCCTTGCTGCCTGTTCTCCTAACGCTACACATTCATCAATTGCCTCAAACGAACTAGGCGAAATATGACCGATGTCGGGCCTGATTAAGATATCGCAATGGTGTTGCCTGTGCTTACACAGTTCTCTCTCCATTATATCTATTGACTGAATGATCACATCAAACATATTTGTAATATTACTAACAACTCCGGCATGGGCTAAATCAACGGCAATTACAATATCTGCTCCCATTTTTCGCGCTACGTCAACAGGAGTAGGATTTAATACCGCACCATCGACCAAAAGCATATCATCTATTTTATATGGAACAAATATACCAGGCACAGATATGCTTGCCCTTATTGCCTTGGCTAAATCACCTTCGGTAAAAACAATTTCCCGGCCCTGATTAATTTCGGTAGCAACTATAGCCAATGGGAGATCCAATTCAGCAAAGCATTTTTTTCTTGTTAAAAATCGCATTGTCTCCAATATTTTATCACCAGCAAGCACTCCGGTTTTGGGAAGAACAAAATCCAACCAATACCGTGGCTTTAAATGCTTTGCCAATTTGTAAATATTATCGGGAGCTAGTCCAGCACAGTATAAAGCGCCAATTATACTGCCAATACTGCAACCGGCGATACAATCTATTGGAATACCTTCTTCACATAAAACTTTTAACACCCCTACATGGGCTAAGCCGCGCAACCCACCGGATCCTAAAGCCAAACCAATTTTAGGACGCATGTAATCACCCTCCCTTAAAGCCTGCGAAGATCCATATATATTTTTTATTACGTTCTTATCATATTCAAATATTGATTTTTATACCTTCATTTTCATGAGTATAATAAATCCCCCCTCTAAATATATATTAACAGACCGCCTGTTGATAGAGGAGGAGATTATAATATGGGGATTTTGGGCAGAGGCAGACGTTATCGTTCCCGGCTTCTGACATATTTTATGGCATTTAGTGCAGTATTTATAACAATATCCATGGTGCAATACCCTAAGGAAGCGTTTGACTCCGCTATAATGGGATTAAATTTATGGTGGAATGTTGTTTTCCCGTCGTTACTCCCTTTTTTTATTTTATCGGAAATACTTATGGGATTTGGGGTTGTCCATTTTATCGGAGTACTGCTTGAACCGCTGATGCGCCCAATTTTTAATGTTCCCGGAGTAGGTGCTTTTGCAATGTCTATGGGGTTAGCGTCAGGCTATCCGATGGATGCTGTTATTACCTGCAAATTCCGTAAAAGCCAAATGTGCAGCGCCGTTGAAGCTGAGCGGCTGCTGTCATTCACTAATACCGCCGATCCGTTGTTTATGTTTGGGGCTGTGGCCGTAGGAATGTTTGGCATGCCGGAGTTGGGCGCCACCATCGCCTTGGCGCATTATTTATCAAGTTTCCTTGTCGGCTTTATATTTCGTTACCACGGAAGACACCGGGATAAAATAACAAATGATCCTCCAATACCGAATGGCAATATAATAATCAGAGCTTTTCGCGCACTTTATATTGCAAAAAAGGAAGATAAACGCTCAGTTGGGCAACTTTTAGGAGATTCTGTGAAAAGTTCAATGAATACCATCCTATTGATTGGCGGTTTCATAATTTTATTTTCGGTATTTATACGAATATTATCAGTAGTGGGAATAAATAATCTGTTAACAGACATTTTTAGTTTTGTATTACAATTAATTGGATTTAGTACTGCTCTTGCTCCTTCGATGGTCAGTGGTTTATTGGAAATCGACTTAGGCACCCTTGCTGCCAGTCAGGCAAATGCACCGTTAATTCAAAAAGTTACCATGGCCAGCGCTATTATTGCCTGGAGCGGTCTGTCAGTTCATGGTCAGGTAGCAAGCATCGTTATTGAATCAGGCATCCGTTTAACTCCATACATGATAGCAAGGCTGCTGCATGCAATTTTAGCTGGCCTTATTACTATGCTTCTTATGGGACCGGCAGAGGCATTAGGTAAGTTCTTCATTATACCTGTTATGTTCAACATAGGAAATACCAGTACTATGATTTTTTGGTTGACGAGACTTGAACAGATAATCTACCAGCTTTTACTGTTAATGGGAATAATGGTAACATTATCTATAACATTCCATATCGTTAAAGAATTATATTCGTTTGTAAGAAAAACGTAAACATTTTCCAACTTAAGAATAAATAAAATAACCGTTCCTGCTCACTGAAAAAGCTATAAAGATTTCATAATAAAAAAAAGGGGTATTTACCCCCTTATCCCTCGTTTATTTCTTGTCTATCTTGTCTAATTGGCGTTTGATTAGTTTTCATAGATTGTTGAAGTTCACAATGTCCCTGATGAACAATTTCCAAAGCTTTCGCCAGATTAGCTTCAATATGTTTAAATACGTCAACGGCATAAGATGCGGCATCACCTTGTAGATCCCTGGCTGTTTTATGAGCTTGTAAAACAATTTCATTAGCTTGCTCCTGAGCTTGTTTGGTAATAACATTTTCTTCTGTTAATTTGCTAATATAATTCTTAGCCTGCTCGACTATATTTCTGGCTTCTTTTTGCGCATCATCCAAAATACGCTGCCGTTCTTTTACGATCCCTTTTGCCTCTGATATTTCTTCAGGCAACATTTCCCGTAATTCATCAAGTAATCTGGCTAAATCATCTTCTTCAATTACCTTTTTATTAGTAAAAGGCACCCGGCTTGCTTCAAGCAATATTGCATCTATTTCATCCAATATCTCTTCTATATTCATGTTTACCTCTCTCCCATCTAAAAAAGTAGTCTGTTCAGAATATAATTTGTCAACGTTTCATCGGTAAGCAATAGCAGCAAATAATGAAACACATATGCATTCAATTTAATACTTAGTATTATGTCATATTTTATCGGCACGTTGAATAATTTTCTTCTCCACGCACTCAGGTACCAATCCGGAAATACATCCGCCAAACTTCGCCAATTCTTTTATTCCACTGGAGCTTACAAAAGAATACTCACTGCTTGTCATCATAAATACCGTTTCGATAACTGGGTCGACCTTTTTAATCAGTAAGGCCCGCTGAAATTCATATTCAAAATCGCTTAACGCCCTGAGTCCTCGAACGATAATATTAGTGTTCTGCTGATGGACATACTCGTTAAGCAAACCGGAAAAAGCGTCAATTCGTACATTAGGAATATGATTAGTAGCAGTTGACAGCATGTCCACCCGCTCTTCCATATTAAAAAGGGGTATTTTATTAGGATTATTAAAAACTGCAACAATCAATAGGTCAAACATTTTACTGGCTCGTTCAAAAATATCAATATGCCCATTTGTCACAGGATCAAAGCTGCCAGGGCAAACAGCACTACGCATCGTCAATTCCCCCTACTCCCATCAACATTAGGATGTCAGAAAACTAATTAATGTTTCACCATATCTCTCGGTACGTTTGAGCTGTAATTTCTCCAATTCAGAAGTTATCGGTTCATGACGTGAATGCTCAACAATAACAATACCTTGCGGCTCAAGAATAGAACTTTTATCAATTTTTTGTAATACCGTTTCAACTAACCCTTGGTTATAGGGAGGATCGCAAAATATCAAACTAAACATACGGCCAGAACTAATAATGATCTTATCAAGGGCTCGTATCACTTCATTTTTGTAAATTTCGACTTTATCAGAGAGTTTTGTTCGGACAGCGTTCTCTTTAATAAGATTAATGCTATTTAAACTTTGGTCAATAAAAACGCAATGCCTGGCTCCACGGCTCAGAGCTTCCAATCCTAAGTTTCCAGTGCCCGCAAATAAGTCAAGTACCATTACATTATCCACAGACGATCCTAAAATATTAAATACTGACTCTTTTACCCTATCAGCTGTAGGACGTGTTTCAAGTCCACCAGGTGTTTTTAATTTCGTCCCTCTAGCGCTTCCTGTTATGATTCGCATGTAATTCCCTCTATTATTTATCAACCTATATTTTAACATATTCTATACAAATAAATATAGTATTTATCATAACTTTCCCGAAAAGTTATACAGATAGAAAATGCAATTTGCGGAACTGAATTCTAATACAGCAAAAAACCAGGCATTTTTAGCCCAGTTATAAGTTCACCATTTATATTTTAAATAATACGACGCGCACCTAAATATCTGGCTTGATAGTATTGGCTGGACAGCGATGTAATTGTCACGTGTCCTGCACCTGAACTGGCATGAATAAACTGGCCATTACCTATATAAATTCCGACATGAGACGGACCAGGCTCATACGTAGTAAAAAAGACCAGATCCCCTTGTTGTAAGTCATACTGATTCACTGATAAGCCAATAGCAAATTGCTCATCAGCCATTCTGGGCACACTTATACCCTGTTGCCCAAAAACATAAGAAATAAAACCGGAACAATCAAAGCCGCTTGGCGAACGGCCGGCCCAAACATAGGGAACACCTAAAAATTGTTTGGCATAATTCACAATTCTTTGGCCTTTCCAACGATTGTTTTGACCACGGCTGGCAACATCCCGTGATTTGAAATTATGTAATGCTTGTAGAGTTTCATTACCTACAATACCATCAGGCTCAAGTCCGCAATCTAGTTGAAAGCTAATAACAGCCTCGCGTGTACCGGCGCCAAATTGTTTATCAATATCGCCTTGATAATAACCATAATCCTTTAAAGTAGTCTGTAATATAGACACATCATTGCCTGACATACCTTGTTTTAAAATTGTCTGTTCCTGAGCGGAAGCTTGCGAAACAGAAGCAGTCACGATACACATCGACAAAATAACAAAAAACTTTGATATTTTAGACATAAAACCCTCCTTCACATTTATATTTTTTGTTTACTTCGCCATTTTTCTACTAATTCCTGCCATGTTTTAGCATAAATTTGTATTATTTTACACATACTTAAATTATGCCAAAGTAAGCACGAAATGTATGTTGACAAGCTCGATTTAGTTGTGTATACTTTATAAATGTGAACAACGGGGCGTAGCGCAGTTTGGTAGCGCGCATGGTTCGGGACCATGAGGCCGCAGGTTCGAATCCTGTCGCCCCGACCAACTAAAGAATATCCATAGGGGTGTAGCCAAGTCGGTAAGGCAACGGACTTTGACTCCGTCATGCGTTGGTTCGAGTCCAGCCACCCCTGCCAATAGAAAATTAAAAAACCCCATACTTTCTATTTCCGTTTTTGGATTAGGAAGTATGGGGTCTGCTTTTTTATGTAAAACAGACTTGCTTTAACAGCAAGTCTGTTTTTCTTTTATTCGTCAACGGCTTTATCTTTTTTAGAACCAGCAATTATTGCTTCAGCAATACGCTGGGGAACATCATCATAGTGATCAAAAGACATATCAAAACTTCCCCGCCCTTGAGTCATAGAACGCAAATCAATAGAGTAGCGGAACACTTCTGCCAGCGGTACAATAGCTCTCACTACACCCAGACCTTTTCCGATAGGCTCCATCCCCTGAATACGTCCTCGCCTGCTGTTAAAATCGCCGATAATATCGCCCATGTATGATTCCGGGACTGTTACTTCAACACTATATACCGGCTCTAATAATACAGGCTTAGCTTGCACTGCCCCCTTTTTAAGTGCGGAAGAAGCAGCTATTTTAAAGGCCATCTCTGAAGAGTCAACATCATGATAAGAACCATCAAAAAGATTAACTTTAATATCTGTCAAAGGATATCCGGCAAGAATGCCATTAACAAGTGCTTCCCTCACACCTTTTTCTACTGCGGGGAAATACTGCCTGGGAACAGCGCCACCGAAAATGCTTTCCGAGAATTCAAAGCCGCTTCCGGCCGCCAAAGGTTCCAATTGCAGCCATACATGACCGTACTGCCCATGCCCCCCGCTTTGCTTTTTGTGCTTATATTCCACTTTAGTATTGGAGCGAATTGTTTCACGATAAGGTATTTTAGGATCACCAAGTTTGACATCAACGCCAAATTTACGTTTCATGCGTTCGACTATTACATCTAAATGCAAATCACTAATCCCGCTGACCAGCAGTTGATGAGTCTCGTTATTTTTTTCGACCCGAAAAGTGGCATCCTCATCGGCAATACGAAGGATTGCGTTACCCAGTTTATCTTCATCACCCTTGTTCTTGGGTTCTACACTCATGGTAAACATGGGTTTGGGGTAGTTAATCGGCATAAACAGTATCGGCTTTTCTTTATCAGCCAAAGTATCTCCTGTCGCTGTTTCCTGCATTTTAGCTACCACGACGATATCACCTGCATGGGCAACAGTCAATGGATCTTGTTGTTTACCCCGCAGGGTGAATATATTGCCAATACGTTCAGATTTTTCTTTGGAAGCATTATATAGCGTACTGTCAGGCTTCATTACACCGGAAAATACTCTTATATAACTCAGACGTCCGACAAAAGGGTCAGCAGTAGTCTTAAACACTATCGCCGAAAATGGATCTTGGCTTTTTCTCTCCATCGGTTCCTGGGTGCCAGGCCGTTGGCCTTTAGCAATCTTCGCTTCGGGTGAGGGTAAATACGCCAAAAATGAGTCCATAAGTTGCTGCACACCTATATTTTTATACGCCGAACCGCATAACACAGGGAAAACTTTTGCCTGGGCAATACCCTTCATTAAACCAACGGTTATTTCTTCATTTGTAAGTTCTTCCCCATCAAGATATTTTGTCAACAGTTCATCGTCACCCTCGGCAGCCGCTTCAAGCAACGCCATACGAAATTCTTCGGCTTTTTCAGCCAGGTCCGCCGGTATTTCACTTTCAGCATATTGTGTCCCCTGATTATTAGAAGGTACAACTGCCTTCATTTTGATTAAATCAATGATACCTTTAAAGGAACTTTCCGAACCAATCGGCAGTTGAATCGGAACAACCCCGGAGCCGAATTTTTCTTTCATTGAGTCTATAGAGTTATAAAAATCCGCGTTTTCGCGGTCCATTTTATTAACAAAAGCGATACGAGGCATTTCGAAATCAGCAGCATATTGCCATACTTTTTCTGTTTCCACCTCAACACCTGATGCAGCGCACAATACTACTAAAGCTGCGTCTACTGCCCGTAGAGTACCCTTAACTTCAGACACAAAATCTGCGTATCCGGGAGTATCAACAAAATTCAATTTATGATCACGCCACTCGCATGGAGCTAATGCAGCGCTGATTGTTACTTTGCGCTTTATTTCTTCCGGTTCAAAGTCAGTAATAGATGAGCCGTCATCAACCCGTCCCAGACGGTTAGTCGCTCCGGCATTGAACAATAATGCTTCTGTTAGAGATGTCTTTCCGGCACCTCCGTGCGCAACTATTCCCACATTTCTTAGTTTGTCGCTTTTGTACTCTTTCAAAATGTGTCCCCCCTATAAGGTATATTCGGTTGTAACTACTGCCCAAATGAATAGCGCATAACTGTGTGTAAATTGTTTTTATAATTCTCTACCAACTGTAAATTTTCCTGCTTTTCAGTCTATTCCTGAGCAAATTAATAACCGCCTGATCCAGGCGGTTATTATTATTCCCTCTCTTGCCTATTTTAACCATTTTTACAGAAAATGCGCATTAATTTACGCAGTGGCTTAGGTACCGACATAACATACACCTTTAACACTTTCACCGCGCTCGCCCCCCTGTCTTATGCATATACTATGCATACGCAAACTTAGTATAAAGTATGTTGCTATCAGGTTTTTTGTGCCAAAATTATTTACAACCACTACAGCTATTTCTGGAACAAGCGTCACAGCCTGCCATCATTCCCTTACTTTGGCCAACACTGGCAAACTGCGACCAAAGTTTTTCCAATTTACCACTATTGCACGCGGGACAAGTGACTGCACTCTGCCAATTATACCTGCATAGCTGATCAAATTTTTCACCGCAATCATCGCATCTAAATTCATAAATTGGCATTATATCACCCTGCTACTCAGTTAGAGACTCATATCTCGACAATACAAAACACAAGTCTGATAACCGGTTTAGTGATATTAACAGATCTTCGTTTACTTTTTCCTGGCGCGATAGCCTAACTAATTGACGTTCAGCCCGCCTGGCAACAGTACGCGCCAAATCAAGGGCGGCCGCACCTGCATTATCACCTGGTACAACAAATTCTTTCAACGGAGGCAGCTTTTCATAAAACACATCAATAGTTTGTTCAAGAAGCTTAACCTGTTCTGCAGGTACGTAGCGACTGCCGTCTGAACTAGCTAATTCCGCCATAAACAACATAAGAAACTTCTGCAATTTATAAATGGTCTCTTTTGTCTCAGGTTTTGCGCTTAAAGCCCTGGCTAAACCTAAGGCTGAATTAATTTCATCAATTGTGCCGTATGTTTCAACTCTGATACTGTCCTTGGCAATTCGTTCACCTGTCAATAACCCGGTAGTACCCTTATCACCAGTCTTTGTGTATACTTTCATAATGTTCTCATCTCCGCCCCTAAGTTAAACTCTGATAATTCGAGTTCATATATTCTATGGACACACTCTGAAAAGTTCATTTTCAGTAAAAAAAATCTTTATTTCCTTCGTTGCACTTACCAAACTGTCTGAGCCATGAACTATATTGTTGCCGGTTGTAAGGGCAAAATCGCCGCGAATGGTGCCAGGTGCAGCCTCCAGCGGGTTGGTCGGACCCATCATTGACCGTACCACTTTGACAGCATTTTCTCCGCAAACTACCATGGCTATCAGTTGCCCTGATGTAATAAAGTTGATAAGCTCACTAAAAAATGGCTTACCATGATGTTCCTCATAGTGCTTTTCCGCCTGCTCCTTAGATAATCTGAGCATCTTGAGGCCGATAATCGTCAGGCCCCTTTGCTCAAAACGGGCAATAATGTGACCACACAAACCTCTTGCAACTGCATCAGGTTTTAACAAAACTAAAGTTTCTTCCATCATACTCACCCATCATCCTTCTGATGCGAGATAAAGTTGCGCCACCTCATGGTATTTTAGCGCCGACCAGCGTATGGCCTCAATTTCTTCATCGGTTACAGTCCTTACAATCTTTCCCGGGGAGCCCATCACTAACGAATTAGGGGGAATTACTTTACGCTCGGGAATCAATGTGCCGGCAGCAATTATACAATTATCGCCGATTTCCGAGTAACCTAAAATAATTGCTCCCATACCAATAAGACATTGACTGCCTACATGACAGCCATGCAAAATAACACCATGTCCTGCCGTAACATAATCATCAATAATTGTAGGATGATCATACATGACATGAACGGTACTGTTATCTTGAATATTGGTATACTTACCTATACGAATATGTTGAACATCGCCGCGGACAACAGTATTAAACCAGATATTTGAGTTTTCACCAATAGTAACATCGCCAATAATGTGCGCCCCATTAGCCACAAATACACTTTCATGCACATTTGGGTATATGTCTTTATATGATAAGAAGTTGTCTTTCCCCATCACTTCACTAATTCCTTATATTTTTCAGCATCTAATTTCTTTATTACCGCAATTAATAAACGTACCGCGGCTTCATAGTCATCCCGGTGAATTATACCATTATGGCTGTGAATATAGCGGGTCGGAATGCTCATCACCAAACTTGGAACACCCTCAGCATGAATATGGATACGTCCTGCATCAGTTCCGCCGCTTTCGGTAAAATCCAACTGATAAGGAATATTATTATGTTCTGCAACCCCAATTACAAAGTCGCGTAATTTGCTATGAGGGATCATGCTGGCATCATAAATACAAATAGACACTCCCTTCCCCAATTTGCTTGCAGCCTGATCATCTGATACACCAGGGGTATCCCCCGCAACACAGGTATCAATAGCAAAAGCAATATCGGGATCAATAACACTGGCACTGGTTTTCGCTCCTCTAAGACCTACTTCTTCCTGAACGGTACCTACTCCATATACTGTATTGGCATGTAATTCTTGCTGTAATCCGGCAATAACATCAGCTACTATGGCACAACCAATCCTGTTGTCCCAAGCCTTGGCCATTAAATACTTTTCATTAGCCATAACGGTAAACTGGCTGTATGGTACTATAGGATCACCAGGTCGTACGCCAAAAACCTCTCTGGCTTCTTTCTCGTCAACAGCACCGACATCTATGTACATATCACGTTTTTGCACCAGTTTTTTTCGTTCATCCGGTGTCAGTATATGCGGAGGTTTGCTGCCGACTACGCCGGGTATGTCACCTTTGGCCGTTAATACCGTTACCCTCTGCCCGAGCATAACCTGTTCCCACCAACCGCCAAGGGTTGTAAATTTTAGAAACCCTTCTTTGGTAATATGTTTCACCATAAAGCCTATCTCATCCATATGGCTGGCAAGCATTATTTTGGGGGTGTCTTCGGTTCCTTGCTTCTTAAATATTATACTGCCAATTTTATCAGTAGAAACTTCAGATATACTGCTAAGTTTTTCCAGCAATAATTCCTTTACCCGTTGCTCGAAACCCGATACTCCAGGCATTTCGGCTATTTGCTTTAACCATGATAATGTTTTGTCCATACTGTCCCTCCCTTGTAATCATAGTGTATGGCAATTGCTTTTTTATATTCGCCAATACCATTATATGGTTGACAATTTTAATTGTCAAAAATAAGAAAGCAACAACAAAAAAATTCCTGTAATACAATGCAGTATTACAGGAAAAACAGCAGATAATATTGCGGCATCAGCCTTTGACAATTATATTGTCAAGCTTGCCAATTCCATTAATTTCAACCGAGACAATATCACCTGCCTGCATTGGTCCTACACCAGAGGGAGTACCTGTCAGTATTACATCACCGGGATACAACGTCATAACTTCGGTGATAAAGGCAATTAATTCAGGAACTTTAAAAATAAGATTATTCGTATTGGATGATTGTTTCAGCTCTCCGTTAAGATATAGTCTGATATCCAGCTTGTGAGGATCTAATTCCGTTTCAAGGCAAGGTCCGATAGGCATAAAAGTATCAAAGGATTTGCCTCTTGTCCATTGACCATCACCTTTCTGCAAATCACGGGCGGTGACATCATTGGCGCATGTATAGCCTAAAATATACTCATTTGCATTTTCCGGGCGAACTTTTTTTGCCTGTTTTTTTATCACAACAGCCAACTCGGCTTCGTAATGCAAGTCCCGCGTAATTTCCGGATACTCAATTTTACCGCCTGGGTGACAGAGTGAAGATGACGGTTTAAGAAACATTAAAGGTTGCGACGGTAATGCCAGGTTCATTTCCTGGGCATGGTCATGATAATTTAACCCAATACACACTGCTTTGCTTGGCACACAGGGAGCAAACAACTGTACATTATTTAATAAAAAAGTTTCTCCCGACACAATATAGTCGCCAAAAACATCACCGGAGACAGCATTGATTAACTGCCCGTCCAGTTGTCCCCACTTTATCTGGTTGTTTTCTCTAAATCTCACTAATTTCATATAACGCCCCTATCATTCCGCCATCAAATTTTCTCCGCTTCTTAACGTACGTGTTTTGCCAGTTCACGTAAACGTGCAGCCCGGGCTTCAGTTGAAGGATGTGTGCTAAATAAACTCATTAACCAACTGCCCGCACCACTTAGCGGGTTTACAATAAACATATGGGATGTAGCCGGGGTAGCTTCCGGCATGACTTGATGATGGGCATAATACTCAATTTTTTCGAGAGCGCTGGCCAAAGCCAGCGGATTGCCGGAAATCGCTGCACCACCTGTTTCATCTGCCTGGAATTCCCGGGAGCGGGAAATACCTAATTGAATAATTGTCGCCGCCAGCGGAGCCAGCACAACCAGGAAAATAAACTCAACAATGCCGCCAACACCGTTTTCTTCATCATCACCACGGCCAAAAATTGCCGCCCATTGCGCCATATGAGCAATCATAGTAATTACACCGGCAATAGAAGCGACTACCGTGCTGATGAGAGTGTCACGATTCTTTACATGAGCCAGTTCGTGGGCAACCACTCCCTCAAGTTCTTCATAATTTAATGCCCGCATAATACCTGTGGTTACAGCCACTGCGGCATGTTCCGGATCACGTCCGGTAGCAAAAGCATTTGGCACATCGGTGCTAATAATATACACCCTGGGCATCGGTAATTTAGCTTTTTGGGCTAAACCTGAAACCATTCGGATCAAATCAGGAGCATCCTGCGGAGTAACTTCCCTTGCTCCATACATGCTTAAAACAATTTTATCGCTAAACCAGAAACTAGCAAAATTCATCAAAATAGATATTACAAACATAATGGTCATACCTTTAGTGCCACCAATGAAATTACCCACCGCCAGCAGTAAACCCGTTAAAGCGGCAAGCAATACGGTCGTTTTCAAGGTATTATTCATAAAAGCCCTCCATAGTATAAGAATAAAATTAGGCGCTATATCAAGATTTTATCCTCAAAAGTATATACTATTTTTAAAAAATATCCCTCCTTTTATTATTCTAAAACTAATTATATGTGTTTAATTATTAATTAACAAGAGTATTTTACTGTCCTTGTTCCACTCTTTCTTTAACAGCTTTAAGCATATTCATGCTATTATCCCGGACCTTTTTCTTTAATATGGGATTTAAAATGCCAGCGATCATCGGAATACCAAATTCAAAGTCTACCGTTAATTTAACTTCAGTGCCGCCGGAGATAGGTGTAAGTATCCATTCACCTTCAAACTTTTTCAAGTCCCCTTCAATTTGCCTGTATCCAATGTGCATATTTTCATCATCAAAAGTATCCAACTCGGTCCATTTTATTATACGTCCGTCAACATTAGACACCCATTTACTGACAGTAGTATTGTCTTTACGTTCAACTACCTGAACGCTGACTAAATCCTGCATAAAATCAGGATATCTTTCCATTTGTTTCAAAATAGGATATATTTTACTACGTTCACACATTACAGGCATGGATACTTCAACGTATGGCATTATAATTTCCCCCTCTATGAGGCTTTATAAACGCCCATCTGCTCCGGACATTTCTAAACAGCCTCTTTTTATTAATGTTGCATATTTTTCAACATGTTTTATAAATCTTCAATCATACCATTAGCCAATTCAACTGCGCGGCTAAAAGCATTAACAACTTTATCCACCATTTCCTTCTCAATGATAAGCGGCGGTTCAATACGGATTACTTTAGGATTATTCAAGGTGTACGCCACGAGGATGCCATTATTTATCAGTTCTGACATCAAAAGGCCTCCGATGCCTTCTTTGGTTAATTCAAGTCCTATCATTAATCCTTTGCCGCGAACCTCTTTAATCACCTCAGGAAAAGCCTGTTGCAATTTTTGTAGCAAACCAATTACATACTCGCCCATCTCAGCAGCCCGCTGGATTAGCTTTTCTTCCCGCAAAACAGTTATTGTTGCTATCGCTGCCGCACATGCCAAAGGATTGCCCCCAAAAGTTGATGTGTGTAGGAAGGGACTGCTGATAAACTTTTCCCAAATATGCGGTCTGGCTGTAAAAGCGCCAATCGGCATAACACCGCCACCCAGCGCTTTAGCTGTAGTTAAAATATCCGGCACCACACTGTAATGATCCACACCAAACATTTTTCCCGTACGACCTAAACCTGTCTGCACTTCGTCGCAAATAAAGAGTGCCTGGAGCCGGTCACACAGCCGGCGCACTCCCGGTAAGTAATGATCAGGCGGTACAATAATGCCACCTTCGCCTTGAATAGGCTCAACAATTACTGCTGCAGTATCATCATCAACGGCTTGCTCCAAAGCATCGATATCGCCAAAAGGCACATGACTAAAACCGGATAATAACGGCTTGAACGGCTCTCGAAATAATTCCCGGCCGGTAGCGCTAAGAGAACCAAAGGTTTTACCATGAAAGGAATTAACAGTGGAAACAATCTTAGTCTTTCCGGTATGAATACGGGCTAATTTTAAAGCGCCTTCTACCGCCTCTGTGCCACTATTTACAATAAAACTATACTGCAAATCACCTGGGGTAATATCTGCCAGTAACCCTGCCAGATCAGCCATAGGTTTATCAAGCAATACTTTACTGGACAAAGGCATGTAATCAAGCTGCTTCTTAACAGCTTCTACCACTTTAGGATGCCGGTGTCCCAGGCTGAAAACTCCATAACCGCCTAAACAATCAATATATTCTTTACCATCAATATCACGAATTATGTTTTCCTTTGCTTCCCATTCCACCGTGCCAAGCCCCATAAAACGAAAAAGTTTGGCTACAGCCGGATTAATATACTTTTCATATTTATCAATAGTTTCACTAATAATCTGTTCGTTATCCACATTTACACCTCCAAAAAAGCGCGCAATTACGATGCATAATTCTATTAATAGCTAAATAATTCCTCTTTTATGCATTTAAGTCAGAAACAATTCTCCCTCGAACTTCACAATGCCACCAACGGGACACATTAGTTTGTCCTATGCTGTACCGTCCGGCTGAAAGCGTCCAATTGATTTTTTATAATAAGTTCTTGGTATATTCTATGATTTTGTTTGTAACGGCTATGTCACCCATGGCAAAAATATGTATTCCATCAATAATGTCATATACTTCGCGGATAAACTCGCTGGCAACATCAAATCCCGGCTTGCCCTGTTTCATTTCATCAATTATACTGTCTGGAATTGAAATACCGGCAACATTGTCATTTACAAACTCCGCCATTTTTAAGCTTTTCAAAGGCATTAGTCCAAGGATGACCGGTTTCTTAAGTGCCTTTGCATTTGAAGCGAACTTTTTCGCCTGATTTACATTATATACAGGCTGTGTCTGGAAAAAATCAGCACCCGCATTAATTTTTTTGGCCATACGTTGTATTTCCGCTTCCATGTTTAGAGCATCAGGACTAGCGGTAGCCGCTACGCAAAAAGAAGTATTTCCTTTATACTCTTCGCCATTTGCATCCTTACCTGTGTTTAATTTGCTAATAATTTCAATGAGCTTTTCTGAACTATAGTCATAAACGGCCTTAGATTGGTAAGGCCCATGCTGCGGCCCATCACCGGTAGTTGGCAACAGATAGCGAATACCTAATGCATGCGCTCCCAGAAGGTCAGCCTGTGTGCCTAATAGACTGCGATCGCGGCAGGTGAAATGCGGAATAGTTTCAATTTGCAGTTCCCGCTGTATTATGGCGGCTGCCATGATTGAATTCATGCGGAGCCGTGCATTCGGGCAGTCGTGAATATTTATTGCATCAACGCCCTCATATGCTCGCGCTTTAGCGACGCTATCCTCGATCAGCGTTCCGTTAATTCCTCCTAATTCAGTTGTAAAAACGAATTCCCTACCCAGCTTATTTCTCAACGACATATATATACCCCCAACATTAATGCATTTTCTTTTAAAACCATTGTACATAAAGATTCACAGTTGTACAATATAGGACTATCTTGCTCTGCTATAATAACAATAATCTTGGTATTACTAAGTAAAACACCGGCAACAGCCGGCGTACTTATATACTGGAATAATATTCACTAGTTAGCATTTGCATTCGTTCACACTGGCAAGCCCGAGATTCACATGACAATAGCCTTGAGGATTCTTTTTTAAATAATCCTGATGATAGTCTTCTGCCGGATAAAAATTTCGCAGGGGTTCAACCTCTACAATAATTGGATTACGATAGCGAGCCTGCATAGTATGAAAAAAGTCTGTAATTATTAATCTATCACTTTCATCTGTGAAATATATGCCTGTTCGATACTGCGTTCCCCGGTCCGGTCCCTGACGATTCAATGAAGTTGGATCAATGATCCGAAAATAATGTTCTACTACCTGGTTGAGAGAAAGCACCGTTTCATCATAAATGATCTCACAAACCTCGGTATGACCTGTATTCCCGGAACACACCTCCTTATATGTTGGATGTGTGGTTGATCCCTGTCCATATCCTACTGTCGTGTCAACGACACCCTTAAGTTGCTGAAAGTAAGCTTCAACCCCCCAAAAGCAGCCACCTGCAAGCCATATTTTTCGCATATGATACCCCCTAATTCTAACCAGATTCTTCAAAGCTAAGATAAACAGCTCACCCTTTATTGTGAGCTGTTAAATAATTTATCCTTAATTTGTGCCAATTCCTTACTATCTAACCGCTTGCCCCCCAATATATCTATTAAATAATTTAGCACAATGGCTTGATCCGCTAACTTTTCACTATAATGATGCTGCAAAATTAATATCTGGGCCGCCAATATCATTACTGCCATCAGCAGTAATGTTTCTACTATTGTCAACACTGATCCCTCCCGGCTTTTGGCAAATACCTTACATTATATGCAAAAAGCCGCAGAAATGACCTAAAATTTTTAAGCCAGAATTCGCATACGTTCCGGGTCATCCCATAATACAACGCAACCCTTGCGCAAAGAAGCCTGCACATCAATTAATCGCTGGTTGGTTGAACCACGGAAAGCCAGGCATAAATCCCGTTTATCTGCCTGATACCGGCCATCCACAAGAATATCGGTATAATGCAGCAGTTCCCGCACTGCCTTATTCTGAACTGCAGCCGCCAAAATATGTTCAAATAAAAAGCCGGTATAAGTAACAATATCAAACCCTTTCGCTTTAATGCGTTTTGCCAGATAAGCCAATGGACGAGGCTGCATAAACGGCTCGCCACCGGAAAAGGTCACACCGCGGATTAACTTCGCCTGGTAAACTGTTTCTAACACGCTGGCGGTATCAACCGCCTCTCCGCCCAAAGAATCATGGGTTTCAGGATTATGGCAGCCCTCACAATGATGCGGACAACCTTGCGTAAAAATTACCAGTCTTAATCCCGGACCGTCAACAACGCTTTCTTTAGTTATGCCAGCTATTCTTAATCTCATAACTGCTCCCTTCCCGGGTTAAATATGTGATACCCGTTGTTTCAGTTCTGTGCATTTAGCATCATTAAACCTGTCAACAGTGCTTAGGTATCCGGTAATACGCCGTACCCGCCGGATAGTTGACGAACCACATGATGGACAGTTATCTGTATCAATTACACCAAGCCGCCCGCAGCCTTCGCAAAAATCCACCGGAAAATTAATACCGGCATAACCAATGTCACACTGTTTCATGTAACGGAGAATATCTTCTAAGGCTCCCAGATTATTGACAGGAGGAGCGGTAAACTCAATGTAGCTGATATGACCGGCGTTGGTATACTTATGATATACACCTTCAATTTTGATTTTATCGTAAATACTAATTAAATAGTCTACCGGTATATGAAACGAGTTAGTATAGTAATCTTTATCGGTAACGCCTGGAATAAGCCCGAATTCGCGGCAATCCAGCTTAGTGAATCTTCCTGACAATCCTTCTGCCGGAGTAGCCAGCAAAGTGTAATTCAGGTTGTAACGTTCAGCTGCTTTATCTACCTTATTGCGCATAAAGGCTACGATTTCCTCGCCTAAAACCTGTGATTCCTCATTTTCTCCATGGTGACAGCCAGTCAGGGCAATAAGTGTTTCGGCCAATCCAATAAAACCTACCGACAAGGTCCCATGTTTTATAATATCGCCAATGGTATCCCCCATTGACAGCTTATCCGAATCTAAATACAAACCTTGCCCCATTAAAAAAGGCATATCCTTGACTTTCAATGCACTTTGTACTTGGAAACGGTGAAACAGTTGCTCGCAGGTAAGATCCATTAAATCAGATAAGCTTTGATAAAATTTCATTAAATCCCGTTCAGCCTTAATTGCCAGACGCGGCAAATTAATAGTTGTAAAACTTAAATTTCCCCGTCCATCAGTTACTTCCGGGCCGCACTTATTAGCCATAGTTCTTGTTCGGCAGCCCATATATCCTACCTGATCGCCATACGCTTTGTTAAACGATGAATCCATAAAACTAAAAGTAGGATTAAGTCTTTGGGAAGCTACCCGGACAGCCAATTTAAGCAAATCATAATTAGGATCACCGGGATTTAAATTTACTCCTTCTTTTATCCGGAAAATAATATTAGGGAATATCGGATTCTCCCCGCGCCCCAGTCCTTTTTCATAAGCCAGTAGAAGGTTTTTGATTACCATACGACCTGCCGGTGTTGTATCAGTACCAATATTCAAACTGGAAAAAGGCACCTGAGCACCTGCTCTGCTATGCATAGAATTAAGATTATATATTAACGCTTCCATAGCCTGGTAAATTTCTTCTTCGGCGGCATTATCCATAAATACAGCCATATCCCTGTCGAAGAAGGCAAATGATTGTCCGCCATGCATGTCGTTCTGCGAGCTTTGCAGAATAATGGCCGCTAATGCAGTAGCAGAAGCCGGACGTCTTGGAGGTCTTATATATCCATGTCCGTTATTAAAACCGGTCTTCAATAATTTCCCCAAAGGAATCTGGAGACAGGTCAGCGTTTTTCCGTAAAAATCAAGATCATGAATATGAATATCGCCTCTGGTATGTGCTAATGCCATATGTTCAGGAATTAACCTGTTTAAATAATAGGCCTTGCTCGCCGCACTGGCTATTTGCAGCATTTTGGCCGAAGGCGAATTAGACACGTTGGCATTCTCCCGGCTGGTTTCTACAAGTATTTCACCCACTGCATCCATAAGGTCGGATTGTGCATCACGAATGCGAGTTCGCTTATCCCGGTATAAAATATATGCCTTGGCCGTTTTGGCATGGCCCTTTTCAATAAGAACTTTTTCCACGGCATCCTGTACGTCTTCTACACCAAATACACCGCCGTTATATTTCTGTTTTAAATAACGCAACACATCCAATGTCAGTTCTATTGCCAAATGCTTGTCCGCGCCTCCGACAGCCTTAGCAGCCTTAAAAATAGCTTCAGTTATTTTACCTTCATCAAATGCTACTTCACGACCATCACGTTTTTTTATTTTCGCCAACATCACAATTCCCCGCTTTCATAATCTTAGACTATTATTTTAGCTGTCCCTTCATCAACGCTTCTAATTCATGTACAAAATTGTTGATATCGGCAAACTGGCGGTATACCGAAGCAAAGCGTACGTATGCCACCTGGTCAATTTCTTTTAAATGCTGCATTACTGTTTCACCTATCTGCTGGGTGGATATTTCCCGTTCCATGGTATTACGAATTTCTTTTTCCACTTTGTCCGCCAATTCTTCCACCATTGCCAACGATATTGGCCGTTTTTCGCAAGCCCTTAAAAGCCCATTGATCAACTTTGTGCGATCAAAGATTACCCGACGGCCATCTTTTTTTATAACCATTAATGGTATCTCTTCAATCACTTCATAAGTAGTAAATCGACGCATACAAGAAAGACATTCCCTCCGACGCCTGATAGAATTGCCCTCCTCCGTCGCACGGGAGTCAATAACTTTGCTCTCAACAAAACTGCAAAACGGGCAACGCATAACATCCCTTCTCTCTCATTATGCACACTGTGACATTTATTGCGTAATTTTGCAAACGCTGATATAATATAAATTAGTAGTGAATACCGAGGAATAACATCACTATATATTGTGCTCATATATTACTTTTACGCCATATATTGTATAATTCCTGCTAATTTTTTAATTTTTTTTATTAAGACCCCCAATGTCTTTGAATATCACATGGCAATTATCACATTATAAAAAAAGAATTCCAATATTTTTTTAATGTTTTCCTTGGCGTCCTTGGCGGTTAAACCGAAAAAAAGATCTCTAACCTTAATAAAGGTTAGAGATTTTTCTTATTTATCAGCAAGGCCCAAATCAGCAAACGCTTTTGTTTCTACGAGAATTACGTCAAACCCGATTTTACTAATCTTATCCCATGGAATAACAATATCCTCATTTCGTCCGAATAAACCCAAAAACTTGCCCGCGCCAGGTACTACGATTGCAGTAAGTTTGCCTGAATCAATATCAATCTCTATGTCAGTGATAGTGCCTAAACGCTTACCATCAGCAGTATTGATGACCTCTTTCATTTTAAGGTCTGAGACACAAAATACAACACTCATAATAATTCCCCCCATACTTAAATATTAAATACTATGAGAATGAGCGGGGATTATTCATTGGCACTATTTTGTTTTAGCACCTCATACAAACATTTTGGTGTTAAACAGTCAGCAGGCACATCTGACAAAATACTGAGCCCACCAGCACGTAGAATTCGGGTAACAGCTTCGCAGCAATTTACAGTTCTCGTACCGTTGCCTTTTCTACTGATGCCAATCAGCTTGTATAGACTTCCATTAATACAATCAGTAAATAAACCATAGGATGGACCACTGACCTTGAAAGTACTTTTTGCCGGATTGCTTCTTACCTAAAAAAACGGCGCATTTATTTTCAGTTGGTCTCACCTTATACACAAATGTGTTGTTGCAAAAACTAATATACTTGCTTTTAAAAAATATTATTTCGATGAATCTTGGTATTCGGTATCTCTTGATGAAGTGCGCTAACAATATCTGACCGAAAAATATCAACCTATGTGAATGCGTTGGCAAAAGCGGGATTTGTCATTGAGCAAATGATTGAGCACTCTGATGATAAAATTATGCAATCGTGGAACCGTAACAGCGATTTTGCAAAAAAGGCAAAGAGCTTCCTTTAACTTTTGTAATTAAGGTAAGAAAACGCCATATAGTCTATATAAAACAAAAAATGGCCACTGCAGAGTTTTAACTCCACAGCGACCAAAGACCTTATTCAAAACCTCGTTGGCTAAGGATCTGTACAGACCGATGAGGTTTTCTTATTTTGGTATTGTCAATACAATTCCGACACGTGATGAACTGTAGTTATCTAGGTTTACATGACTATAAATGCCTACATAACCAATATCACCATGCGGAGCCACAAATGGTATTTTAGGTATTGTAACTTTCCAACTATAACTTGCCATGACCTCTTGGTAGCTACCGCCAATCTGCACCAACCGGGCCGGATATGCTTTGATATTATACTGGTTCAATGTAACTGCCGTATCGGATGA
>JAEYSJ010000189.1 GCA_023434855.1 Bacillota bacterium | reverse complement strand
CAAACTAAAAGACCTGGATATTGTCGACTATATATATGTTGAAGATGACAATTCAAAATATATCGACCAGGCAGATAAAGAGGCACAGCAAATACGCACCAACTTACTTAAAGAAGCCTGTGATACTATTAAAAACGTGCAACTGGGCAAGTATGTGGATCTGGGACAAGAAAAAACCAGAGCCGTACCGTTATTGGATGAACTTTTTCGTCTCCAGGACCTGCAGCCAATTTTTATGGCTATGAAAAATTGCAACGATTATTTGTTTGCCCACTCTGTAACCGGGTTTTTCCTGGGAATAGTCCTGGGGGCCAAACTTGGTCTTGAAGGAAATAAACTTCGCGATTTAGGAACTGGAGCGCTTTTGCGCGATTCAGGCATGATAAAAATTGACCCGGCAATTCTCAACAAGCCTGGTAAGTTAACTGATGCAGAAAACAAGTTAATCAGACAGCACCCTGAAGCAGGCTTTGAACTCTTACGCACCAATCCTGATATCAGTCTAGCCTCTGCCACTTGTGCGTTACAGCATCATGAGCGGTTTGACGGCAGCGGCTATCCTCAAAGGCTTGCGAATACCGCAATCCACGAATATTCCTGTATTGTGGCTCTGACTGATGTATTTACCGCTATGACCTCACCTACGCCCTACCGCAAAGCGATCCCGGTATATGACACCCTGGCCATAATTCAGCGGACAGGCGAGACGCTTTTTCAGCCTGAACTTATCCGTCTGTTGGCTGAGACAACGGTTTTTTATCCTATAGGTGCAACCGTCCGTTTAAGTGACAAAACTCTGGGTACAATAACCGGATACAGAGACGGTGACAAGCTTATTCCGTTTATTCAGGTGACATGTGACGAAAATGGTCAGAGCTGCAAAAGATTAGCCGAGATGAATTTAGCAAGAAACCCAAATTTATATATTACTGAAGTCCTTTGACAACCAGCCCAGATTTATTATACCATAATTGTAGATATAAAGCGCAGTCTGCCACTATTTTTAAGTCGCAGACCGTTTTTTACATTTAACTTGCTTCAATACAGGGAAATGTCCTAGTCTTGCCGAATATTGCTTTAGCGAGGTGAACCAGATGTCTCATTTACATTCCCTCTCCGTATTTTTTACCGTAGTAGAAGAAAAAAGTTTTTCCGCCGCAGCTAAAAAGCTCGGTCTTACCCAACCAACAGTATCCTTTCATATTGATAATTTAGAAAAAAAATTTGACTGTCCATTGTTTACCAGAACAGCCAAGGGAGTCTCATTAACCGTTTACGGAGAAAAATTATACGCCAATACCTGTAAAATTGATAACATTTTCACTGAAACAGCAAATCAGATTAAGGCTTTAATTGCAGGTGCCGCAGGGGAAATAATTATTGGCGCCAGTACTATTCCAGGAGAATACATTTTACCTGGGTTGTTGGCCGATTTTTTGCGACAACATCCAGGTCTAAAAATTTCTCTAAAGACAGGGGACAGTATGTCCATCTTACAGGCTTATCAGAATGGTAAATTCCCCCTGGCTATTGTCGGCATCAGACCTGACGACGCCTTTACCAGCCGTCCGTTATGGCAGGATGAACTTATCCTGGTCGCCTCTCCAAAATTCAGCGTACAGCCAAATCCGACTTTGGCCCAGATCCTGACTTATCCGTTTGTGTTGCGCGAATCTTCTTCCGGCACAAGATGTGCTGTATTAAATGCGCTGACATCCCATGGCATCAGCAATGAGCAATTAAATATTATACTGCAGGTTGCCGGCAATGAGGCATTGAAAGCTGCAATCCTAAATGGCATAGGCATTGGCTTTATTTCCAAATGGGCCGTAGAAGAAGAGCTTCTGTCCGGCCGCCTCCGCATCATCGAATTAGCTAACTTTAAAATCGAACGTAAATTTTACGCCGTCGCCAGCCCGCCTTTACTGCCGACTTGTATGGAATTATTCTGGAACTATTTGACAAACCATCCTATGACTGAACAACAATAGGAACAGATAAACAGATAGCCCTGAAAATTAATTTCAGGGCATTTCTTATTGCGTCCATCTAGTGTATGCCTTACATTTGTTTGTCTATCCCCATATTTATTTTTCCCATTTCAACCACTTCTTCATCGATATCCTCCATATCTACAGGGGTAAAACCGACATTAATTACCGCTTGTTTGATATCATCCAACGTAGTCTGGGTATTATGTTCCACCGTTACTATTTTCGATACTTCGTTAGCTCTGACCTTAAATACTCCGGGTATATCATATATTGCTTTTTCTACCACACCCGGCCAGCGGCCGCAGCAGTCATAAATGCCTGCTACCCCAAAGCTTTGCTTTTGGGTAAGCTGGCAGCCTTTGCCTGAACTGCATTCATTTACCCAGTTGTCATTAGCGCTCTTCCACATTATCATCCCTCCGTATTCTGCATATATTGAGACGGAACATGGCTGGATACATCAAGAATTTTTAACCGCCAAGGACGCCAAAAACATGGAGTTTCTTACCAGCAAAGAGCTTTTCTTGCTCAGGACCACATTTTTCTGAATTCGTTCAATATATATTCTTCACCATCCTTCTTACTTTATTCTTATAAAAAACTTTAAAAATAGTACATATGTTTGCCAAACATATGTTTTGGCTGTATAATTAGAATTAATAACTTATTTGGCACATCCATTACTGATTATTACCTAAGATAACCCATCGCAAATAAGGGAGTTGACACATGTGGATGCTTTTGATAAGTTGAAAATTTTAACCGATGCAGCAAAATATGATGTGGCCTGCACCTCGAGCGGGGTTGACAAAAAAACAATTGCCGGTGGAATCGGCAGTGCGGCAGCTTGTGGAATCTGTCACAGCTTTTCGGCAGACGGACGCTGCATTTCCCTGTTAAAAATACTCATGACAAATGTTTGCGTTTATGATTGCAAATACTGCGTTAACCGTTTGACTAACGACACGCCGCGGGCTTCCTTTACACCACGGGAATTAGCTGAGCTGACCATTAATTTTTACCGCCGGAATTACATTGAAGGCCTTTTTTTGAGCTCCGGCGTACTGAGAAATCCGGACTATACATGTGAACAAATGATTGAGGCGCTGCGAATTTTACGGGAGGAGTACCGGTTTTCGGGATATATTCATGCCAAAGCAATCCCTGGAGCAGACAGTTCTCTTTTAACCCGCCTCGGTATGCTGGCAGACCGGATGAGTGTGAATATTGAGCTGCCATCGCAAAATAGTTTGCAAATGCTGGCTCCGGACAAGTCAAAGCATTCGATTCTTGCACCCATGGGCTATATTCAAAACCGCATAGAGGAAAATTCACGCGACATTGTAAAGTACCGCCATACACCAAAATTTGTTCCCGCAGGACAAAGTACGCAGATGATTATCGGTGCTACACCGGACACAGATTTTCAAATTTTGAATTTAACAGAAGGTCTTTACAAAAAATATAAACTCAAACGCGTCTTTTTTTCTGCATATATGCCGGTAGCTGATGATAGTCTTTTGCCGGCATTAGATGTAAAACCGCAGCTGTGGCGTGAACACCGTCTTTACCAGGCGGACTGGCTGCTCAGGTTTTACGGCTTTTCCGCCGGCGAGCTTCTCGATCAGCAGCATCAAAGCTTTAATCCCTATTTGGATCCTAAATGCAACTGGGCACTCAATCACCTGGAGTTTTTCCCTGTTGATGTGAACCGTGCTCCCTATCAGGACTTGCTGCGAGTGCCTGGCATCGGCGTAACCAGTGCCAAACGAATTCTTACCGCCCGCCGTACAACAGTTCTCCATTTTGAAGGCTTGAAAAAACTGGGAGTTGTCCTCAAGCGAGCACAGTATTTTATTACCACTGCCGGAAAACCAGCAGCTAGCCCGAAAATTTCACAAAACATAATGCTCCGCTCTTTGTTTTCCGAAAAAACTCTGGAACGCTTTCATGCGGATTTCTCCTTGCAGACTGAACAACTTTCTCTTTTTGATCAGCCGCCGATGCTGCCTTTACCACAGGAGGATATACTAAAATGCTTAACAAGTCAGACCTGATTTATCGCTATGACGGAAGTCTCGATGGTTTGTTGTGCTGCGTTTTTGAAAGTTATGCAGAGAAAGAAATTCCGGTGAATATTCTTACGCCCGATGCATGTCAACCCCTGCTCTTTCCCACAAAGGAGATACCGACAGATTTGCAAAAAGCAGGCCGGGTATTGACTTCCATTCCCAAAAAGCTGGGAGCTTCGGCGCTTAATTTTGTTCGGCGTGCCTTTTTGACTTGTCTTGTTGAAAAAGAGTTATGCATCCTGTTATTTCTACGACTTGGGTTCCGCCACGGTCCTGCTGTAATGAATATGCTGACAGACAACGTGGTGAATACACTCTTTAAAGCAATTAAACATTTAGACAGGGAAAGTCATCTATTAAAAGGTTTCCTGCGGTTTTCCATAGTTAATAACGTTCTCGTCGGCGAAATAGAGCCAAAAAATTACGTACTGCCACTCTTAGTGCAGCATTTTTGCGAGCGTTATCCCGAAGAACGTTTTTTGATCCACGATAAAACCCATGGCATGGGCCTGGTGTATCAGCCTTATCAGTCGGCGATCATTCCTATCGAATCCCTTGAACTGCCGGCGGCAGATGAGGAAGAACAAACATTCCGCGAACTGTGGCAGCTGTTTTATGATACCATTGCGATACAGGGACGGTACAACCCAGAGTGCCGCATGAGTCACATGCCAAAGCGTTACTGGAAATACATGACAGAGTTTGGCTGCGCAGAGAAAAATCTCCCAACAAAGCTGCCTGGCTCCAGCGCGGCATTGCTAAATTCCCCCGATTGTCAAAAAAATACATAAACAGGAGTTATGACAAGATGAAGAAACTCTTGCCGAAAAATTTCTTTGGCAGGCTGTGCCGGGCCATAGTCGAATTTGATATGATCGAGGACGGTGATAAAATCTTAATAGGCTTGTCCGGAGGCAAGGACAGCCTGTTTCTTACCTATGCCCTGGCCTTTTTGCGGGACCGTAAAGACCATAAGTTTGAACTTGCCGTAATCACCCTTGATCCAATGTTCAGTTCCGATTTTGATACATCCGGACTGGCCAGGTTCTGCACTGATCTGGACATTCCTTTTTATACCCAGCAAGTGGATATCGCGGGGATCATTGCCCGCAATAACTATAACGACCCCTGCTTTAGCTGTGCATTTTTTCGGCGGGGCGCGATAAACAAGTTTGCCACATTGCATGGGTTTAATAAAATTGCCTATGCCCATCATCATGATGATGCAGTGGAAACTTTTTTGATGAGCATCTTATATTCAGGACAATTGAAAACCTTTTTGCCGAAAACCTACCTGGACCGCACCGGACTTACCGTAATCCGCCCGCTTATTTATTTCCGCGAATCTGAACTATGCGGCACACCACAAATCCATGGTTTCACCCCCATTCCCAGCCCCTGTCCGTACAACGGCCGCACCAAGCGCCAGGAAATCAAAGACATGATCCATCACATGGAACAAGATAATCAATTGACCTATACTCACTTGTCTTCGGCCATGCGCACCAGCCCCTCTACAGAACTATGGCCTGCAAAGCTGTCGCGGGAAGAAATGCTGACCAAGCATATCGCCTTCTGGCGCAAATAAAAAAACCCGCTATTGCGGGCCTGTGGGTGTCATGCGGATTTGATTTGCAATAAGGAACGGGTTAACCGCCAAGGACGCCAAGTGCGCCAAGAAACATTGGATTATATTTATAATTACTAGGATGCTTTCCTCTTTTTAGGAGCATCTTGCATGCCGAGGCAAAAATTTTCTTAAGTAGAAACAATAAGAATCCTTGGCGTTCTTGGCGCCCTTGGCGGTTAGCATTAGTCTGTGCTATCCCAGAACGAGTCGAAAACATCCCTTCCCTGTGCCAAACCGTGATACTTAATTAGTTTATGAGCACAGCAATAACCTAACCCAATAATGTCCTCAACAGGCAAAAAATCGCCAACAGACCGGTCGAACAAAACATTGGCCGAGCCAGCCATTTCGTCATCGCCGCCCCATAATACAACCGCCAGCGCGATCTTGGGCAAAGCCTGAAACCGGGCAGCGGCATGGCCCATTTTCACCATTTGACCGCCGAGACGAATCGCAGCAGGCTCCAATGCAGCCACATCATACTGAAAGTCGGCTATCAATGAATCGATCACTTGATTTTTGAAAGCAGGATAGAAAATCATGCCGCCGTTAGGTACTTCCTTAAGGGAAATCAGTCGGTTATCCACCGGCCAATCCGCGGCAGTACGCAAATAGTTTAGAATAACTACCCCTGTACCTAAAGCACTCTTGCGTCCGGTATCCTGTTCAACAACTTCACCTTTTTTACAGTCTACAATATGAGTTTGCTGAAAAAAGGGTATTATATATTGCTGTTCACAGGCCCTGTATTCCACGCCGGCATTGCGCGCAATTCTCTCCGGTTCGGTACCTCTAACCCCTTTCATTGCGACATCAAAGGCAATACGATAATTTGAAGATTGTGACAAAGCAATCCCTCAACTTTCTATGCTTTTTGATCCACTTTCTATGGCTTTCTAACAAAATGCGGCATAGCAAAAGGTATTTCCAGCGATAATTCAACCAGTCCGGCATATTTCTTATCCTTATACCATGGTGCCTGGTAAATAAGCTTTTTTATGCCGTTTTTCTCAATAGTATAGCTGTTAGTTGTCTCATTTTTCAATATTTCCAGCAATTTGGTACGTGACGGTTCAGGATGACAGTCTAACAGATTTTTACCGATTAAATCCCGCCCGCCATACTTTGCAAAAGTTTCGCAGGCTTTATCGTTCATTTCCAGAATAACCCCTTCGGTATCACAGACTGTCACAGATCCGGCAAATTCCTTTTCCCATAACATAAAAGTCACTCTCCATTTAAAATAGTTCTGTTTATTTTCGCTATTTATTCCTTTTATCCCTGCCCAAGCTTACATATATTAAAAAATGGCTGTCGCAAATAGGCGACAGCCATTTCATATTTCTTCAACCAACATTGATTTATTCGCGGACTTTTCATCCGCTTCCGTTCTATGGGCAGCCATACCCATAAGTAGCGCCACAGCCGCCCCTGTTGCCATAATAAGACTTCCTGTCAGAAACACCGTGTGCAATGACTGGGCCAATGCCAATTGCAGTGCGCCCACAGCCGCTTCCCGCATCTCTCCAGGCAGCATGGCAGTTAAATCCGGACACAATAAAATACTAAAAGTCGTTTGTACATTTTGCCCGGCTGCAGTAGCTGTCTGACTAAACAGGGAATCGATTAGGCCAGGCATTCGGCCGGCCGCTTCTGTCAAATTGCTGTGTACCGCGGCAGTTGAAGACACATTCATAATCGTGCCTAATGCCGCCGTTCCTATAGTGCCGCCGACTGAACGGAAAAACTGTACAGCCGAGGTTACCGTCCCCCGTTCCTGCTGCGGAAATACCGTTTGCACCGCTGTTGTCAGAGACGGCATGATTATCCCCATGCCAATGCCAATAACAACCAGAAAAGCCATCATACTGACCAGACTTGTACCGACCGCCATAGTGCTAAGCAAATAGAAACCCAGCGCCATAGCCGCCATCCCCCAGGTCAACTGCCCATAATCGGATAAACATTTAGTCAGATAAGCCCCGCTTACCACACTGGCGCACATCATGCCTGCCATCATGGGAATCATACTGGCGCCTGACTGAGTAGCACTTACACCAATTATCCCCTGAGCAAACAACGGAACAAACATGATTGCGCCGAACATGCCTGCACCCATTAAAAAACCCACAACATTGGTTGTCGTAAATATGGAATTACGAAAAAACCTGAGAGGCAGGATTGGTTCCTCCACCTTTGCCTCAATAAGGATAAATGAGCCTAACAATACACAGGCTGCCAGCAAGCACCCAATGATCTGCCAGGAACCCCATGGATATATTGTACCGCCAAGAGACAGTGCCATTAATAGTGCTGTCACACCGGTTACCATGGTCACCGCGCCGCCCAAATCAACCGGACGCTTGTCTCCTCTGGTTTCTTCCAAAGCGTAGCAAGTCAGCATAACCGCAGCCAGGCCAAAAGGCACATTTACATAAAAGACCCAGCGCCAGCTTAACTGATCAACCAGCCAACCACCCAACTGCGGTCCTAAAATAGCAGACACGCCGAAAACGGCGCTAAAAATCCCCTGCCATTTACCGCTCTCCGACGGAGAAAACAAATCGCCGATTATCGTGATAGTAACCGGCATAATCATGCCACCGCCTATCCCTTGAATAGCCCGGTAAAAGATAAGCTGAATCATGCTGTCCGCCATACCGCAAAACACCGAGCCTGCCACAAAAATAGCCAGGCCGGCAACATACAATAATTTGCGACCATAAATATCACTCAACTTGCCGACGACAGGCAAAATTGCCGTCGAAGTAAGCATATAAGCAGTTGTCAGCCAGGCCATCATGCTCAAACCACCCAACCTGCTGACGATGGTAGGCGTGGCTGTCCCCACAATGGTTTGATCCAGCGCGCCAAGCAGCATGCCCAATAATAATGCAATAACAGTCAGATTCTTCTTATTCATTTATAGTACCTGCCTATTCTATACAATTCACCTCATTTTAATGATGATACATCATTCAATTATAATCATTTAATCATTTCCATACAACAAGTATAATGTTCCATAACTAATTAATAACTTCCTGAACCCTGCCAATAGTTCCATCCTCAAGTCTTACCTTAATGCCGCGAGGATGAACTAAACTGTTGGTAAGGATATCTTTTACAATCCCTTCTGTCAGTTGTCCGGTACGTTGATGCTGTTTTTGCACAATTTTCACTCTCACACCCGGCCTGATATTCTTGCGTTCTGTACCATTCAATACTATCACCTGTTTCTATAGTGTTTTTTCTAAAAATACACTTCCATAAAGTTTATAAGACTGTTACAAGATACCCATGTTCGCCGTACTGACTTTCAAACTCGAAACGCTGATGGGTATTTTGTAACAGTCTCTTTTAATTTATTTATCTAACAATCTGCGAGACAAATACCAGCTTTATACCGCTAGCTTCCAGTTCAGGTATCATTTCCTGAACGGCTGTGGCCGTGCTTAGCCTGGCATGACCAATTATCGTGGCGCTCCCATAACGTGCAGCCATTTCTCCGGCAGCATGCAGCTGCTTTTTAACAGCACTGACTTCATTACTGTTATCAATAAATAATTCATTATCCGTAGTATGCACAGACATTTGTCTGGCTACTTCGCCGGCCACCGACAGGCTGTTCGTCCGACTGTCCACAAAAAATAAGTTATTAGCCTTAACTACACCAAGCACCAGACGCATTACCCGGTGATCTGCCGTAGCCCGCGACCCCTGGTGATTGTTAACACCAATTAAGCCGGGTATAGAATTAATTGCCCTGGCTGTCCTGCTTTTTATTTCCTCATCACTCATAGTAACGGTTATGGTCGTCTCTTCCGATTGTTCAGCTGTCGTTAAGGGCTCCAGCGGCAAATGCAGCATTACCTGATGCCCTGAACTCACCCCGCGCGCCGCCGCTTCATTGCTATAAGGACGATATGGGAGTACAGCAAAGGTCAGTGGACGTTCAATAGCGGCAAATGCCCCTATTGGCTCCCTTGTATAGCCAAAATCGTCAATAATTATTGCCAATTCACCGCGCACCGGGCCACTTGTTTTCGATTTTTTAGCGGTACCGGCTGCCTTTTCCTTAGTTATATACAGACGGTCGGCTATAATGGTTAATGGATCACCGGCCAACGTGTCGCGCACACCAATGTCCAGACGAACGACTGGCAGTCCTTCATAATTATCAGGCTGAGATGCTAATATTTCCCCGCCCGCATTCCGCACCTGCCCGGCTAAAGTCTGTTCAATCCCTTCCAGGGACGCATCTGCAGGGATGTTTACCATTATCTGCCGTGAATGCCAGCGGATAACTCCCTCTACCCCCTGTCGCGGTTGTTCCCTGCTACTTTCCTTAACATCCTGCGCAGTCAACCCGGTTTTGGACAGCCCCCCATCTACGGCTGAGTGAATTTTCCGTGACGTTGCCGTAAAGTCAACTACTACCCCGGCACCCGTTTTTTCGATGGTGTAAGGCTTATTTACTTCCTGCACATCATTCTTCGGTACCTGAAAATACAGTACAACTGCTGCAACCATTAATAATACTAAAATCCAAGGCCGCTTACTGCTTGTTTTCGCCATTTATACTTCTCCTATGTCAGACATTATGTAGCAATAACATCTTCCACAGATTAATTGTAAATCCTGCCATCTATTTTACATATTTCGATAAAAAACACCTTATAACCCCTTCACAATGAATCAGAAAAAATGCTGAGAATGCAGTCTAGTGCTGCTTGGCATCACGCCATTGCTTCATGGTGAATAATTTATAAGAAAATCAAATAACGGAACGTAAAAAGTCACTAACCGGTCATCATCAGAATACTATGTAATGAACCCACAGAAGAACA
Source organism: Bacillota bacterium (assembly GCA_023434855.1). The sequence goes on along the minus strand of JAEYSJ010000189.1, from coordinate 225 downwards.
TTAGGAGGTAAATTAAATGTCTTTTGAAAAAGAATATCCTGAATTCGACGATATTGAATTTGATGATCCAAGAATTGAAGATTACGACGATCCAGGTATTACAGAATTTGAATACCAAGACGACCGGCAGTGTTTCCCGAGTCAGGGCGGTTTCTGTTCCCCGCGTCAGGGTGGTTTTTGCTACCCGCGTCAGGGTGGTTTCTGTTCCCCGCGTCAGGGCGGTTT
>JAEYSJ010000151.1 GCA_023434855.1 Bacillota bacterium | reverse complement strand
TGTAATAGTCCACCATAACTTTATAAATAAGCAAAATACCGCCGGTTTTTCGCACATAACAGTTCACTTTTCTGCATATAAATTATTGTAAAGTTTTGAAAATGCATGGGTACTTTTACTTTGACTCCAGTGAAAAACATGTATATAATAAATGATGCCAGTCTTTTTTTCTGTCGTAATTTATAACTTTTCGTAATATACTGACAGTTGACTCACCTACAGTGTTTTTAAAGGCATTTCTCAGAAAGGAAATTCTATAATGTTAAAAATAAAAAATTTAGTTTTCATAAGTCTAGTATTTTTAATGCTAATTTCCAATATCGCAATGGCGGCGGATAAACCACCTGAAATTACCGCTAAATCCGCAATTATTATGGATGCGATGACTGGTAAAATATTATATGAAAAAAATTCCGAAGAGAGACGTTATCCTGCCAGCACGACCAAAATGATGACTTTGATTGTGGCGCTGGAGCATGGAAAAGTTGACGATATAGTAACAACTAGCGCAAATGCTGCGAGTACTGAGGGCTCCTCTTTGTGGCTGTCGCAAGGAGAACAATTAAAATTGCTTGATATGTTGTATGGCATAATGCTTGTTTCAGGCAATGACGCAACAGTAGCTGTTGCTGAACATATTTCAGGTTCGGTGGAGAATTTCGCCAGGTTAATGACTGAGAAAGCGCATGCTATTGGTGCCATAAATACAAATTTTACTAATACAAGCGGCTTACCTGATCCCAATCATTACTCAACTGCGCATGATCTGGCCAGAATTGCCGCTTATGGTTATAAGAAATCGCTGTTTTCCGAAATTGTCAGTACCAAAAATAGAACTATGCCATGGGCAGGTAAAGACCACGACCGTGCTCTTTTTAATGAAAATAAAATACTCTGGTTGTATGATGGTGGAAATGGCGTAAAAACCGGCTATACTGAAATTGCAGGACGTTGTCTGGTCTCTGGTGCCAAACGTAATGACATTCAATTGGTGGCAGTTGTTTTGGACAGCGACCATATGTGGGATGATTCGATGGCACTTTTAGATTATGGATTCAAACATTTAAAACCTATGAGACTTTTAAATGGCGGAGACATTCTGAAAACTATCAGAGTAAATAATGGAAAAACTGATACTGTACGATTAATAACCAGTGATGGTTTAGTCGTCCCTGTCTCAGAGGAGGATGAGGGTGATTTTCGTACTGTTATCGAAGCGCCTGGTAAGATAGAAGCTCCGGTTGTAACAGGACAAAAAATTGGAGTAATACGCGCCTTTTACAAGAATACAGAAATAGCCACAATAGACCTGGTGGCTGACGACAATGTGGATCGGAAATCTCTTTTTGGTTTACTATGGGGGTCTGTATGGAATTTTTTCACCTTTTTTATTCGTAACTTTGCCTAGGAGGTTATTGCAAAACCCTTGAATCATCCAAAATGTCCACAATAGAGTTTGTTTTAAAAAACACACTTTCCTTAATATTCTTTTAAACTGTTATAAAATACCCTGATGTTAAACGCCGGGAAACCGCACAGCAAAGACACATCTGGCTACTACTGAAAGGCCTAACGACAGAGAAGGGTATTTTGTAACAGCCTTTAATATAGGGTTTATCGTCAGATAAATGTAGATATATTGTGGACGGACTTGCACCAAAATGACTTTTGCAACAAACTCCTAGGACGCCAATGGGCGTCCTTTTCTTATTGTATCAGAATTTATAACTTTTCGGGCAAGTGCAAACAGTTAGTTACTTGCAAATTAGCCGAAAAGTAACTTAAATTCTTCACTGTTCGATAACGGAACGTTTTTCTCAGTTCTACTTAACTAAAAATAATCATACGCTCATAGGGGTGATGTCGTATGATTAATTTTATTTGGGTGTTATTAATAGTTAGTGGTATACTTTATGCTGGATATCAAGGCCGGATTGAACTTGTAACCCATAGCGCTATTAGTGCGGCTGAAGGTGCGGTTAGTTTGGCCCTAAAACTAATCGGGGTTATGTGCTTATGGTTAGGTATTATGAAAATAGCAGAATTATCGGGTATAGTTCGGCTATTTGCAATAATATTAAGTCCTATAATACGCTTTCTATTTCCAGGCGTACCGCGTAATCATCCGGCCATGGGCGCAATCGTCATGACGATCAGTGCCAATATGATGGGCTTAGGCAATGCCGTAACTCCGCTTGGAATAAAAGCTATGCAGGAGTTACAAAACTTAAATAATAAAAAAGATACTGCTTCTGAAAGTATGTGCACATTACTGGCTTTATGTACTGCCGGATTTACACTGGTCCCGGCTACAATTATCGCTTTGCGATCAGCCGCAGGATCTGTAAATCCTACAGAAATTGTTGGTGCCACGTTAATTGTCAGTTCAACCGCGACTATTACCGTTATTATTGTTGATCGTATTTGCCGAATATTTTTTGCCTCGCCGCGGATAAGGAGGTAAATATTTTGTTTACTGACATAAGTGAACAATTATCGCTATGGGCTATTCCCTTTGTTTTACTAGTTATTCCAGTGATTGGTTTCATGCGGCGTGTTAAAGTTTACGAGGCTTTTGTGGAAGGTGCGGCCGAAGGTTTTCATACTTCAATAAGGATTATGCCTTTCTTGGTAGCAATGATGATAGCAGTCAATATCTTTAAAGCTTCTGGGGCACTGGATGCATGCGTGGCAATTCTGCAGCCTGTGTTGGAAGTTGTGGGAATACCGCCTGAATTAATACCATTAGCAGTTATGCGTCCTTTGTCAGGCACAGGTTCTTTAGGGATGACTACCGAGATTCTAAATTCTTACGGACCTGATTCATTTGTAGGCCAAACTGCTTCCACCATTCTTGGCAGTACCGATACAACCTTTTACATACTAACAGTTTATTTTGGCGCTGTAGGTATCAGCAAGCCCCGCTACTCGGTATTTGTGGGACTGTGTGGTGACTTAACAGGCTTTTTAGGTTCAGTATATATTTGCCGGCAGCTTTTTGGCCCATAGTGAATAGCTAAATACAACTGGTGACGGATATGTCGCCAGTTGTATTTTTTTACTTTTCTAAAGGTTATATAATCAATCAATTTTTTCTTTAAGAACTCCTATTCTCAGATTTTCCCAAAAACCCTTTGCGTTTTTCTGCTGGCGGCGAGTGGCACTTTTTTAATCCAGGAATAGACTGTAGTGTAATTGAGGGCGAATGGAGGGAAGTCCATGATTAAAGTAGTAGTTGTTGGCGGTGGATGGTCTGGATGCGCCGCGGCTTTGGGGGCGGCAAAAGGCGGCGCCCAAGTAGTTCTGTTTGAACGGACCGACTTACTGTTAGGGACTGGACTTGTTGGCGGCATATTCCGTAATAACGGCCGGTATACAGCAGCAGAAGAAGCTATCGCCATGGGCGGCGGTGATTTGTTTGTAGCTATGGATGCAAATAGTAGGCATAAAGGGGTTAAGTTTCCTGGGCATAACCATTCTTCCTTTTATGATGTAGCCACAATGGAACCGTTGGTTAAAAAGATTCTACAGAATTATGGAATTGAAATTAGAACCAAAACGAGAGTTGTTGATGTAATAAAATACGGCAAAACTATTCAGGCTGTTGTGTTAGATAGCGGCGAAACTATCAAAGGCGATGTGTTCATTGATACAACTGGTACTGCAGGGCCAATGGGAAATTGCCTTACATATGGCAACGGATGTGCAAAGTGTATTTTACGTTGTCCATCTTTTGGAC
>JAEYSJ010000144.1 GCA_023434855.1 Bacillota bacterium | reverse complement strand
GTGCTGAGTCCGGTGAAAGAAATGGAGCAGTCACGCAAGAATATACCGGCAGAACAATTCCTGCTTGTTTATGATCCGGAGAATGTACATAGCCTTCTTTTGCGGCGCAGCATTGAAAAGACGGCTCATTACCTGCGAAAAGAAATTAAAGCAGTTGCGGCCAGGGAATATGCCGGCCCGGATCTGAATTACGCCGGGATTATTCTCGCTCTTGAGAATTTAGACAAGGTAAGTAGTATGGGGGATTTTCGCGAATATGTTCGACATGGCGGAAAACTATACTTTATGTCGCGTCCCATGCCTGGCCCAATGCTAAACAGTATGTATAAAGAAATTGGCTTTAATAGTATTGAGGGGAACGTAACTACTGCAGGAGTTAAAATGCACAGCAACCTGCTTATTGGCGGAATGGGTTTTGAATTGGATAACGATACCTACAATACTTCGGCGTTAAAAGGTGAGCTCAATGCCAAGGCTTATTTGCATATGAGTTCCAAGGAAGGCCTGCCATTATTGTGGGAATATGAGTATGGACATGGAAAATATATCGTTTACAATGGTTCAAGCTTGTCGGACCGGATAAATAGAGGCGTACTTACGGCAATGCTTGGTTTGGGTCAGGACGTATATGTTTATCCGGTAGCAGGGATAAAATTAGTGTTCATTGACGATTTTCCCGCTCCTATTCCACAAGGACACCATAGCAAAATTGATGATGAATATCAATTATCGGTTCCTGAGTTCTTTCGGCAGGTATGGTGGCCGGATATGCTAAAAACAGCCGAGAATTGTAATATACGTTATACCGGGCTGGTCATTGAAACATATAATGACAGAGTTCATCCCCCCTTTGCTCCTGAAGATGATGCTATTTCGCGCAATGATTTAATAATATATGGCCGGGAACTTCTCAAAAGCGGTGGGGAGATGGGTGTTCACGGCTATAACCACCAACCATTGGCGCCGCAAGGATATCAACAGCAAAAGCTGGGCTATAAATCCTGGGATAGTGAACAAGACATGGCCCTGAGTCTGGCGGAAGTAAAACGATATGTCGGGGATGTTTACCCCGGCTACAGCCTGAAGGTGTATGTTCCGCCGTCAAATATTCTCAGTCCTGAAGGCAGAAAGACTGTAGTTCAGTCATTACCGGATTTGCGGGTAATTGCCTCAATTTATAACACAGGCAAGGAGGATAGTGAGGATTATATCCAGGAATTCGGGAAAGCCCCGGACGGTATTATGGAAATACCCCGTATTTCATCCGACTATACCAGACATGATTACAACGACTGGGTCATTTTAAATGGAATTAATTCCATAGGGGTATTTTCCCATTTCATTCATCCGGATAACATATTTTACCCGGAAAATGAAGGGAAGAGCTGGAAGGACTTACATGAGGGTTTTAATTCTTTGATGAAAGAAATTCAGGAAAAGTACAGCTGGCTCCGGAGCTGTACTGCTTCCGGCGGAGCTGATTATCTGGAGGATTATCTCAATTTAGATTACCGGTTAGCTCAAGAAGGAGACAAACTGACTATATATTGCTGGGGATTTAGGGAGGATGCTTATTTTATTTTAAAAACAAGGAAAAGCATTAAAGAATTTCATGGCTGCCAGGTAGAACGGATCGATGAGAATGTCTACCTGTTAAAGATTTCGGTCCCCGAAGTCAATTTGCTGTTTGGAAGTGAGGGTAACCAGTGAAAATCTGCATGCTAGTTGAAGGCAGTTATCCATATATAACCGGCGGTCTTTCCGCGTGGGTGCAAATGCTAATCACAGGTTTGCCTGAACACGAGTTTATCATTTATTCCATTGCAGCTGAGGAAAAAAATAAAGGCCGGTTCAAATACCCTATTCCGGCAAATGTGACTGAAGTAAGAGAAATATTTCTAGACAGCATACTAAATCTGAAAAGTCCACCGGCCGGCAATTATCATTTGACACCAGACGAAAGAGAAAATTTGGAGGCGCTGGTTTGCGGTGAAGGAGCAATTGACCTGGAAAAACTGGTGACGACATTCCGCGCGGGGAAAAGTAAAAGCACATTAGAAATATTTATGAGTTTTCAATTTTTTGATGTTATAACAAATGCCTATAAAAAGCGGTTCAGTCATCTTCCTTTCACTGATTTTTTTTGGACTACCCGCTCCATGCTATTACCGCTATTCTTTCTTATCCAGCAAGATTTGCCTGCTGCCGATGTTTATCATAGTGTAGCGGCAGGCTATGCGGGTGCAGTCGGTAGTTTGGCGGCTACTATTTATAACAAACCGTTCATTCTGACCGAGCATGGGATTTATTCCCGGGAGAGAGAAGAGGAAATCATTAAATGTGACTGGGCGAAAGGGGATTTTAAATCCATCTGGATCAATTACTTTTATTGTCTGACCAGGCTGACTTATCAAAAAGCGGTCCAAGTAATTACCATGTTTGGGCAAAATGCCGAGATACAAATTTCGCTGGGGTGTGACCCCGGGAAAGTGCATATTATACCGAATGGCATTGATGTGGATCAGTATGAAAAGATAAAACCGCCGGCTGATGGGGAAGGTGCTTGCATAACCATAGCTGCCGTGGTAAGGGTTGTTCCTATTAAGGATGTTATTACCATGCTCAGAAGTTTTTTTCTGGTAAAGCAAAAAATACCGCAAGCGCGTTTTTTGATTATTGGTCCGATTGACGAAAATCCGGAGTATTACGAAGAATGTCTGAAAGTTGTCCATACTTTGGAGCTGAAAGATCTTCAATTCACCGGGGCGGTAGATGTAAAGACATATCTGGAAGACGTTGATATTTTGGTATTAGGCAGTATCAGTGAAGGACAGCCTCTTTCCATATTAGAAGGCATGGCAAGCCGCAGGCCGTTCGTTGCAACAGATGTGGGAAGTTGCCGCGAGTTGATCTATGGTAATGGCGATGGCCTCGGTGAAGCGGGAATTGTCGTTGCAATGATGGATTATGAAAATATGGCTAAAGCTATTATAACTCTTGCCCAAGATAAACAACGCAGAAGAGAAATGGGTATAAACGGGCACCGGCGAATTTCCCGGTTCTATACCATCGGAGGACTCTTGGAAAGTTACCGGAAATTATATCAGGATGTATATGCGGGAGTGAAATAATAACATGGCGGGAATCGGGTTTGAATTAAAAAGACTTTTCGATAGCAAAAGTGCGTTTGGTTACTTTAAGGCATATACCTATACCACAATCGTAACTACCGGTCCCTTTTTTTTGATGACAAGCATGGTTTTGATTATCCAATTGTCATTAATTCATTTTAATGCACCATATTTTATCAATCAATTATATATAGCGTCTGTTGTTTATCCTTTTATTTTTTCGCAGGTCGTTTCCAGCGGTTTTGCTATGTTAATTACCAGATATATTGCTGATAAACTATACAGTAAAGACTATGACGACATTATCCCTTCCCTGTATGGTATGATTGCAATCGCTTTAATGGCCGGTTCCATTCCCGCAATAGCTTTTTTATGGAATGCTCAGTTAGGCATTGAACTGAAAGTGACTACTTATATCCTTTATATGGAATTGATTGTCGTCTGGATCCAGGGGGTATATTTAACTGCCCTTAAAGATTATCGGAAGATAATACAATCCTATGTCGGGGGAGTTCTTATTGCTATTATTCTGGCTTTTGCGGTGTTAAAGACCGGGACTGGTCCGTTAATGGAAGGTATCATGCTGGCCGTTAATATCGGTGTGTTATTTATTGCCGTAATGCTGATGATTAATATTAAAAAGTTTTTTGCCGGATCAAGCAATAGAAATTTTCTGTTTTTGAGTTATCTGGAAAGTCATTTCAATTTATTTTTGACAAGTTTATTTTATTCGTTAAGTTTGTATATTCCCAATTTTATTGTTTGGCAGGGGTCTTTAGCAGTTCACGTCGCCGGAACATATGTTTACGCTCCTATCTACGATGTTGCAACCTTTTACGCCTTTTTGTCCATTTTGCCGGTAATGGTTATCTTTGTCGTTTCCACAGAATTACATTTCTATAATAAATATTCCGTGTATTTTCGCTATGTTACGGAAAAAGGCAATTTCAAGGAAATAGAAGCTGCGCGCAAAGAACTGCTTCATGTTATGTGGTCCGAAATACGCAATATTGTAGAAATCCAGCTTGTTTTTACCTTGGTTTTTCTTGCTTTGGGAAATTATCTTTTACCAAAAATGGGGCTGACCCAGGCCTCACTTAATATGTATGATCTGATCGTATTAGGAGCCTATTCCACAGGAATTTTGCAAATTATTGTGACCATCCTGCTCTATATTGAAGACAGAAAAGGAGCACTAATAATTACGCTATGCTTTTTAATGACCAATATTGCCTTTAATATTGCTACGATAATAATAGGGGAAAATGCCTACGGTTTTGGTTTTTTTCTCGCCGCGATGTTAAGTTTAGTCTTGTCTTTGGG
>JAEYSJ010000134.1 GCA_023434855.1 Bacillota bacterium | reverse complement strand
CTCCGTGGTTAGTCGTATCCCAAGACCGACCGGTTTTCTTATATATTCAAAAACATAAATACTAAGCCGGATCAGAGAAGGTTAACCGGCTCAAAAATAATTATGAAGAGGAGTTGCTGTCATGACCAACAAGTATGTGCTGGCACTTGACCAGGGGACTACTAGTTCACGGGCAATACTGTTTGACAAGGATTCAAACATTGTTGCTGTTGCCCAAAGAGAGTTTACCCAAATCTTTCCCAAGCCAGGTTGGGTAGAGCATAATGCTGAAGAAATTTGGAGCACTCAGATTGGCGTTGCTGGCGAAGCTATTGCTAAAGCAGGCATTACCCCTGCTGCTGTCGCCGCCATTGGCATTACCAACCAGCGCGAAACTACCGTGGTATGGGATAAAGCTACCGGCAAACCGGTATATAACGCGATTGTTTGGCAATCCCGTCAGACTATGGACATCTGTAATGATTTGAAAGCCCGTGGTCTAGAAAAAACCTTTAGACAAAAAACCGGTCTGGTTGTCGATGCTTACTTTTCCGGTACAAAAGTAAAGTGGATTCTCGACAATGTGGAAGGCGCCCGTGCCAAAGCCGAAAAGGGCGAGCTGCTGTTTGGCACCATTGACACCTGGCTAATTTGGAAGCTTTCCGGCGGCAAGGTGCATGTTACTGATTACTCCAATGCATCCAGGACTTTAATGTATAATATCAGGGAATTGAAATGGGATGCCGAACTCTTAGCTGCACTCACTATTCCTGCAGCTATGCTGCCTAAGGTTCGCCCTTCCAGTGAAGTCTATGGAAGTACCGACCCCAGTGTATTCCTTGGAGCTGCAGTGCCGATAGCCGGTGCTGCCGGCGACCAGCAGGCAGCTCTGTTCGGCCAGACCTGCTTTAAGCCTGGTATGGCTAAGAATACGTACGGAACAGGCTGTTTCATGCTGATGAATACCGGTGCCGAAGTATTCGAATCCAAGAATGGCCTGCTGACCACCATTGCCTGGGGCATTGACGGCAAAGTGGAATACGCTCTGGAGGGCAGCATCTTTGTCGCCGGATCGGCGGTTCAGTGGCTGCGGGACGGACTGAAGCTCATTGATGCGGCGCCTGATTCTGAGTATTTTGCCAAGAAAGTTACTGACGCCGAAGGAGTATATGTTGTGCCGGCATTTGTAGGCCTGGGTGCTCCGTATTGGGATATGACGGCCCGCGGCGCTATTTTGGGAATTACCCGCGGCACCACCAAAGCCCACATTGTGCGTGCTACTCTGGATTCTATGGCCTATCAGACCAAGGATGTTTTAAGTGCAATGGAAGCTGACTCCGACATTACGCTGCAGGCTCTTAAAGTTGACGGCGGTGCTGTTGCCAATAACATTCTTATGCAGTTCCAGGCGGACATTCTGGGCGTGCCTGTTGATCGTCCGCAGGTTATCGAAACTACTGCGCTGGGCGCCGCTTATCTCGCCGGTTTGGCAGTGGGTGTCTGGGGTAACAAGGAAGAACTTGTAGATAAATGGAAACTTGATACCCGTTTTGTGCCCCAGATGGATACTGAAAAGAGCGCAAAGCTGTATAAAGGCTGGCAAAAAGCCGTCAAACGGGCTTTAGACTGGGAAGAATAATAGCATATACCGGGACTAAGAGATGAAGAGAAGTCCCTTTGCGCTGTTTTAAGGCACAAAGGGACTTTTGTCTTTTTTTACAAGTATACGAGAGGAGTAATAAAATGCAACAGGCGGCTGTAGTGGTGATCGGTGGTGGAGCTACAGGGGTGGGCGTTCTCCGCGACCTTTCCATGCGTGGTATCAAAACCATTCTGGTCGAACAACGGGATTTGGCCTATGGTACCAGTTCAAGGTTCCATGGGCTGCTGCACAGTGGCGGCCGTTATGCCGTCAAAGATGCTGAATCAGCCCGTGAATGTATTACGGAAAATTATATATTACGGAAAGTGGCCGAATATTGTGTGGAAGAAACTGAGGGTTTCTTTGTCCGGTTGCCGGAAGATGATGAGGTTTTTGAAAAACAATGGGTGGCAGCTTGTGAAAAAGCCGGTATTGCCGCTATACCTGTTGGGACAGATGAGGCCGGACGGTTGGAGCCTGGGCTTTCGCCCCGCATTGTATCAGCATATCGGGTACCAGATTCTGCGATTGACGGATTCCGTCTCGTTTGGCAAAATGTCATGTCGGCGAGAAAATATGGTGGTCAGGTTTTAACTTATACCGAAGTCATCGGTATTGAACATGCGAATAATCAGGTCGTGGGAATCAAAGTCCGGCACACATTGACCGGAGAGATTGAATCCATTGCCTGTGACTATATTGTAAATGCAGCCGGTTCCTGGGTAGGGCAAGTAGCGGCATTGGCCGGTATAAATGTCAACGTCAAACCTGACCGGGGAGTATTGATCGCCTTTAACCACAGGTTTACCAGCCGGGTAGTCAACAGGCTGCGTCCGCCGTCTGACGGAGATATCTTTGTGCCACACGGTTCAATAACTATTCTGGGCACAACATCTTCGCCGGCGGCCAGACCGGATGATACTGTACCTTGCACTGAAGAAGTGCTCAAACTTTTGAAAATCGGGCAACCAATGTTTGAGGATATTTATAAATACCGTATTCTCAGGGCATTTGCCGGGACCAGGCCGTTATACAGTGCTGACCCGGGGGCAACCGGGCGGGCGGCGTCCCGCAATTTCACCATTATTGACCACGCGAAGGAAGGCTTGAATGGTTTGATAACCATTGTCGGCGGCAAGCTCACAACCTATCGGTTAATGGCGGAAAAAATCAGTGATCTCATTTGTGCCCGGCTAGGCAGCGGGACCGGTTGCCGGACGGCAGTTGAGCCGTTGGTTAATAAGCCTTCGGACAGCATTGTTCAAGAAGCCAGGCAATATTTTCCCGCCTATAGCCTAAATCCGGCGGTTTCCCGGCTGGGCGACAAGCTGCAGCCTGTGGTGGAACGGATGCGGCATAGTCCTGATAAGCGGCAGCTAGTTTGTGAGTGCGAGATGGTCACATTGGCGGAAATGGAGGAACTGGCGGCTGACTGCACCAGCTACAGTTTGGAGGACGTGCGCCGGAGGACACGATTGGGTATGGGAACTTGTCAGGGCTCCTTTTGCGGCTTTCGTGGAGTTGGAGCGGCTGTAGCTGCTGACCTGATGACAGGCAAAGATGCGCCGGAAATGATGAAAGAATTTCTGGAAGCAAGATGGAGCGGTATTCGTCCGGTATTGTGGGGAAACCAGCTTAAGGAGGTTGAACTCATGCGAGGTATTTACGATGCTACACTGAATATTAACGGAGTATTTCCCGGATGTGAAAAAAATGACCGGGAGCCGCCAGTGCATCAGTTGGAAAATGGGGCGGTAGAAAGATGAGAGAAAGTGATGTAGTCGTAATTGGCAGTGGGTTGGCAGGGCTGACTGCCGCAATAACGGCAGCCGGGCGCGGCAAGAAGGTCAGTCTGCTGACAATGGGAGCAGGAACACTGTCTATTGGCGGTGGTTCCATCGATGTTCTCGGTTATTTAGAGGGAGGAACAGCTGTTGCCAGTCCCCTTGAAGGAATAGCTGCCTTGAAGGAAACTCATCCATATGCTAAAGCCGGAAAACAAGCTGTAAGCGAGGCGGTGGATTTTTTCCTGGAGCTTTGTAAGGAAGCAGGATTTCCCTACATCGGCGGACTGCATGAGAATATATGGCTGCCTACTGCCGCCGGGACTATGAAGCCCAGCTGTTTGGTGCCACGCACCATGGATCCCGGACCGCTTACTCAAGCTAGTCATGTAGTAGTGGCAGGCTTTGCCGGACTGAAAGATTATAACCCGGAAGTGATTGCCCGGGGTTTGCGGCAATGTTTTAAATATCAGAAAGAATTTGCAGTTGTGACGATTGAGCAGGAATATAAGCATGAGCTGGTGCGGGATGTGACGGTTTTAGATGTTGCGCGATGGCTGGCAACTGCTGCGGGACGGGAGACGGTAGCAAAGGCGCTGCGGAAAGTAGTTAAGCCGGCTAGTGCAGTGATTATTCCTCCGGTAATGGGTATTAACCACGATTACCATGTGGCTGATTGTCTGGAGCAAGCACTTGGCTGCCGTGTGGTGGAGACAGTAGTACTGCCTGCGGCGGTAACAGGCTTCAGGCTCCGCAGCATGCTGGTGAAACAGGCGAAAAAGCTGGGAGTGATGATTCATGAGCAGGCGGCGGTTGTCCGGGCAGTCACCGGCAACGGAGAGTGCAAAGCAGTGGTGACCGCTCATATAGACCGTGAACGCATTTATCATGCCAATGCTTTTGTATTGGCGACAGGAGGTTTGTTTGGCGGCGGACTGGAGTCCGGTCCCGACTATATGCGGGAAGTTGTTTTCAACTTGCCTGTTGCTGCCGGCGATCATCGCGAATTATGGGGCAACTGCCGGTTGTTTGGCCCGGTTTCTCATCCTTATACCCAGATGGGAATCAAGGTTAATCAACAGTTCCAGCCTGTGGATGTCAACGGCCAGGTGCTGCTAAAAAATGTATATGTTGCCGGACGCAGTCTTGCCGGCTATGATCACTGTTTTGAGAAGTCAGGCAACGGCGTGGCATTAGTATCCGGATATAAGGCAGGCACGTTAGTGTGAAGGGGGCGTTAAAATGAGCAAACACCGCTATAACCCGGATAGCTGTACGGCCTGCACTACCTGTATGGCTTTCTGCCCGGTGACCTTAGTCACCCGGAAGTTTCGTGGACCCAAAATGACCGGACCGGCGCTGGAGCGGTTCCGGCTGTCGGAGGAAGAGGCCGAGCAATCACTGGATTACTGTTCCAATTGTAAAAACTGTGATATAAGCTGCCCCTCAGGTGTGCCGGTATCCACTCTTACTATGCTGGCTAAGGCTGAGTTTTATAAAACCCATAGACATTCCCTGCGGGACTGGCTATTATCTCATAATGAGGTACTGGCCAGGATGGCAGGCAAAACACCGGCTTTATCCAATCTGTGGCTGAACAACTTCGTTACCCGTGCAATACTACAACAAATTGGTATTTCCGGCAAAGTATCGCCACCCCGTTATGCAGCAAAGACCTTTACTGAACAGTTTCAATCATACCGGCAACAGCCATTCAATGATAAGATTGTTTTTTTCCCTGGCTGCTTTGTTAACTACTATGACCCGGTGGTAGGCATGGACCTGGTTGCAGTGATGCAGGCCAATGAAATTGAAGTGGTAGTGCCGGCACTGCAGTGCTGCGGCTCACCTCTGGCGGCAAGCGGCTATCTGGATGAGGCGAAGGAACATGCCAAGGGAAATATGGAAATTCTCCGGTCTTATGTGAAAGCCGGCCTGCCTGTTATTACCTGCTGTACTAGCTGCAGCCTGATGCTGAAGCAAGAAAATCAGGAACTATTTGAACTCGACGGTCTGGCGGAAGTGGCCGCCCGTGTATACGACGTATCTGAATTTCTCATGGAGCTACATGAGAAAGGTCGGCTGAATATGAAATTCAAGCAGCAATCAGGGCGGTTTTTATACCACGCTCCCTGTCACCTGCGGGCGCAGGGTATCGGACGTCCCGGTCTGGAGCTTTTGGGATTGGTGCCAGGTATCCAGGTTACCGATGCCGACGCCGGCTGCTGCGGCATGTCAGGCAACTACGGTTTTAAGGATGATAAATATGAAATAGCCATGGCCATCGGCCAGAATCTGTTTGATATCATCAAGGCCAGCGGTGTGGAGACCGTTTTTTCCGATTGTGGTGCCTGCCGTTTACAGATAACTCACGCCACCGGCATTAAAACCGCCCACCCCCTGTCAATGATTAGGGCGGCGTATGAATAATCTGCTAAGAAGGGCGCGTCATTTTAGCGGGTGATTATTCCGTTATAGTAATACAGACATGCGACTGTATTGCTCACAATATTGACTTTGCCAAATTTGTATGCTTTAATTTACCTATCCTATCTTTGGTACCGGAGGATACCTGTGATGTCTGAACAGATAAGTTTGCTTCGTAAGCTGTGCATTCACCATACAAATTTGGATATGCAGGACATTGCCTTTCTGGAAAATATGGCTGGGCAGCTTACGTTTATTGCAGAGTTGACAGGTACCGATATTTTCATTGACGCGTTGAGCAGCAATGACATTGATGCTATTGTGCTGGCGTGGGCTCATCCCGGAAACCGGTCTTTATACAGCGACAGTGTAGTAGGACAAATGGCTTATGCGATACGGGAGCCAGCGGTCTATCAGGCCTTTTACACCGCCGGTATTGTCCGCAATGTTCGCGGCGTCAGCCAAGAGGGTGTACCCATTGAGCAGACGGTTGTGCCGCTTAGAAATGAAAATAATAAAGTGATTGGCGTTTTAATTATGGAGCGGGACATTTCCGCAGAAATCCGTCAGGAAGAACAGGTGGAATTTCTGAGTCAGACGGCCGATCATTTGAGCAATACCCTTATGTCTTTATCAATGACGGGTTTTGCCTGGGAAGAGTGGTTGGGAAACGGAATTTTTGTAGTGAATCATAAGGGCCAAATTACCTATGCCAATAAAAACGCCATACGGATCTATGGCGAATTAGGTGGCGAAAGTACCCTGGGCAGTGATTTGGCAGCGGCCTTGTCTTTTTCTTCCCTGACGGATATGCTGGAAGGATTGAAAGAACCGGTAGACTTTAGATTCGGTGATACCAGATATCTCGTACAGGCTCACCCGTTGCTGACATCTGGGGAGGTTAGCGGCTGTGTGGTATCATTGCAGGATGTCAGGGAATTACGCCAAAAAGAACACGAACTAAATGTGCAAAGTGCTATTATCCGGGAAATTCACCACCGGGTTAAAAATAATCTGCAAAATGTGGTTTCTTTGCTGCGATTACAAATGCGCCGGTCGGAATCGGCGATAATCCAGGCTGAATTTACGGCATGTGTTAACCGTATTTTATCAATAGCCGGCGTTCACGACGCATTTGCCTATCAACGATGGGACTCAATCAATCTGCAGGACCTGGCGGAGTATGTCCTGTCCAAAGCAGTGGAAAGTTTTGCGCCTGCCGAACAAAAGATCAAGACAGCTGTTCAGGGGCAGGCGGTGATGATTCCTGCCAGCCAAGCAGTACCGCTGGCCTTGGTCATTAACGAGTTGGTGACTAATAGTCTGAAACATGGTATCAAAGATCTTCCCGATGGTGAGATTAGTATTTTTATTGAAGAGTCAGAGGACTTGGTGCATTTGATGGTTGCAGACAGCGGTGCTGAGCTGGATATTTCCCTGAGGCAAGGGCAGGATAGAATAAATCAAAGCCATTTGGGTTTATATATTGTTAAACTTTTAATCTGCGAGCAACTGGGAGGAAAGTTTCAGTTGGAGCGCCGCGGCGGAGCAACAGTGGCGAATATTTCTTTCTCCTTATGCAGTACCAAGGAAAAATTGTCTGGTCCTGCACCATATTGATCGGTGGATACGCCGCATATTGAAAAGCTCAAGTGGCAGAATTAATAAAAAAATATAGTGTTCAGCAGGATTAGTCCTGTGGAAAAGCGAATGATATATGAATCATATAAATCAACTGGCTGTATCTTCCCGGAACACATAGATTCGATCAGATAAAAAGACAGTTAATTGAATACAGGCGATGGGGCCTTTATAGCGCGCTTAGAGTTGCTGCGTTATAAAGGTCTTTTATTTTGAATATTAAGTACCTGAAGACGCTGGCAATCTAATTATGGCTCTGCTTTATTGCACCTGTTTAAAGTGAGGGAGAATTATGAAATCGTTATCCATACTCATTGCGGAAGATGAAGTGTTAACAAGGGTGGATATCAAAGAAATACTGGAAAAGGGCGGACATTTCGTGTGCGGTGAATGCGGCAACGGGCTTAAGGCGATAGAATTGGCCAAACAGACAATGCCGGATTTGGTTGTTCTTGATATCATGATGCCGCAATTGGATGGTATCGAAGCAGCCAAAATTTTGCACACCCTTAATATTCCGGTTGTTATGCTGACAGCATACAGCCAGCCTGGTATGATAAACCGGGCGGAAAATGTGTATGTATACGGTTATTTGGTAAAACCGGTGTCGGAACAGAATTTACTCGCCACGGTGCGCATCGCCTATGCCCGTTGGCAGGACATGAAGCATGTGTCCGGTGAATTGGCTGAAGCGAAAGAACAATTTGAGAAACAGAAGATAATTGCCCGGGCCAGAGCGATTTTGCGGGACGACCGGAATCTCTCCGAGCAGGAAGCTCACAAGCAACTGCTCAAGGAAGCAATGCAGCGGCGTCTGCCCCTGGTGGAGTGGGCCAGGCAGATTATTGGCGGAGGGAAGCAATAAAAAATAAATTTTGGTAATTTAGCAGGATTAATTGTGCGGATGACGAATATAAGATCGGCAAAAGGAATATTGGGCAATAGAGCCCTTTATGGCGGTTGGCATGGCCAACGGTCATAAAGGGCTTTTTCTGTTTTTTTACCGGGGAATTATCATATAAAGCTCTTAACAAGAGTCCAATGGAAAAAAATTATAGGTCAAGGGGCAATGAGGCTCTCCCAAACCGGTATTACATGGTTTCGGGTGGCTTTTTTTTATTGTATACAGTGAAAGGAGGTGCGGGAAATGGGTGCAACAATAGGCATTATTTTAATTGTGACGGCTTTATTTGTGGGAATATCAATTATGGTTACCGCCAACAACAGTGTTAGAGATTTCAAAGAAGAAAAGTATGTTTTATACACTTCTAAACAGGGTTCATCAGTAAAATAGTAAAATTTCCTGAAGGAGGTAATATTATGTCTCAAATTAGTGAAAAACGCCAAATTACCAAAGATGCCAATGATTTGCACAAATTTGGCTATGCTCAGGAACTATTAAGGGATATGGGGGGATTCTCAAATTTTGCAATTTCTTTTTCCATCATTTCAATATTAACCGGTGCTGTAACCCTTTACGGGTACGGGTTCGGACTGGGGGGACCGGCTGTCAACGGCATTGGCTGGCCGCTGGTAACAATATTCACCTTATTGGTAGCAGCAGGGATTGCCGAACTGGCTTCAGCTATTCCCACATCGGGGGCATTATATCACTGGTCATCTATTTTGGGTGGCACCGGCTGGGGCTGGTTCACCGCCTGGTTTAACATGGTCGGTCAGTTTGCCATTACTGCCGGAATCGATTTTGGCGCAGCCCAATTTTTGGCACCATTACTTGGTATCCAGGAGGACTGGAATAATTTCCTGATTATCTATGCTGTTATTCTGATAAGTCATGGGTTTTTAAACCATTTTGGCATCAAAGTGGTGGCCTGGTTGAATAATTTTAGTGCCACTTATCACATTATTGGTGTTTCTGTACTGATCATCGCCCTTTTGGTTTTTGGTCCTAAGCATGATGTGAGCTATGTTTTTACAACAGGTTTTACTACAAGTGAATTTCCCTATTGGTGGGCCTTCTTGTTAGGACTGCTGCAGGCTCAGTGGACTTATACCGGATATGACGCTTCGGCTCATACCACGGAAGAGACGATTAATCCACGGGTAAAAGCCGCCTGGGGTGTTTACCTGTCTGTATTGATTTCCGCCGTTTTCGGGTATATCATGCTGTTTGCTATTACCAGTACCATTGGTGACGCCGCAGAGGTCGCCGGAGCTACCAACCCCTTTATCTTTGTAGTTGAGCAGGCGCTGGGCGACTGGGCTGGCCGGGCCACCCTCTGGATGGTAACCCTGGCCATGTGGTTTTGCGGCCTGTCCTCAATCACTTCTAATTCCCGGATGATCTATGCTTTTGCCCGTGACGGGGGCATGCCGAAGTCTGAAGTGTGGTCAGCTATCAGCAAAACATTCCGCACCCCGGCACCGGCGATCTGGCTGTCTGTAGTAGTAGCTTTTCTGATGGCTGTGTACAGCGGCGCCTATTCGGTAATTGTTTCTATCAGCACAATTGGTTTATATTTATCTTATGGAATTCCTATCTTTTTAAAATTGCGGGCACAGCTGAACGGTTCGTGGAAGGCAGAAAATAACGGTCCGTGGAATTTGGGTAAATGGAGTATTCCGGTCAATGCCATTGGGCTCTTATGGATTCTTTTTATTACCGGACTGTTTGTTGCCCCGCCGAATGAGGTGACGGGCTACACCATGTTGGGTGTAACTGTTCTGTTAATATTCTATTATCTTGTCAGTGCCAGAAGATGGTTCAGCGGACCAAGCCTTAAAGAGGATACACAAAAAATTTCGTCTATAGAGCATGAGCTGGAAACACTGGGAGTTGAATCCTAGGCCACTTTAATAAGATCAGTAATGTTAAATTCAGCCGGATGAAACGGGGTTTACCGCATGAGACTTACCACAACCATTTTGGGAAAGACCCATACATTTAAATGTATTAAAGAAGTATTAGCCAAAGCAAACGAGGAAAAGTCTGGTGATGCTCTGGCAGGCATTGCTGCCACCTCCTCTGCCGAGAGAATTGCCGCCAAGATTGTCCTGGGTGAAGTAACACTTGGCATGCTCAGAAACAGCCCGGTAGTGCCTTTTGAAGAAGATGCTGTGACCAGGCTCATTGATGACGATCTGGACAGGGATGTATTTTCTTCTATAACTAACTGGACAGTTGCTGAATTACGCGAATACATTCTGAACCAGGAAACCTCGGGAGAGGACTTACTCAGGCTGGGCCGTGGGCTGAGTGGTGAAATGGTGGCCGCAGTGACAAAAATCATGTCCAATTTGGATCTGATACTGGGAGCCGCTAAAATCAAGGTTCAGGCCACGGCCAATACAACCATCGGAGTTCCGGGAACCCTGGCCTCCCGGCTGCAGCCGAATCATCCTATTGACAGTGTAGCTGGGATACTGGCTTCAGCCAAAGAAGGGCTTGCTTATGGGGTAGGTGATGCCGTTATCGGCGTCAATCCTGTAGAAGACAGTATTGATAATATCAGCAGGGTTCTTGAGGCTTTGCATGACTTTAAAACCTACTGGCAAATTCCTACCCAATGCTGCGTACTGGCTCATGTGACAACCCAGATGGAAGTTTTGCGGCGCGATGTTCCCTGCGACCTGGTATTTCAAAGCCTGGCGGGGACAGAGGCCGGCAACCTGGGTTTTGGTATAACAGTTCCTTTGCTTGAGGAGGCTGTGGCGTTAGCCGGAGTCAAGAGTACAGCAGCAGGGGATAATGTAATGTACTTTGAGACCGGCCAGGGGTCTGAACTTTCTTCCCACAGTCATCACGGCGCGGATCAACTGACTCTTGAAGCCCGGTGCTACGGTTTAGCCAGGCATTTCCGACCGTTCCTGGTAAACACAGTGGTGGGTTTTATTGGTCCTGAGTATCTTTATGACAGTAGGCAGGTGACCAGGGCGGGATTGGAAGATCATTTTATGGGCAAATTAAGCGGGCTGCCAATGGGAGTCGATGCCTGTTACACCAACCATATGAAAGCCGACCAGAATGATATTGAAAATCTGGCCGTATTGTTGTCTGCCGCCGGAGTTAATTATTTTATGGGAATTCCCATGGGTGACGACGTGATGTTAAATTACCAGTGTACCAGTTATCATGATATTGCTTCCCTGCGGGAAGTTATGAAGCTTAAACCTTTGCCTGCTTTTGAGAAATGGCTTAAAAAGATGGGTCTGTGGGAAAATGGCCGTTTATCTGCTGCGGCAGGCGATCCGTCCATATTTAACCGTACCCGGGCAAGGAGGGCCAATCAATGAATTCCTCACATAATATAGCAGAACCCCATGATCATGCTTTCTTGCAGCAGTTATTGAATTCCACTCCTGCCAGGATAGGTGTCTGGAGGGCAGGAGTTAGACCTATGACGGCTGATTTATTAAGGTTCCGGGCCGACCATGCTGCGGCGCAGGACGCAGTTCTTGGAACGGTTTCGGAAGAACATCTGGCCGAACTTAACCTGCCGGTGCTGCAAACAATGGTGGGTTCTAAAGAAGAATATTTGACCAGGCCGGATTTGGGCCGGAAACTGTCGGCAGCCGGCAAGGATTATTTGCGCCTGAATACAATGGGAAAACGTCAGGTCCAGGTTATTGTCAGTGACGGGCTAAGCGCCCGGGCGATAGAAGCAAATGCCCGTGAATTTTTATCGGCATTCCTCCAGGGTTTGAATTATTATCAAATAACCTATCATCAACCGGCTTTTGTAAAATATGGCAGGGTTAGACTGCTGGAAGATGTAGCAACCGCGGTTGATGCTGACGTATATGTTATTGTCGTTGGCGAGCGGCCAGGGCTGCTTTCCGCCAAAAGCATGAGCGCCTATTTTGTTTACAAGCCCACGCTGCACAGTACAGATGCTGATTATTTGGTGCTGTCCAACATCCATAATGGCGGCACACCGGCGGTAGAGGCTGCTGCCCAGACTGCGCGTCTGGTCAGTGAAGTTATTCGGGCCGGAGTCTGCGGCATCGCTTATAAGCAGATGATTGCGAGGCAGGAGGGATGAACGGAAACGGTATCTCTCTCAACTCGGTAGGTATTGATATCGGTACTACAACTACGCAGCTCGTTTTTAGCTGTTTGCATATTGCGAACACACTACCAGGGCACATGGCGCCGAAGCTGGAAATTATAGCAAGAGAAATCCTGTATCGCAGTAAAATATATTTCACTCCCCTGTTGGATCAGTTCACAATTGATTATCAGGCAGTCCGGAATATCATCGACAAGGAATTTCAACACGCCGGCCTTAAAACGACCGACATTCATACCGGTGCTGTAATTGTTACCGGTCAAAGCGCAAAAAAAAATAACGCTGCAGAAATTACTCATACATTAGCAGGTTTCAGCGGCAATTTTGTGGTCGCTGCAGCCGGACCGCATATCGAATCGCTGTTGGCGGGACGAGGCGCAGGAGCCGCAGCCCGTTCCGCGGGACAGGGAAATGTGGTAGCAAATATCGATATTGGAGGAGGAACTGCCAATATTGCCGTATTTAAAAATGGGGCGGCAATTGATTCCTGTTGTTTTAATATCGGCGGAAGGTTGATAAAGGTTGCTTCTGATGGGACAGTCACTTATATTGCCAATGATCTTGTTTCTTTTATCGACCAACTGGGATTGATCATCCGCCCGGGGGAATCGGTGACAATTCAGCAATTGCAGCATCTTGCTGTAGCTTTGGCTTATGTGCTGTTATCCGCTGTATCGCCTGCTGATGAACAGGGTCAACAGCTTCTTGTCACAGAAAAGCTACGGCTAAACTATACAATTGACGAGATTATGTTCTCCGGGGGGGTGGCTGATTATGTTTATCATGACGGCCCTGCCGGATCGCTGGCTGAAATCTGCCGTTATGGCGATATCGGCCCGCTGTTGGGCGCTGCGGTGCGGCAGATATTTGCGCATTCTCCGGTACCGGTCATCAGACCACGGGAAACCATTCGGGCAACAGTGATCGGGGCCGGAGTACAATCGCTGCGTCTGAGCGGCAGCACCGTTCTGGTTAACCGGGATTTGCTGCCGTTGAAAAACATTCCGGTCGTAAAAATCAACGATTTGTCGGATCAAGCTACAATTATCCGTTTGATTCAAGTTATGGTAAGGGAAAGCCGTCCGGAAGGGATAGCGCTGGCTATTGGCCAAATAAAACCCACGTCTGACTGTATAAATTGCGCAGCTGGACAAATAAGAGACATATACAAGGCTTTCGAAGGTTTACTATTAGTAATAATTATTAGAAATGATTGTGCGCTGGCTCTAGGTCAGGCTGTGGGGACCCTTGTCCACAACAATAACATTATGTGCCTTGACCAGGTTCCTGTTGATGAAGGCGATTATATTGATATCGGTCTGCCAATTGATAATAAGGCAGTACCGGTGGTTATAAAGACGCTGCTATTTACTTAGACAGAAAATCCCTCCGACAGAGTTAACTATCATTGGCTGTTTTTTCTTGATTGATTTTTTGGGAAAATTGCAATACTAAATACATTACAATATAAGGAGGGTTTATCATGTTCTTTAATCCTAATAGTCATGACAGCAATAACGATTATCATCTTAAGGGTGTGACCATTCAGCCGGATATCCCACGGGCGCAAAGCAGGGCTAATCTGGTATATGACGGGCTGTTAGCTAAAAGCGGGGCGCATTCAGTATATGCGCATGTCGGCTTTGGTGCGGCATGGAAAGATACACAGGATATCAAAATGTCAAGAACATCAACCGGCTTCTCAGCCGACATTCCTGTACAGTATGCCGATACTTTAAATATTGCTTTTAAGGATTGCGCAAATAACTGGGATAATAATTCCGGCAAAAATTATTCTTTTGATATTTCACTTTAACATGAGCCCTGCGCCGGTAATGAAGTGCCCCGTCAAGTAATTAAAAAAAATCCATCTAAGAAATAAGAAGCCAGTCCATTTTGGTACTGGCTTCTTATTTCTTAGATGGATTTATCGGACGTCCAATGATGTTTACAGGTGTATGGGATTATTTAGTGGACCATGATCCAGTCACTCCCCACACGAATGGCCCTCCAGAAGCATAAACAGAAGACGCGATAGCGATAATTAGTACAAGCAGAATCAATATTCTCATAACTTTCTTCCTGGAATTACCAGATATATTGCAACTGATAAAATGATTAAAATTGTTGAAGTACTGTATATATAAATAAATCCAAATTCTTGTGCCACATTGCCCCAAACAACAGAGCCAACCATTATCCCCAAATCCATTGCACATAGAAGTGTTGCGTTTGCCGCTCCTCTTCTTTCTATTGGTGCAAAGGATATAACTAATGCGTTTATAGTTGGCTGAACAGCACCGTGACCAACGCCATAAATTACAGCGGCCACAAGAAACATTGACAGTGACGTAGCTACAGGCAATAGTTGCAAGCCAATTGCCAAGAAAAGCATGCCAGGCAACAATACTTTGGAGGTTCCATACCGGTCAGCAATTCGACCTGATATTAACCTGACAATTATCGTAGACAGTGCACTAACTACATAAAATATCCCGATATTTTTTACGCTTTTCTCACTCGCATATGCAGGCAGAAAAATTCCCACAGTGGCGTAAGTCATCATAACAACAAAATACAAAAAGGATGGCCATATCGCAGTTTTCTCAAAAAGTGTTGCTTTTGTATTTTGCTTTACTCTATATTCAAGGCTCTTTCCAATAATCGGGGGCCTTGCACTTATCTGATTAAGGTAGTAGTTGCTTTTTAAAAAACCGGTAAGTAATGCTGCTGCAATGCATAAAGCTGAAAGAAGGAACAGTAATGTATAATTATAATACTCCAATACGTATAATCCTAATGCAGGACCGAGAGCCATAGCACTTGACATTGAAATTCCAAAGAAACCCATCCCTTGATTCCTACGGGTGGCTGGGATAAGGTCAGAGGCTATAGTGCTGACTGATGTGGTGGTTGCACTCCAGCTTATTCCGTGTATCGCTCTCATTATTAACAGCAGAATAACTGAATACGCCACCACATTGTAAGAAATCGTTGTCAGCAGTAACAAAGTAAGGCTCGAAATCATAATTGACTTTCTTCCTTTTTGATCCAGCAGTTCTCCAATCTTTGGACGAGAAATAAAACCGGTCAAATAATAAATACCGGATACTAGGCCAGCCATTACTTTATTTCCCCCAATGTTTAAGACATGTAAAGGTAAAGTTGACAGTAGCATAAAGTTCCCAAGATAGGCAAGAAAATTTACCAGTATGGTAAAAATAAACGATGTTGTCCACAAATTTTCCTGAGCAGCGGCTTCCTTGTTTCCGGTATATATCTCTTTCAAAACAAGCGTCCTCCTCCTTGTGGCACTCTTCTAGAAAAAGTGTTGCAAAGTCAATCCATAGTATTCATATTGAATTAGTCGGAAATAGTTGTGCTTTTTATGCTATCCTTTTTTAAATAACTTGTCAAGCCAATAAGAAGAACTTCGGATAGGTAATGGAATGTTGCGTGCTGTGCAGTCAAAATAAAGATACTCGGAGTAAGATTAATTAACAAAAGGGAGCAAACTAATTTTTAGCTTGCTCCCTTTCTTTCTTAGAAATTGTCGTCTATAGCCAATCCAGCAATGCCGTTTTGTCCAGAATGTGCAAATGTTATTGGTGCCGCACAAGTAAGAAGTACGAGACATAGAAGAACGCAACTTAGAAATTTTTTCATTACTTTTAATCTCCTAACCATAATCGTAAACCTTGAGATATCCATATTATCTACCATTAATCACACGTTTCTGAACAGTACCAGCAGGCAAACATGCAATAGCTTCAATAAGTCGCCGCGCCATTCTATCAAGCCGCTCGACTTCTTCAGAAATGTAGCCTTTTATTATGGTCTGGGTGAATCAGCAGGAGCAATTGGTGATTGCAGAAATGACTCTTCGAACTTACGGTGTATTATTAGCGGTTTATCGGCAAGTTCGGCCAGACGAATATAGTTGACCGGTATGTTACAATCCGCAAATGCCCCAAAAGCGGCAGCAATCGGTTCATCAGGCAGCGATATTGATTCGTATTTTTCCGAATCTACCGGAACCATGGTAACCCCGATTTCCACCTCGCCGTTACTTAACATCTCGGCAGAATCTCCCCCCAATAATTGAATGTTTATTTCCGGATTATTATCGCGAAAGTCGCGAATTCGATCAGGCAGGAAAATAGTATCCCAAGTCGTTGTAATACCAACTGATAATGTTCCCTGAAAACCACCGGTCATATCTTTTAATTCTGTTACAGTCTGATCGACCATATTCAGTATCTGTTCTGCCCGGTTGCGCAACATATGCCCGGCTGCCGTCAGCTTGAGTTTGTGATTCTCGCTTCTTTCCAGCAACTGAATCCCCAGTTCGGCTTCCAATAATTTAAGTTGCTGGCTAAGCGGCGGTTGAGCCATGTGCAATTTTTTAGCCGCCCTAGTTATTTGTCCTTCTTTAGCAACCGCAAGAAAATACTGCAGCTTTCTGATATCCATAAAATACTCTCCTCACACATCAGATACTAAAAACTTTACGGAAAGCGCGTTTCCGCAACATACTCCATCATAC
>JAEYSJ010000080.1 GCA_023434855.1 Bacillota bacterium | reverse complement strand
TTTCAAGACGTTGTGCGAGCTGACTTTTGCCAGGTTAGGTTACTACACCGCGACAAAGTGAAAAACAAGGTGGATCTATTTTACTATACGATCGCAAAACTTGAGGGGGATATATGGTACAAATTACCGTATCGCTTATGAAAAAGGTTGGGATGACTTAAATAATAAGACCAGAAGAAATTTCCTGTAACATGGACGTCATTTTTTCCAGGACAAGTAATCAATTCATAGTGCCGTTTCTGAATGAGAACTATATTATCGACGTCAGTAATAGAGATGCATTGAATGCTGATTCGTGCTGAATTTCTGAAGTAGCAAGGATACTTATGTTCTGTTAAAGCTGTAAGAAATGTATTGACAATAATTCACAAGAAATGTACTATAAAGTTAGTTCTATAAAACTAATATTTAGCGGGGTAATAATTATGTTAGTTGAAGATTTAATTGTAAAGGCCATTGAAGTACTATCACAATCAATGCGGCAGGTAATGCGAAAATATAAGGAGGAATCGCCTGAGGAGAGCGAACTTTTTAATCTTACAATAACCCAGTTGCATTATCTTTATGCGATTAGGGAAATGGGAAATCCAACTTATACCGAGCTGGCCCAAAAGTTTAACGTTCAAAAGTCGACAGTTACTGTTACCATCAATAAACTAATTCAACGTGATTATGTATATAAAACACAATCGATGGATGATTTAAGAGTTTTTCACCTTCAGCTTTCCCCAAAAGGTCAAAAGCTAATGGAAATTGAGGATCAGGGTTATCGTCAATTTGCCACCCAAATCACAGCATGTCTAGACAATTCACAAAAAGAACAGTTTACAAAGCTTTTAATGATTATTGCCGAATCGTCATCCCGCGAGTAGCGGGATAATATTTACAAATAATAATTAGTTTTAATTAACTAATTTTCTGCCAGTTTATCGGAAAAGTAATTGTATAAGAGTTTTAGAAAATTAGTTTCATAAAACTAATTTTAAATATCAAATATATATTTTGGAGGTCAGAAGTATGGCTATTTTTAAAAGATTTTTTTGTGCATTTCTAATGACTATTATTTTGGTGGGTTTAGTACATGGTTGTCAAGCTAGCGCAAAAGAGGCTACTATTTTAATTATTGTAGATAGTTCGAAGGAAGCTTATGGCAGTCAACTAAAAAGTGAAGTATGTACGCAGTTGGAAAAACAACTATTAATTCACGCTGCCGAAGAAAAAGAACTGCAAGAGACAATTAAGGGGCTTGGTTTTGAAGAAATTTCAAAAGCGGAGAAGCCTGAGTTGGCCAAAATGGCAGAAAAGATGGGGGTCAATAAAGTAGTTATTGTAGAGATACTTCCTGCCATGGTCGAGTATAATCAAATTATTTTCTGCCAGACCATTAAAGCAGATGCGACACTACGAATCCGTCTGTACGATGCCGACAAGGGGCAGTATGTTTTAATGGAAGACAGTTCAGGCAAAGGGAGCAATAAAACATTACTTCCCTATATGTCAATCGGAACAAAGCCGGCTGTACTGGAGGCTGTTCATAAAGCAGCATTGGTTGCAACTGAAAAAATTAAAATGACTTTAAGCAATGGGGTATAGAGAGTTCGGAATAATAGTGTGCCAAATCTAGTGCGACTATACGAGCGATCTTTGGAGGTAGAAAATATGACGAGGAGGACTTTTCTCATTTGTGGTGGATTGGGTTTAGCTATGTTGGGCGGGGTTAGCATATTACAAATGTTCAATCAAAGCGAAATATATTCTAAAGGAATACCATTAAATAAAGAAGGTATTTTAGATGAGGATTGTTTCCAAATTGTTTATTTGGCATCACTAGCGCCTAGCGGGCATAATACACAGCCCTGGACTATAAGGATTATCGATAAGAATCACTGGGTTCTTGGAACCGAGAAGTCTCGATGGCTACCTGCTGTTGATCCGGAAAATCGGGAAGTGTTATTGTCATTGGGGACTTTTTTGGAAAATCTTATAGCTGCTGCGGGTATAAAGGGATATTCTGTTGAAACTGAAGTGCGAGCAAATCACCCATCCGATAGTGAAATATTAGATATAAAACTACATAAGATTAACAGAACAACGAATTTTAATGCGGAAAAAATTATGCTTAGAAGAACTATAAGAAACAATTTTTTGAATGATTCATTATCGGCTGAGGATCTCAGAGAAATCATAAGTGATGACCGGGACAGCTTTATTTATTATCCTCAAAAGTCTCAGGAAGGCAAATACCTTGCAGAAGGAACTATCCTTGCCAACCGGATACAAACATATCGAAACCCAGCTCAAGAAGAATTGGCAAAATGGATTAGATGGTCAAAAGATGACATTAGGCGTTATATGAATGGACTGACGCCCGAAACCATGGAAATCCAAGGAATAGCCCGATGGTATGTTGAGAAGTTCTATTCTGACAAGTCGGTCATGGATAATAGTTTTCGCGAAGATACAATTAGAACAGTGCAGCGGCAAGTAAATGCTGGCAGTGGTTGGCTATTGCTTGAAAGCAAGGATTCGTCAATTCCAGAAATCATTGCTGCAGGTCGTAAATTGCAACAGATGTGGCTTAAGGTTAGCGATAAAAAGATAGCAATTCATCCAATGACTCAGATGCTGGAGGAAGAACCTCTGCGGTGCGAGATATTATCAGCTTTGAACATAAATAAAAATATTCAATTTTTATTAAGAATTGGCTATGTAAGTGACTATCCCAAACCCGTAAGTCCAAGGATGCCAATTTCAAAGATAATCGTTTAATTTAATGGTAGAGAAGCAAAGGGACGTTCATTTTGCTTCGCGAACAGGAGAATATACTAAGAGATGTGAAATAGAAAAGAATGTTAACAGAATCTATCACATTGGGGTGCGCGGAATATATCTCTTATGATGGCGAGGATTACTGTTACGTTCTTAAAATTTGGAAGAATCAAGGAAGTGGGAGTTGTGATATTTATTCGTATCGCTTAAACTATGAATGGAAACATATAACATCTCATTTGCCAAAATGTTTTCCGAAGCAAATGGAGCGGCCCTGTGCTTCCTGGAAGTACAATTATGACTGCCGTTCAAATTGCTTCACTGTTTGCTAGAAAACCAACTCTTTATTATATATTTTTTTCAATTATAGAAATTGTGTATACTTCAGCAATTGTATGGCATACATGGAAGTGGCGTAATCCAGAATGAAGTTCCTATAGCTCTTAGGTATTTTGAAGAAGGACATTCTCAAGGAAAAGTAGTCCTTACTGTATGAAGAGTGAACCCATGTTTTAAATATTGGAGGAATAAAATGATAAACCAAATGAAAGATTTATCCCAACGCAGCGTTGCAATAGTTGCAGGAGTGGCATTTCTAATTATGACTATAGCCGCAGTGTTTGCTTACGGTTTTGTTTTTGGGAATCTTATTGTGCCGGGAGATGGAACAGCAACAGCCGATAAGATTAGGGCTTCTGTGATGTTATTCCGCAGCGGTATTTGTAGCTTTCTAATCGTGCTTATTTGTGATGTAGTGGTGGCATGGGCACTTTTTGTTTTTCTCAAACAAGTAAATAAGAGTCTATCATTGCTCACGGCATGGCTTAGATTAGTGTACGCGGCTATTTTGGGAATCGCTCTGCTCAATCTTGTTATTGTTTTACTTCTTTTAAGTGGTGCTGACTACTTGACTGTATTTACAACAGATCAGTTGCATGCTCAAGTAATGCTATTTCTCAAAGCGTTTAATGTAGAATGGTCTATTGGATTAGTGGTTTTTGGCTTTCATCTCTTTTTACTTGGTTGTTTAGTTTACAAATCGGGCTACATTCCCAGAATTCTGGGTGTCTTATTGATAATTGCGTCTTTGGGCTATCTAATAACTAATTTTGCAAATTTACTTTTGCCCAACTACGAAAATTACAAAGCAATTATTGAACCGGTGCTTAGTGTGCCTATGGCTGTTGGGGAATTGTCACTTGCCTTTTGGCTTTTGTTCAAAGGAGGCAAGCGTCCAGTAGGGGCAGAGCCGTGATACTAGAAGGATATTGCTTATTTTCGTTTATACAGGATATCAAAAATTCACTGAACAAGACATAAATACTTCCAAAAAAATAAGACAAATATACTTTCAGTAACTACCCATCCTTTGGTAGTTACTGAAATACTTGTCCGGGTATATTTTGGGAGCTAAATAGCAGCGATTTTTATTTAACTAAATTTAATTCAGCATAATGTAATAATTCAGAGCTTTGGCATATTAGAACTAGAATAGACCATTTGAGTTCTTCTTAATGGTCACTTCTGTCAGTTTGTCTTAGACTGAGTCTTTTTTAATATTGATTCCAATAATTTACCTATCAAGTCAACTTGAAAGACGGTATCCTTTTGCTCATCAAAACCGGGTGGGTAATTTTCCTTCTCAATTTTATCCAAAAATCCGTGCTCCTTAACTACATTTCCCACACCACAGTTATGCCCGAATCCGCAAGTATAGCATTGGGAATATCCACGGGCAGATACTGTACCAATGACTGACATCATATTAGACACCATCCATTTTTTAATTATGGAATGAACGGTGTCGTCCCCCGGTCCTCCATAGGACGTACTGACTGATATCCCAAGCTTCCCAGACAAATTAAAAGTTCCCTGATGACGGAAGCAAAAAGTTCGTTCCAAACATGCATGACCGAGAACATTTATTGTTCCGTAATAGTTGGGGGCTCCAAAAACGATTGCATCCGCCTTGAGCATTTTTTTCGCTATTTCGCCCCAATCATCCTTAATCTTGCATTGATTATCAGCGGCACAAAGTGTACATCCTATACATCCATTAATTTTTTTACCGGATAAAGAAATGTATTCATATTCCGAATTACTTGCTTCTAATATTGCTCTAACTGTTTTTTCGGTAATTCCTTCTTTTCTACCACTTGCACTGATTCCTAAAATCATATTATCATCTCCTTTAGTATTTCTCTTCAAATCTTAATACTAAAAAGAGATATAAGCTGTTAAATATTTTACATTAAATTAAAAACATTTTCCTCTCAATACATAATGCTTTTCCTTTTTGTAAATATAGTTTCTATCGATAAGTTCACCCAAAACCTGTGAAACCATGACTCGGGATGCTCCCACACTAGAAGCTATTTCTTGTTGGGTTAAATAAATTCTTATGATTGTACCTTCTGTACAAGGTTCGCCATATTCTCGTGCTAACCGTATGAATAGACTCAATACTTTTTCTTGGATTGTTTGAGTATTCAATTCGGCAATTCGTTCCCAGGTATCATTTAAACGCTTGCCAAGATTTCTAATTACCTGCAAAGCAATTTCGGGTTCATTTTTAATAATATTTTCAAATGAATGACGATTAAGACTACAGACTTTTGCTTCTTCCAAGGCTATCGCAGAAACCGATAGAACCGTAATCTCTCTAAACAAGTCAGCTTCACCTATGATTTCACCTGGTCCGGCAATTTGGATAATCGTTTCTTGGCCATTTTCAGTGATGCTAACCAATTTAAAACTACCTTCCTTGATAAGGTATATTGCATAAGCCGGGTCACCCTGGTTAAATAGAAATTCACCCTTTTTTTTATTAAGTTTGTTTGTAGCATGGCAAATCGAATGAAAGAAGGTTCTGTCCATTCCGGAAAAAGCAGGAAGATCATATAGACATAAGTATCTTTTCCCATTAGTTGCATCCATAAAGTACTCCACCATTTATGTGAATTTCGCTCACTGGATATATTTTAATTGCTAGCCCAGCTCTAAAAGAAAAGTCGTGGTATTTCGTAAATATCTCACACTACTTCTTTAGTAAACCATATTTCTCCTTCTTTTAGTAAGTACATTTGATCGCCAAAAAATCAAGCCCCGTAGGACCAGCAAAAATATGCAATTACTGCCGGGAAGACACCCCAATATATTACGGAAAGGGGGGGGATAAATGAATTCTTATAATAAACCAGCTTCAGACTGGTATAAAAAAATATGGTCACTTGATATCCAAGACATGTCTTGGGTTGAACATACAAAAAAAGAAATCGACTTTATTATTGATGTTATGAATTTGTCAGGAAAAGAAAGGATATTAGATTTAGCTTGTGGTTTTGGCAGGCATGCAATAGAGCTTTCAAGAAGAGGTTTTTCAGTTGTTGGGGTGGATATCACACTTGAATATATAAAAGAGGCTATGAGGATCTCTTCTCTTGAAAATTTAAGTACGAAATTTATCTGTGAGGATTTAAAGAATATTTCTTTTAGAAATGAATTTGATGTTGTTTTGAATATGGCTGACGGTGCGATTGGATATCTTGAAAATGATAATGAAAATTTTAAAATATTTGATTTGATAGCATCATCTCTAAAAAAAGATGGAAAACACTTTATGAATATTTGTAATGCCGATCATGCTGAAATGCATTTTCCAAAACGGAATTGGGATATCGGTGAAAAGTGGGGACAATGGGGGACGTTCCTTTTTTGTCATAAGTATGATAGGATGAAAACGAGGTGACAAAAATGGTAAGACAGGCAAGGAAGTTGAGCGGTATAGGTTTTTATCATATAGTCTTTCGAGGGATTAATCGGCAGCATTTATTTGAGGAGGAAAATGACTTTTTATATTTTCTTGCAAGTATGCAGCGAATAAAGGCCGAAATGGTATTTGAGTTACATGCCTACTGTTTGATGAGCAATCACGTTCATTTACTGATGAAGGAACGCCAGATGGGTGATGTTTCTCTGGTCATGAAACGGCTCTTGACAAAATATGCAATGTACTTTAATCGGAATATGAGCGGAACGGTGCATTAATCGCTAATCGATATAAAAGTGTGCCAGTAGAAGTCGATGAATACTTTATTCCGTTGATACGCTATATACATCAAAATCCTGTCAAGGCTGGAGTAGTTAGAAAGCCTGAAGAATATAGATTTAGCAGCTATTGGGACTATACGCAGGGAGGGAGTTTAACAGATACAGCCTTTTCTATAGGACTATTAGGAAGATATGAATGGCTGCGGCTGCATCAGATTATCACAACTGATCATTTTGATGCGTCTGGAAAGATAAGCCTATCCGAAGAAGAAATTCGCCGCAAGATACTGCGGTGCACAGAGGGGAATGAACCTCATGAAATAGCAGCTTGGCCCAAGCTGGAGCGTGATGCTTTAATCAGGCAGTTGAAAGAAAAAGAAGGCCTATCTATTCGCCAAATTGAGCGAGCTACTGGAATATCTCGTAGTGTGATAGCAAAAAGTTGACGAAAAAGGTACGTCCCGCAGTGTCCCCCGTCCCGCAGTGCCTCCCATATTTAAGAAGACAATACCACCGTCCCCGTGGTTGACATAGTTGGCATACAAGCTAATACCTCGTCAAAAAGTCCTGAAGAACTAGATGGTTCTCCGGAGTTAGCATCAGAAGACATTACGACTTTAGTTAATGAGATGGTATCTTTATACCATAAATATCAAGTAAGAGTGTTAGGCGGGTGCTGTGGGACCGATCACAGGCACATTCAGAAACTTGTCAGTGTATTGAAATAAAATTATGGTTCATTTAGAACAGTTCAAATAGGAGGTTTATTGTATGCGTTATCAATTTATCATGGCGGATGTCTTTACCGATACGCATTTCAGCGGAAATCAGTTGGCAGTTATTCCAAACGCGGAAGGTCTGGACGCTAAGGCCATGCAACTTATCACACGGGAATTTAATTTATCTGAAACTGTTTTTGTATTCCCTCCAACCAAACAGGGTAACACTCGGAAATTACGTATTTTTACACCTGGATCTGAGCTGCCGTTCGCAGGGCACCCGACTATTGGAACAGCTTTCATACTTGCTGCAATAGGCGAAATTCCTTTACCTTCTGAAATCGTCGAAATCGTGTTTGAGGAAGGTGTCGGCGATATTAAAGTATCTATTACTAGCAAAGACGGCAAACCCACTTTTTCCGAGCTTTCAGCCGGAAAGTTTCCCGAGTTCGGTCCCGCAGCCCCTGATTTAGAAAATATCGCAAAAGTATTATCCTTGTCAGCCTCTGATATAGTGACAACCAGATATTCACCCCAAGCAGTTTCCTGTGGAGTACCCTTTTTGTTTGTGCCGGTTAAAGACTTAGAGTCAATCAAGCGGATAAAAGTCAATTTGTCCGAATGGTCAAGAGTACTTTCGAATTATTGGGCTCCTCATATTTATGTTTTTACTCCGCAAACAGAACGCCCTGAATCGTCTTTTCACGCACGAATGTTCGCACCAGCCTTGGGAATATCTGAAGATCCCGCTACCGGTGCCGCAGCGACAGCCTTTGCCGGTTATCTAGATTCCCAAATCGATGAAAGAAATACAACCTATGCAATCACTATCGAGCAGGGATTCGAAATCGACCGTCCCAGCATAATTAACATAAAAGTGCAAAAGGCCGAAAGCTGCCTGACGAGCATCAAAGTAGGCGGAGCATCTGTATTGGTAGGTCAAGGGTACATAGATGTGCCGATTTAAAATTAACACCTTCTATCGAGAAAGGAACTTCTGTGTGAAGCCGTATTTATGGTAGGCAGTTATCAGCGCTATTTTATCTTCAAAGGGACAAGATAACTATTTTCAGAGTCTTTCTTTTTCTCCGAGCTAGGTTCGTTGTAGTAATAAACAACGACCTATTTTGTTATATAATTATAGAGAAGATTTCCAATGCATGAGGTATAAAAGCCATGGGGACGGTGGAATTGTCTTGTTGGAGAGTGCTACAGGTGGTTTATACTTAGGAAGAGTCAATATATAAGAGGTTGCTAAGGTATTAATACTAAAGGAGACAGTACCACCGTCCCCGTGGCTCTGTATTTTGCGGGCAAGGTTGTGATAGCGTTCGGGGCTAAAATGGTGGATAGGCTACACTGAAATGGACAGTTTTCTTAAGGGGTAGTAAACTTAGAACAACTAACGAATGGAGCGATTTACTATGACCAGAAGAAAACGCAGGGAATTTACAGACGAATTTAAAAATCAAA
>JAEYSJ010000033.1 GCA_023434855.1 Bacillota bacterium | reverse complement strand
AGAACAACCTACCGTATCAGCTCCAGTGACATGGGATGAAATAGCTGACACATGGCAAAAAAAAGATGAACAATTACTTGTATTTGATGCCGCCCAGACGCTTGAACGAGTTACACGGTTGGGGGATTTATTCGCGCCGGTGCTAACAATCAAACAGCATCTGCCGGTATAATGTCAAAGCAGCAATAACCCCTTGTTTAACATTAAATATTAAACAAGGGGTTATTGCTGCTAATTTTCATTCAACTCTAAAATTTATAAAGAATAATCTTTGTTCATATTTTTGTGTTTAAAACTTTTAGAGCGGTTGGCATAGTCGGCAACAACATGACCGTCTCCAATAAGTCTGTACTTATAAATAACCATTCCCTCCAAGCCAACCGGCCCTCTGGCATGAATTTTACTTGTGCTTATACCCACCTCAGCACCAAATCCATAACGGAAGCCGTCACTAAACCGAGTTGAGCAGTTCCAGAAAACATTTCCTGAATCAACGTAATCCATAAACCGGGCAGCTTTCTCCTTGTTTTCAGTAATAATGCTGTCGGTATGCCCTGAACCGTAAGTGTTGATGTGACCAATGGCTTCTTCAAGACTGTCTACTACCTTTATAGAAAGTTTATAATCAAGATATTCGGTTTTCCAGTCTTCTTCTGTAGCCGGAGTTACAGATATTATCTCTTGTGTTTTAGGACAGCCTACCAATTCCACCTGCTTGCTTTCCAGCACTTTATGCAACTTAGGCAAAAAAGCGGCAGCAATATTTTTATGTACCAGCAGGGTTTCGGTCGCGTTGCACACAGACACATATTGTGTTTTTGAGTCTACTGTGACTGATATACCCATATCAATATCCGCAGCTTCATCTACATAGCAGTGGCAGATACCATCCGCGTGACCCATAACCGGAATTCTGGAATTGTCCATAATGTAACGGACAAACTCATTTGACCCTCTGGGAATAATCAGGTCAATATACTCGTCCATTTTGAGCATTTCATTAACATCAGAACGTGTCTCCAGCAACACCATCCAATCTGCGGGGATGCCGGCTTCCTCCGTTGCCCTGATAATAATTTCAGCAAGTATCCGGTTAGTCTCTTTCGCTTCAGATCCGCCCTTCAACAGTACACTGTTCCCACTTTTCAGACAGAGGCTTGAAATCTGCACCAGGGCATCCGGCCTGGATTCAAAGATCATCCCGATTACCCCTATTGGGCAGGTCACTCTATACAATTCCAGTCCGGTGTCTAATTCAGTGGAAAGCAGTGTTTTGCCTACCGGATCCTCCAATTTTATCAGACTATGTATTCCGTCAACCACATCCTGAATTTTTGCCTCATCAAATTTCAATCGTTTTAACAGCGGCGCAGCAAGATTTTCTTGTTCACTTCTCAGCAAATCTTCCCTGTTGGCTTTTATTATTTCTTCCTGCCGTTCTTTCAACGCCTCGGCAATATGCGCCAGCGCCTTATTCTTTAGTTCTGTGCCGGCACCGCCCAGTTTTATGGCAGCTTCTTTTATCCGGCATGCCAGTTCCTTCATACTCATAACAATGCTCCTCCAAATATACCATTAATCTGTATAATTATTTTATCATGCAGACGCAATAAAGCAAGACCATAACGCAACCCTTATTCCGTTATTTCTTAGCATTCTATAAAGGAATTTGTTAATAAATATATAATTAATGTATAATTTATATAGCAATTATCGATATTATCTTAACTGGAGGTTGACCATGAAGACAAATTGGAAAGATGAGATGACCCCCAAAGAACGAATGCGCGCATTTGTTGCTGGTAAACCGGTAGACCGGATACCCTGCATGCCCTTAGTCACTGATCAGGCATACAGCCTTTCGGGTGGACCAATGTCCCGGTATTATCATTCGGCTGAGCTAATGGCTCAGGCCCAAATTTATGCTTTTGAAACATATGAAGCAGATTCAGTCGGTGCCGGCCCCGGACTGTTCGGTATTGCCGAAGCCATTGGTACCAAACTGAGCTTTCCCGATGACGGTGTTCCCTATGTTTGTGCTCCAGCGATTGAACGTTATGAAGAACTGATGAAACTACCTCTAATAGACCCGTACCGTTCGGGGCGATTGCCGCTTATTCTTGAAGCCTTAAAAATTGTCCAGGAAGCAGTAAAAGATCGTGCCGGAGTTGGCTGCTCGGTCGGTGGTCCGATTACTACCGCAGCTGCAGTGCGTGGTACTGATAATTTCCTGCGTGATATGCACCGCTGCCCGGATATGGTGCATCAGTTGCTGGCTTATGTTACCGCTAATGCCCTCCGATTTATTGATGTACTTTGCGATATGGGGATAAAACCGAGTATCGCTGAACCGACTGCATCCGGAACCATGATCAGTGAAACCCATTTCCGCGAGTTTGCTTTTCCCTACCTTAAACAATACTCAGATCGCATAATCCAGCGCTGTGGCAGTGGTCCTTTTGTTCACATTTGCGGCGATACCACTAAAATCTGGAACGATATAGTTGACTGTGGCGCAACTGTGCTAAGTCTTGATAACCAAATTGATTTGGCTGAGGCTAAGGAAAGAACAGGCCACAAAGTCTGTCTTGCCGGCAACGTCAAGCCTTATACGCTGTGGCGGGGCAGCCCTGAGCAGGTTGCGGCTGAAGTTAAATCGTGCCTTCTCAAAGCCTATGACAGTCCGAAAGGATTCATCCTTTCCAGCGGTTGCGGACTGTCATTAGGCACTCCGGCCGAAAATGTAATTGCAATGATGGATGCTGCCAGGCAATATGGAAAATGGCCGATTGATCCTGAAAAATTAAAATGAGGGAGCTATCTATTTTTTACAGCAACAACAAAAAAACGGCCAGCGCCTTAGTACTTAAGGCAGGCCGTTTTTTAAATTCCTTTGATCGTTATGCCTCACTGCTACTGGTAACAATACCCTCACAATCAGTGACAATATCTCTGCGTTTATAGCGGTCATGCAGGATGATTGACATACCTCCCAACATTACCAGTCCGCCGAGAAAGGCATATCCGACCGTGTATGAGCCTGTCACATTATATAACAGCCCGACAACAAAACCAGCCACTACACCGCCGGCTGCGCCAAGACCACTGGCTATTCCGACAGCCGGGCCCACTCCGGTGGGTTTCACGCTGCATTGGACTATTGACAGGATATTTGGCAGTAAGCTGCTGGCACAATAACCGAAAGATATTAACGATTGTTATGTCAAAATAATACTCTTATTTGCTATGATAATAACAAACCGGAAAACCGATTTCTCTGACTGTATTCATCATTGCATGAATATTGTCAAATGGAACTTCAGTAGGCAGGCTGCAGCCTGATGAAACTATATAACCTTTGGGAGAATCAAAAGTTTTCCCGATGCAGTTGATGACAGCCTGTCTAACGTCATCAACTGTTCCCTGCAGCATAATAGCGGACGGATCAACATTTCCTGTTAAACAAACCTTCGCCCCCACCTGCTCTTTAGCTGCCGCCATATCAATAACATTGTCAAGACTAAGACAGGCTGCACCTGTTTCCACCATATCTTCCCAAATTTTATTCGTTTTGCCGCAGATATGTAATGTAGCCGACTTTCCCTGTGATTTAACATAGCTTATCAGTCTTTTTATGTACGGAAACGCAAATTCCCGAATTGTGGCGGGCTGATAATAGTGGAAGATGCAACAGGATCACTTAAGGTCACACCGCAGCCTGTGTCCAAAATAGCCTCTGCCCACTTAAGATTGGCAGCTAAGGCTATCTCGCAAAGTTGATGAACAGTCCCAGGATCTTTGCGCATCATTTTAGTTAACTGCTCGACACCAATTAGAAATGAAGCAGTGGTGAAGGGACAGGTTATCGATGCGGCTTTAAAACCGCCAGTCCTGCATACATGGCGTCGGCGCACAAGAGTAATTCCGGAATAAAATATTCTTCCTCTTCATAAAGTTGGCCGGCCCTGGCCATCCCGGCGGAAAGTCCCTATTCGATTGCTTCAAAGGCATCGAAACCAAGCTTGACTATTTCGGCAGCGATAGACGCTGTTTTATCCTCGTCCATTTCTAAAACAGCATTTGACAACTGCTGAAAGTATTCATCCTTCTGCAATACCATTATACAGCCTCCTTATTCATCAATTATCCTTTCATATTTTATTTCATATATAATATCTATGTTAAACGAATATTATTTCTATCTAAGTTGTTAAGTCCTGAGAGTTGCTACAATTCGCTTTGGCCGCAAAAGAAGCAAAATTGCATCTCTCGGATTTGTCACTATGATATCGGCTTTTGCCAGTGTTGCCTGATATGCGCCTTCCGGGCCAATGACACCGACAGCCAGATTTGCCTCATCAAACATCCCCATATCGTTTGCACCATTGCCAAAACAGACGGTAGTATCCTTCCCGCAGGCTTTTATGAAATCACGCTTTTGTTCAGCTTCCCGGCCCTTTCAATAATATGGAGAGTAACACCCTTGACGCTTTCAAGTTGAGTGCGGGCAAGGCCAAAGGTATCTGCCGTTAAGACGGTTACGCAAATTATCTCCCCTAATTTCTCCAGAAGATCTTTTATTCCATCAAGCAAAATACCATCTTCAGCCAATGTGCCATTATAGTCAAATACCGCATTTTTTATTTTGTATTCAGAGCCGTCAGGCAGTGTAAAAATAATCATTTGTCTTTCCTCCTAAATCTTAAGATGCTGAAAATTCCAGAATAAATTGATTTAATAAAATCTTATAGCAAGAAAATACAATTCTTATTTTGTGAAATATGCTAGTATTGGTTTAAAGAGCATGCAATAGCCGATTATGTTTAAGAATACCACTTTATTTTATGTGAAAGGAGTGCAGCATGAATAAAACCTTCGCGTCTTTAACAGTAGTTTTGTTAGTGGTTTTTATGTTCGCCACAGCAAATGTGATCAACGAGAAAGAAATCATTTTTCCTGAAATCGCCGCCTTAGGCGTTGGCGCCTGGTTTATCAAGAATTCTCCCTGGTGCGAAAAACCTCTCAATTTATGGCTATCACCCACGTTCGCCGCATTGACCGGTGTTGTAATGCTGCATTTTCTACCTGGTTCTCAGGAAATTCTATTAGAATGCACATTTGTCCTTGTTGTATTGCAGCTATGTCTGTTGCGCTCAAAAGTTTTACCGTCGATATCAGCTGCTATTTTACCGATTGTAATAAACGCGGACAGTCTGTACTACATACTGTCTGTATGTATCCTCTCAGGAATCATCGCCTTGGGTCGAAGATTATTGAATCAATTTCAGGTAAATGATCCTTCATTGCTCCAATCATTGAAAGAAGAGCCGCAACAAGGTTGGCGCGAAATTGCAATGAAATGGCTGATACTTTTTATCGGGGTTACTATTGTTGCGACAATAGCATTTGGATTCAAATGGATTTATGTTATTGCACCACCTCTAATAGTAACTTTTGTTGAATTTGCTAATCCATCCGGTCAGCTCTCTCAACGGCCGATACGTCTTCTCGGCATGATTTTGGCTGCGGCTTTATCCGGAACATTATTGTTTGAAATGCTTCATCATCGATTATACTGGCCTTTATGGATTTCAGCGGGAAGTATTGTTTTATGGATTTTCTTTTTATACCGTCAATTTGAGCTTGTCTTTCCGCCGGCTATGGCAATATCCTTATTGCCTACAATTATTCCTCAAGATATGCTTTTCTTTTACCCTTTCCAAGTAACAGTAGGTCTTATTGTTTTCATCATCATTGGAAAAATAATTAATATCAGTTATCCACCGAAAAAACTTAATAATATTCATCCCAGCGGCTAGGAGTTCACGGGTTAGTTAGCCCCGTAAGTATGAATAACAATTTAGCACTAAGGAGGGAAAACAATATTATATACATGATCCTGGCATTGAGCGCAGGAATGGCGTTTACCCTTCAGGCAGCGGTAAATTCTCAATTGCGCCACACTATAGGCAATCCCCTACTGGCGTCTTTTATTAGTTTTTTTGGCGGCACAGTGACTTTGTTTGTCTGTCTGTTTTTTTGCAATAATTCTTTTTTACCGTCAGTTGCGGCAATAGACAAAATTAGGTGGTGGCAATTAACCGGTGGTATATTAGGTGCCTTTTTTGTCTATGTGGCAATTACCACAGTCGTCAAAATTGGTTCAGCTAATATGTTCAGTCTGATTGTAGCTGGGCAATTGCTGCTGGCAGTACTACTTGACCATTTTGGTTTGTTAGGATTTACTGCTCATAAAGCAACAGCTTTACGGCTTCTGGGAATTGCATTGCTAATCCTTGGTGTTTATATAATTCAAAAGAATTAAAAGTTAATTAGATTTAAACCTTTTACCGCAATATTACTATTTAATACCTTGCGGAAAAATTGAAACGCGGAGGAGAATGTTAAATGAGTAAAGATACTGCGCAGGTAGTAGCCCTACACAAAGAGGGCGGACTGAATTGCTCACAGGCGATGCTTTGTGTCTATGGAAAATACTTTGGATTGCCGGAAGAAACGGCAATAAAAGTGGCGACAGCTTTAGGCGGTGGTATGGGCGGCATGGGAAAAACCTGCGGGGCGGTTACAGGAGCTTATCTGGTTTTAGGATTACTATACGAAGTTGATAATCCCGGTTCGCGCAGTGACATCTATGCACTTGTGCGGGAATTTACCGATAAATTTATTGCCTGTAACGGTTCAATATCATGCAGTGAACTGTTGGGATATGACATGAGTACACCGGCAGGACTTGCTGCAATAAGGGAAAAAAAGCTCACTTCAATTATTTGTCCCAGGTTAGACCAAAGTGCAGCGGAAATTATTGAGGAAATCTTGACTAGGAACTGCATACCACTAAATTAGGTAATGAAATAAGAAAAAAGTATAATAATCAGTGCCTAAATTTAAATGAGACAGAAATAACAAAAAAAACATGATCTTTTCAAAATAAGGTCATGTTTCTTTTTTGTACATTTGTATGATAACTCTATATTAATTTGTTAAGGCAACCACTTCTATTTCTATATCAATGCCAGTATTTATAACCATACCTTTCGTACTAACACTCGTATTGCCTGGGGGTAATACCAAATTTCTTTTTAAAGGATTTTTGGAAATGGCTTTGATCGCAAAATCCTGTTTCCAGGGCTACCTCGATAATCGGTCGGCCTGCTGCAAGCAAATCAGTGGCCTTTTTCAGGCGAATTTGCAATTGATAGGTATGAGGAGGTACTCCCATTGCTTGCGTAAAAACGCGCGACAGATAAAAAGGACTAAGACCGGCAAAATCCGCCAGCTCATTTAATGATATATTCTCGTTAAAGCGGTCTTGCAAATATTCGCATGCGCGACAAACCCGGATGTGTTCTTTGCCAAAAACACCGGGATTTTTTCCTTGCTGCGAATGACGTTCATACAGCATTGAAAAGATATCCAGGATACGGCATTCAACTTCAAGACTCTCTGGAGATTTTCCCATCACTCTATGCAGATCGAAAATGTGCCGCGATAGTTCCATATCATGGATGACTGGTTGGCGAAGAGAAATAGTTTCATACAAATTGCCTGTTATTTGCATATTGATGCTGCGTAACAACCCTGGGTCTATCCGCATGGATTTATTCGAGCATTTATAACCGGCAGGCACACTGCTACTGTGTACGTCACCTAAATTTACAACAAAGATGTTTCCGGAAGTTACGCAGTATTTTCCCTTCTTGGTAGTATACATACGCACTCCCGCATCTACAGCACTTAAACTAAAAACCCAGTGGACATGCCGTGAAACGGCGCAATCAGTGTCTATTCGCTGATGCAGCTCCAAACCTGGCAAGCCTTTAAACCGGGAAAATCGCACATTCGATTTTTGCATTTAAACCACCGCCTAAAAACTATGGTGCTTCTATCTTTAACAACTCAGACTCTGAACAAATGTGAATGTTCTGCCTATGTTGTTACTTTTTCAACTTGTACAAACTATATACCTCATCCTGGGCCCAAAAGACCGGGATCTTATTGGCATAAAACAACTCCAACTGCTGTAGATCATCTTCATCAAGGATTACATTATTGGAAAACAATATGTATACATCCGCACTATCGCCGATCTCTTTAGCCTGCGCAATGGCGTCTTTGGCCGAAAGAATGTCGGCATTTTCTTTAAACTGTTTATCCCAGGTAATATAGGACTGGTAATTCCCGAATTCCGGATACCATAATTTCTTGCCGGGAAAGTACGGCAGAATTGCTGAAGCTTTCGTTGCATCATAACCGACAATTATTCTGTCCTGCAGGTTATTCACCTTAATATAATGGGCTATTTCTTCCGCTCCGGAGAAGTTGTAACGATACTCATCAAGATAGCTATTTGCCGTTTTTACCCAGCTGATTAACAAAAATACGCCTAACATGAAAATGCAGTAGTGATACATATTGCGAGATTTGTGCAACAAATTAATCAGAGATGCTCTGTTTGACAGCCTAACCCAGCGGTTGTCTTGATAATAATGCGCCAGCCAGTAAGCCATCAGTAAAAACATTAAATAGAACCCATGATGTCGAAAATGACCTGTATAGACACACATAAAGATTAACGAAATACTGCCATACGCTGCTATCAAAAAAAATAATACCTGAGTCTTTCTTAATAAG
Organism: Bacillota bacterium; assembly: GCA_023434855.1. The sequence goes on along the minus strand of JAEYSJ010000033.1, from coordinate 3,777 downwards.
GGCAGCACAAAAAACAATGAAACTACGATCCAAAGTAATGTTGCCGGCAAGCCTGACGCTTTTTCCACCGGCAGCAAGGCATCGGCAAAACCGTAAATAGGTACTGTTACCTGCTGTATAGCCGTCTGTAAAAGATAAATGCCATTAGGCTGGTAAACCATTGCATTTGCACCACCTGACAACTGCCACACGGCAAAAAATGCTCCTATGGCAATTATCAATAGCGAAAATAGATATTTTTTTTCAATAAGGCTCCCTTTGCGATCGGTAATATATAGTACCGCCATCGCAGCTGCAGCGCCAAAACTAAAGAGGTTTGCATTAAACAATCCAAAAATTAAGCCTGCATATACCAACGGCTGTTCATATCTTTTATGATGAACAGCCGCCATGGCAAAAAGCAATAAAAGTGATAAATTATAGTTTCTGGCAATGATTACATATTCAAAAAACATATAATAGGAAAATACAAATAACACTTTTAGAATTTTAGAAAATGGAGCGTAATTGATAAAAATATATACTGCGGCTATCGCCAATAACCAATGGATGATAGATTGGGCAATATATGGAAAACCCAGCTTAGCAAGAGGGAAAATAAGCAAATGCCAAAGACCGGGCGTTCCTTCATAGGCCATCTGCCGAAACATCTCACTCAAACTTAAGTCTCTGGCAATCAACCAAGCCTGTGCCTCATCCCGCCATGGTTCATGATTTACTATACCGGTAAATGTAATTAGCGCATAGATGGTAACGCAAATAAGTGAAAACCGGCTAGCATGCCTTCCCGTTATATAACAAAAATATTTTCTCATTGATAATTCTCCGCCATTATTAAACCAGGCTGTTAAGAAAAAGCATCAATTATTTTTCCCTATAATCTGAATGAACACGTCAGCTATGCCACCACAGACCATGCCTTCCTGGGCGGCTGTGTCATTCAGCATATCAACCCGGTACAAGCGGGTCTGATTATCATCTAAAGCCTGCAGAGCCTGAATTTTTACATCGGCTTCGGCGCAGCCGCCGCCAATCGTGCCGAAGATTCTGCCATCAGGCATGACAAGCATTTTACTTCCGGCCTTACGAGGGGTTGAACCCCGCGTGTCAACAATTGTCACCAATGCCGCCCGCTCGCCGGAACTTTGTACCTCATTAATTATTTCAACTAATTTTTTACTCATTTGACAACCTCCTCACAAGCAATGCCAAGCGGTTTCAAAGTTCCGGACCGCAAAACGGCCAATACTTCTGCCGCAATACTCAAGGCTATTTCCGCCGGCGCTGTCGCCCCAATATCAATACCGATAGGCGAACGTAAATTTTGCAAGAAGTCATCGGAAACGCCTTCGGCCGCCAGCAGCTCTATAATACCTTTTACCCGCCGTCTGCTGCCGATCATCCCCATATAGCCTGCCCTAACTGTCGACAAACCACGCAGACAGTCCAAATCATAGCGGTGACCCCTGGTAACAACTATCACCGCGGTTTGCTCATCTATTTCCATTTTATCTAAACCACCGCCGGCCAGCACCCGTGAAAAACTTTCACAAATAACCCGCCCGGCCCGGGGAAATCTGGCATTATTTGCAAATTCAGGACGATCGTCCACGACTGTAACGTCGAAGTCCATCAGCCCCAGCATCTCTACCAGTGGCTGACTTATATGCCCCCCGCCGAAAACTATCGCGCGATTACTATTTACCCATTTGTCCCGGAAAAATTTATAATCTCCGCCTGCATTAATTTTAAATAATGCAGGTTTTTCCCATGCATAAGTCTCAAGATAGTTTATGACTTGCCTGGTAATATCTTCATTAACCAATTGACCTTCAATCTGTCCATCAGGATAGTATAATAGTATTTGCCCCAACAGATTGGCTTCACCGGAGGGTTCGGCCACTAGCGTAATCACCTGAACAGGAACCTTGTTTTGTACTGCTTCCAGCAGTTTTTTAAATTGCATTTATTCTTCTCCCTCGCTTTCGCATAAATACATCTCTGCAAAATTCACTTTTATTTCTGTTGCATTTTTTTCGAGCCGCGTTCATAAGGAGTCCCTTCCAGGGGCAGCCTTGTTCTAATTTTACCATCAAAGCGATAATACGCTGAAGCTACCGCCGGTGCAACGGGAATAATGGCAATTTCCCCTATGCCTTTGGCGCCATAGGCCAGTTGTGAAGAATTCTTTTCTACAATAATCGTTTCAATTTCCGGCATATCAGTTGTCCGGAATAAGCCTAATGTACCAAATTTTGCGGTAGGCACTCCATTTTCCAGCGGGAAATCTTCCGTCAGGGCATAGCCTAAACCCATGGCCACCGCTCCCTCGACCTGTCCTTCAATAGCAGTTGGATTAATGGCCTTACCCACATCATGAGCAGCTACAACCTTGCAAACCTTGCCATAATCGTTGAGAATAACCACATGCGTGGCGTAACTGAAGGCCACATGCGTCTGAGGATATGGCTTATCGGAATTTATCGGATCAGTTTGGCCAAAATATTCCCCGTAATATTCCTGTCCTTCCAGTTCTATAAGCGTTTTCTCCTGTAAGGCCGCCTGCAGGGCAAGAGCCGCCCGGCGGGTAGCTTCGCCGGTAAACAACGTTTGTCGTGATGCAGTGGTTGTGCCGGCATCAGGGGTAATGAAAGTGTCCGGCGGATGAACTGAAATCAATCTGGCATCAAGCCCGGTAGTCTCACATACCAGCTGGGTTAGGACGGTAGCTACACCCTGCCCGATGCAAGCGGCACTTGTCAATAAAAGCACAATGCCTTTTTGAATTTTCAGCCTCACGCGGCTAATATCCGGAAAACCTACACCAATGCCGGTATTTTTCAATACACAGGCAATACCGGCATGCTTGCTTGTTTCAAATACTTCCTGTACCGCCATTAGTGTTTCCCTGATTGCTGTACCATTATCAGCAATCTGACCATTAGGCAACGGCAAGCCAGGCTCCACTGCATTGCGGTAGCGGATTTCCCATGGCGACATTCCCATCATGCGTGCCAGCATATCTAAGTTTGACTCACCGGCAAAAGCGGCCTGCGGAACACCAAAACCGCGAAAAGCGCCGGCAGGCGGGTTATTTGTATATACACTGATACCGGTAATATCTACATTGTCAATATGATACGGACCACCAACATGAGTACAGGCCCGTTGCAGCACCGGCATGCCCAAAGAGGCGTAAGCGCCGGTGTCGGCAACTATGTGCGCCTTGACTGCCGTTATTTTACCTACGGCATCACAGGCTGTAGTAACTTCCAATTCCATGGCATGCCGTTTCGGATGGGTTAGCAAGCTTTCCCGGCGGGTCCAGGTTAGTTTGACAGGCTTATTGGTATGCCAGGCCAGCAAGGCAGCATGGTGCTGAACACTCAAATCTTCCTTGCCGCCAAAACCCCCGCCTGTCAGTTTACTGATAACCCTTACCTTGTCAGCTGTCAGCCCCAGTATTGCCATAATGCCATGCTGATCCTCATACACGCTTTGGCTGCCAACATACACAGTTAGACTGCCGTCCTCACCAGGTACGGCCAAAGCGCTCTCCGGCTCAAGAAAAGCGTGTTCGGTTGACGGTGTTACATAACGGTTTGTTACGACATACTTAGCCCTGGCTATAGCCTCTGCAGCATTGCCACGTTTAATTACAGTCTTACTCAGCAGATTTCCCTGGTTATGCAAGCGCGGAGCATCATCCTGCAGTGCCTGCCGGGGAGAAAGAATCGGCACAAACTCTTCATAATCCACTTTAATCAACGTCAGTGC
>JAEYSJ010000005.1 GCA_023434855.1 Bacillota bacterium | reverse complement strand
TTACAGTAACCTTGTTAGGCAGCAGTAAGTTTCCAAAGGTCGTTCCATTAGCTACACTCAATGGAGTGACAGCCACGAGAGAAAGAATATCTTTACTGGTGGTCACATTTTCAAGGGCTGCTACCCTGGCCAAAAGATCGGCAATATGCTGTTCCAGGGTAGGCACTTTGTCGACCTGGTTAGTTACTGCAGGATCGAGGTCATCAGCCGTAATCTTCTCGTCGATCGGTCGGTAGCTGGCCAGATCAGAAGCGTTGGCTTTCTGATCGAGTGCAGATTCTACATTAGTCAAATCCGTCTGCATATTGGAGATGTGATTGCCAATACCTACTACATCAGTTTGCAAGTTGCCGACATTGGTTTGCAGGTTAGCAACAGCAGAAGCATCTGCTTTGCTGTTAACCACGGTTTGCAAGTCACTCACGTTAATTGTCAAACCCGCTACATTGGTTTGAAGTCCTGTGACCGTTGATTGATCGGCTTTATTAGCAATGTTGTTCTGCATCGTTGTCATTTTATTTTGCAGCGCATTATCAAGCTGAGTCTCAGTAATTTTGTCGGTTTTCTTCAGGTACGTGGCTTCAGCATAAGACTTATCGGTCTTACTGTTTTCCACTGCGCTTACTCTTGACTTGATAGTGGTGTCGTCATATCCTGAAGCGGCCGCATTCAGCTTAGAGACAATAGCTGGATCGAGATCAGTCTCAACAATCTTGTTGGCTTTAGCCCGGTATTCACTCATAGCCGTTTTATCGACCTTGTTGCTGAGGGCAGTATTAATAGCATCAAATTTAACAGCAATCGCAGGGTCGGTAGATTGACGGGCCAGTTGAATGTACTTCTCATTGGTCTCATCAAAGCGATACAAGAAGTCGGCATCTTTAGCAATATAGATTGCTTTGGCCTGGCCCGCAGGCGGGAATTGAGCCGCAGCGGGATATTCGAAGATCTTGGTTTGAATGGTGCCACCAGAACCGTTACCTGTTCCTATCTGTTGATAGCCGTCTTTAGTCCAAAAGTAAATGGCAGCATCAGCTGCAGATACATAGAGCTTTTCTTTTACACCGATTTCAGGCAGCACGTCTATATCGGCCACGATCACGATGTCAGAGACTTTTTTAATCGAATTGCCTGCCCCGCCACCTACAAATAGTTCGCCAGAGTCAGTAGTCCAAATCAATACGGATTTTTCCTCGGCGCCAGGCATATCTTTGCTATGTACGTATTTGACCCTACCTTGCACCGGCCCCGGACGTTTGATCTCCACTGCTTTATCATTAAGTTTTTGCTTCTTAAAGCTAATCGTATTGGACATTATGCTACCTCCTTAACACTTATCGTCAAATTTATTACTAGCTAAAATGGTGCTTATGAGATGAAAAGGTAAATTTTTTTAACAAGTGCTCTTTGAAGATACGATCCATACTTTAAAACGTAGTACGCTAAAAGAAATCGGCGCCATCTCTGATTGAATCAAGGAGGCGCCAAAAATTAGTTTTACATTATAAAGGCGTAAGATGATCCGTAAGTTACAACTACTGACCCTTCGATATCTTCTCCCCATTTGGGTCTAGAATGTAATGTGCCAACAAGATTATCATAGGCGTGTCGCTTAACAATCAAACTTCCGTTAATGTTTTTGCTATCATGCTGCCGTATGATAATATGTCCCTGAATATCTGCTTCCTTATCAATTCTAGGAATAACTACAAATCCATCAAGCGTTATTTTATCGACCTGTTTTACTACTACTGATCCGCTTAAATCGAGTTCATTTTCTTTAGAATTCAATACTAATGAGCCTTGAAGATCGATAAAATCTGTTGCACGTACCTTTATCGCCCCCGTGAGTTCATTACGTTTTTCTATTCCCACTAAAGTAAATAAACCATTTAAAGAAGTTTGATTTTTTTGTTTGGAGATTATAGAGCCGACAAAATCACTGTATTTTGCATTTTGCGTAATTAATATGGAACCATCTAAAATTCGTTCGTCTCCTTGCCTTACTACTATTGAGCCCGGTAGAATAGCGTATTTTAATTTTGAAGTGATTGACATAGAGCCATTTAAAACTATATTATCTTGTTGTTTGATTACGATTGAACCAGGGAAATTAGTGTCTTTTAATTTTGAAGCAATCAACATGGAACCATTTATAGCTGAACCATCTTCTTGCTTTACTACAATATAGCCTGAAAAATCATTTTGGTTCTGGATATTAACCATAGTTATTGATCCATTAATATATGATTCAGCTATTTGTTTGCTAACAATAGATCCAGAAAGCTCTGTTCTGACAGTTTTTTTTGTGATTATTAATGAACCAACAAACTCGTTCATATTTTTCTTACATACAGTTAAATTACCAACGATTTCTTTGGTATTCTGTTTTTTATTTATAAGAAGGAAACCCTGTAAATCATCACGGAAAAGGCCATTAGTGATATGAAGACTTCCGGCAAGAATTGCTGTGTTCTGAAAACGAGGGGTTAAACTGCCGCGCATGTCAAGAACACCCGCACTTGGAGGAAAGTACTGATAAGCATACTCAAGTAGTGGTGCATCATCAGTTTCACGTGATCCAAATGTAATAGGTATGGTCAAAGTCGTATTTGATACGTCACGAATTGTAAAGCTGATAATTTGGCTTGTTGTTGCATTTTGCTTAAAAAAGTTAAATAAATTAAACTCGATATAACTTGCACCCAACGGAATATTTGCTGTTGCAATCATTTTAGAAAGTGGCGATTGGTTTACCCAGTTTACGCCGGTCTCCGACCAGTCCGATTTGCTGGTAGTGTATAGAGTTAATGTCGTTGCCTTGTTGACCGGACGAACAAGACGCAATCGCAATTTGGCATATTTAAGGTTTTCAAGATCAGCTGAATCTATCGCCTGCAAGTTGAAAGCCAATGTCGATCGATATTCTTCGTTCGCTGATATTTTACCAACGGCAAGCTCGCTCCCCAGTCCAAACTGCAAATAAGGAGCATTAGATGCTAAGTTTGCATCTTTAATAGGCACTGATTGAACGGTTTTTACAGGCGGTTCCACAACGTTTACACAACCAACCATGCGGTTATTAGGTCGAACACTGATAGAACCAAATAAATCCTGCATTCCTTTTTGTTTAACCGTTAAGAAGCCATTAATTTCTTCATGATGATTAACATTTTTATAATCCAGTGAGCCATTGAGATTTGTGCTGTCTTTTCGCTTTACTACGATAGAACCATGGGCATCTTGTTCTCCGACACCTTTCACAAGAACATTCGCAGTCATCTGGTTTGTTTGTTGACCAAACACTGTCATTTTTACACCTCTTCTCATTGTATTGAGAGCTATTTAATAAAGACTTTAAGCTGGTTTATATCACCTCAAAATATTATCAACCACTCATTTAACTGTATTACCTTAAGATTCGTCCTAATTAATAGAAATGGTGTTGATAAACTTATCAAGCTGAACCTCAGCTAAATTCAAAGCTCTCTTTGATGAATTTAACCTTTTTTTGTTACGAGGTTTGGCCATTTCTAAGAAATCGATATTATCTTGTATAAATCCGCCGTCAATGCTTCTCATAGTTCGTTCTGCACTGGTGCGGAATTGTTGTTCTTTGTACACATGCACAACAGCTTCTCCGAAGTCTCCAGCGGGTGATTCAACCTCAATCTTAATAACATTATCCCCAACCGTTAGATTGGGAGTGTCTATAGAAGCTTCGACAAGTCTGATATTTTGAGCCGTATTGAATGGAACTTTTTCAATTCCGTTAACTAGTATTCTCCAAGAAACATCGCGTTGTTCAGGCGGTGCCGGATAATCTGCTTGTATAGTTAATTCCTCTATGCTGGCGGCATTAGTCGAAGCTGATTTTTCTAAATAGAATCCGAAACGCAGTTTTTTAGAATCCCTTATTAAATAATTCCACAGCTCCGATGTAATAGCTGACAATGCAGATGACGAAAGACACTTAGCAGACACATTAGTCAAATCTCTTGTATCTATAGCTGCTAAGTTTACACCGGTCCAGCTTGCTCCCCCGTCATTACTTACTATTACACCCACCTTGCTGTTGCCACTTGTAGTGGAGGTTAAAGTGATTGAGTCTAAATTAGATATATCTGATAAGTCTATATCTTGGTTCATAAGCAGTAACTTTGGCTTTGGGACGATTGTTAATTTAGCTTTTGGAGAAGTTGCTGTCTCATCCGTCCAATACAACAATTCTGGAGAGCCTAATTGAGATAATACCTCGTCGGTTAGTGAAGTTAACGCCATGGTGCTGGACATAAATTTTTCCTCTGTGACATCTGCAGGGTAAGAGCCTACGTCCTCCCATTTAGATTCAACATACTTTTTAAGCTTGTCATTATCTCTTATAAGATATCTTCTCTCGGGCCAGGCTCCCCAAGCATATGGGCCTCCATACACTCCAATAGATGATCTACTACTGTCAGGATTTAAAATAGTAGGGTCTCCAGTTTTATTCCACCCTGTAATGGTAATATTATAGTTACTATCTAGACTTGTAGTATTTATAGAATATGTCGTAGTTGGTATGACAATCTTAGTATCCATTTTATCTGTACTTGGAACCGATAAAGACCCATTGTATATGCAGTTAATCATCTTTGCATTCGTAGTCATGTATAATTCATTATCATAAGCGCTACCAATTCGATGATTTAAACTAACTGAGAAAACACAATTTTTATAAGTAATATTTAAAGTACTAGTACCCCCATTTCTAAATCCAATCCCTACAGCTATTTTTGTAGAATTTGGATCCATTGTCCAAGTAGGATACTTTAATATACAATTGTAAAATTCTAGAGTTAATATAGTTTTATTTATATAATAATGTGTATTATTGGGATTACCAGCAAATACAGTATTATAGATACTTAAAATTTTTCCAGCTTGCGGGACTGGAATTGCTAATGTTTGTTTTTTATTTCCTATTATAGCTCTTGCATTCACAGCCATATATCCAGCCACATCAGCAGTATTACTTATAAGATAAATACAATCAGTATATGCTGATGCTGTTCCAGCTTTAGATAGAGTTTTATATGGTAATTCTATACTGCCATTACCGGTTGTATCGCTTCCATTTATTCCATCGACGTACCATATCTTATTAAAAGACATCGTTGTTTTATTTATTTTAATTGTCTCAGCCATTATTTTAAATCACCTCAACTTTTTCTATAGTTTTTATCATAAATGAGGTAAGCGGCGAGACAAACATTTGCCCAGTCCCGATTTGCCCAAGATCAGTCATGTCGGCAGTTATTGAAGACTGCATGCAAATCGCACCATTTAATAAGATAGAGCTATCAATTCCGTTAAACTTACTTGCTTCTGTTTCATCAAAATTAAGCAAAGTCTTTTTTACATTGCTTTGTCCGGCATCATAATCAATATTGGCCTTAATCCCTACCTGGCTATGATTATTATAGACATGAGTAGGAGTCACTTTAGTAAAGGTTATATTTATTTCAGACATAATATCATCTCCTCAAACAAAGGAATTAGGTATTATTTAATTTGTATTTTTTTGATATATTTGCTTAGGACCACTTCAAAATTATTATCAGTAAGATTCGTAGGAATAGTTGATGATAAACTGAGAGCTTTAGCAGAATTATCAAAACCGATGTTTTTTTTATAGTATCCCCCATCAAAACTTAAAAAAGTTCGGCTCGCAATTGTTCTGCCATTTGCTTCTTTGGTTACAGTAAAGATGCCTGATTGATTGTCATCTGATATGATCGTGATCGTATTAGTATCATCATTTAGCTCATCGACGGATATTTCTCGTATAGTTTTTAAACTAAAGTCCGAAAGCAGTATAGAATTAAGCATTGTCTTGTAGCTATGTGGGATATAACCTCCCGCCCCATCGGGCTGTAATGCTTCAGCCTCAACAGAGATTTTATTTACTTGTCGGGGATATATATGTGTTGGCGTTACTTTCTTAATAGTTATATTAGAAAATGGCACTGACAGCGTTTTGCTATTTGATGCTTCTAATGAGCCATCTGAAGCGGTTATCTTTATTGTGTTATTGCCGCTTTTCAGAGCGTCTCGCGGGATTGAAACAGTTCCTGTGTATGGCGAACTAAAAAAATCACTCCATCCCGAGGCCGGAAAAAATTGTGTTCCGTTGACTTGCACCTGATATTTGATCAATGAACTATCAGGATCTATTATTGATATTGACACTATAAATGTGTCCGCATCTGCTTGAGAAATGGAAATATTGCTTATGTTTGGAGGCATTTGTGCAATACCTTCTTTAACATACCAGTAGCCGTCAGTATGCCTGCCATTTGTCGGGTATGCTCCATCAACTGCCGTAACTACTTGCATATAATTACCTTTAGAATAGCTAACAGTAGCGTCAGTCGCTGCATTCCACGCATCGCAAACATTCCCAGAGTTTGAACTCATCCATTTGTATACTAATTTTATAATTGACTTATATCTTTCTATATAACCATCTTTATAAGCAGGAGACCCAACTCCTATGTAGCATGGGGAGCTACTAGTAGATTGGCTGATAACCCCCGTATAATAGGTATCGAGTTCATATAAGCCTGTTGATCCATTAAAGGAGTAGGAAGTGCATCCGCGTTCATAAGAAACGCCATATGCACTTCCATTCCAAGTATACGGTGTTGCGTCCCACTTTTTGGTATATGTTGTGGTGCTGTTACAAGAATACTTGTTGTATGAATAATAAACTGTCATTTGTTCATCTCCTTTAGGTCATATATGAATGGCATAAATCTGGTTTAGCGATTTAACTGATTCGAATATTGCAAATGAATTTATCCAGATTAACGACAAGCTCTTCGTCTACAATGTCGTATTTGCTTCGAAATTTGTTTTTTACTTTACTGTCTAAATCATTTGCATAAATATTGTTTTGAATAAAGCCGCCAGAAATTGAGCAAAAGAATCGTTCAGACGCTATTCTATATAACTCTTCCTTTTTTACGATTATAGATACAGTTTGATTATCATCAGATCTGATTGTTAGTGTATTGTTACCAACATTAAAGTGGCTATTATTAATTGCTCGGGATGTCTCGGCGCTCATGTCTGACACCATGGTTCCATTAACTTCTATACTAAAACTATGCTCGATTTTTCCGCCGAAACCATCGTCTTGCAAAGCCTGTACAGAGATTATACAGCTAGTATGTTGTCCGTCATAAAGAACTAATGGAGTTACCTGGCTAATGTTTACATTAGAAAAAGGGATGTCAATGTGACTTATATAGCTATTCTGATCTTCTGTGTCATATACATCAATTTTTATAGTATTTAAACCTTGTAGCAAACTGTCTCTTTTGACAATATAAGTAGCGGTATATGGCACCGCAACCAATTCGCTCCATCCTGTAGCGGCTGGATATTGAAATCCATTTAAGTTCATTTTATATTGCACCCAATTGCTATCCCGATCAGTAATATTTATAATGACTTTAAATTCATCTTTACTGATTTGGACACAATCAATTGCTGCGATTGGCAGAATGTTTGTAATAGCTCCTCTTACATACCAATAACCATCAGTATGTCTTCCGTCATTAGGATACGTTCCATCTTCAGCTACAAGGTTTTCTAGTACCAATGTCCCTTTAGAATAAATTAAATCTGATGTCGCTCTCATCGCTGAGAAATAGGCAGAAGCAAAAACACCACCATAACCGGTGCTTGTGTATTTTAAAAGATATCGAGTTATGGTATTATTGCTTGAAACATAGTAGTATTTACCAGATTCTATCTTGCCAGCAGATGATTGTACGCCAGCATAGTATTGTGCGCCAGCATTTGCGAATATTCCGGTGGATGCATTTAGGCTGTAGGACGAATATAGAACATAGTATTGATTGTTTGTAGTGAAATCAGAAAGCGTTTCGAAATCTCCTACTACATATGAAGCGATAGCATTATATTTGCTATAGTAATATTTGGACATCAATTTCACCTCTTATTTAATGCAACTATAAAGGCATCCACGAATTCTTTTTAATAGAAATAGAGGAAGGATGCCTTTTATGTTACAAAATTTTAAGCTGGATCTGCCTTGGCAGAAATGTCAAAATCGCCGCCACCGTAACTGGCTTTAGTAGTACGAATTCTTACAAATATAGATTTCTTTTCATTCTGCATTAACGTACCTACGGTGATGTTATTAGTTGGAGTAAACGGATTTTCATTGACAGATAATTCAGCATAGACATTTGTAGGTAATTCAGGAGATGTTAAGATAGTAAGATTTTTAAGATCAAATCCACACTTATTAACAACATATACTTCTTTCGGCACTGATATTTGTCCAGCAATCAAAGTTCCGAAATCAAGTTTTTGAATTATTTCTCCTAAATCGGTTGAATAAAAATCACCTGTAAGATTCGTAAACAATATGCCATAATAGGCTCCTACGAATTGTTCCTCTGTAAATCCTAATTCTTGAAACTCGTCTCTAAATTCAACCCGAAGTGTATTGATTATTCCGAAGTTAATTTCTCTTTTATCTATTTCGTATATGATAGTTGCAGGAGACTGATTTAAATTAGTCCATGAAACCTTTTCTATGCCATTAAATAAAATTCTATACTGAACATTATCATTGTCCGGGTCTTCAACAACCGCACGATAAATGTTTCCGGACAACACACCAGTTATAATTGGAGCGATATTCGTTCTTGTAATAAAAACTGTATTCTCAGTTTTCAGTCCTCGTGCATCAGTCGCTTCAATTCTTACAGCATTTAATCCGATAACAAATAAATTACTTGGAATCGCAATATTAACATACCCATCTGCCGGAACGCCCCTGACCCCTTGGTATTCTGCTCCATTGAAGAACGTTTCGTATGTTATATCGTCTTCTTCTGGGTCATAAATTTTACAAGAAACAATGACATCTTCTTTATGCATATTATCGGGGGTAGCTGCAACATTTATGATATTCGGCCCGGAGTTAGGAGGAAGCGATACCACGAAAGAGGTTAAGCTTTCTCCTGTAAAGTCATAGTTTAGTGCGTTGTAACCGCTTGGGACATTGTTTACAAAAGCAGTGTCGCCAAAATTAAATGTTGCCGTTGCTGTAGCTCCACTAGCACCATTATTAATAGAAGGATATAGTGTTTGAGTATATCCGGAATACAAAACTCCTAAGTTTACATTGTTTTTATAAACTTCGATTTTTTTACTGTCAGCATCTATTGCAAACCCAAGAATGTCGCCTGCTATAAGATTTGTGGTAAATGTAGAAACAGCGCCGTTTATATATTTTTGATTCAAAGTATAAGCGTAATATACACCGTTTGTTGAAGCGTAATTTATGGCTGCCTCTGAAGCAAGTCCCATCAGCAAACTTCCTGATTGATAGGTAGTTTCAAAATACCATTTCCCGGTTGCTGGTATTGGTTTGTTGCCCTTACTAATAGAATTCGTTCCATTTGCAAGAAGAGCTGTAAGATTATTATCACTCAAAGTGCAGTTAACTGATTTAACTGGATCTAAAGAGTTAAAACCAGGCCTTATTTGAGCACTCTTTAAATAACACATGATGTCTAATTGTGTACGCAAAAACACTTGAGCCCAATCAGCGGGCTGAAGCGATTGAATGGCTTCTTTAGACATGCCTTGTGCCTCAATATCGCCCGGCGAGATAGCCTGCCATGTTCCATTAACTCTACTTTTCCAGCTTTCACCACTGTGAAAACTAACTGCAAATTTTCCGCCTACACCGTTAATGCTGATACCATTAATGCCAGAATAACCATGGAGATCAATAGCTGTGATCGGAGTCGTTTGAACAATGCCATAGTCAACAGGTGTAATATCGACAACTGGCGTCACTCCGGCATCAGTATGAATTAAGAGTTTGCCGTTCGCGAGTGAAGCATAGTCCTCGTTATTCAGTAACGTCAACTCTGTATCAGTGAATCCTTGATTAAAATTTTGAGATTCTATCTGTACAAGTTCACCAGAGGCATTAGCTGTAAAGTAAAGCAGATTTCCCAATGAAGGTTCAGTTGTAATTAAATATTTGTTTGCCATATTTTCACCTCATTACATATTGGTACTAACAGATAAATAACCATTCAATTTCTTTAGCTTCATTAGGATTTAAAACTAAGTCGAATTCTTTAATAACCTCACCGTCAACAATAGCCATTAACTTGCCGACAATTTCTTTGTTCGCTACCATTCTGATCATAAAACGCATCGTGTCGTCCAGGGGAAGCGCAAAGATAATTTTGTTGAAGAACTCATTGTCGCTTATTTTGAAATTGTGCTTATAACCGAATAAAAAACCATCAATGACGCTGTAAGACTGATTGGTATTGAGATTATGTTCAACATAAGCAGATTTGAAATTAATAACATCCTGGTAAGGGCTTTCTTGACTTGTTAAATTGATAATCGTGTCATCGTCTTTCCAAATCAAGAATTCGACTTTCTTTCCGCAAATATCAAAGATCCCGTTTGAAGCATTTAGACTAAGCTTTGCGCCGCGCCCTAATATGCCGAATTCCTTGATTCGGGTTTTATCTATATCGTGAAATTTATTCTCTATACCACTATCCTCAAACTCGGTAATCATTTGCTTGTTC
>JAEYSJ010000197.1 GCA_023434855.1 Bacillota bacterium | reverse complement strand
GCAGAAGTCACCAAAATGCAAAATGAAGTGCAGCAGATTGGCAAAGATGGCGGAGATACTTCTGGTTTGGCTGATAAAATAGCCAAGTATCAGCAGGTGGCTGCGGATAAGGTCAAGGAAACGTGGCGGCAGGCGTGGATCGACGTAACAAATCAGACCGCTCTAATTGGAGCACAACTGATCGGTGATAAGAAGGCACAGGCTGACATCGAATACCAGATTGAGCTTGATAAAATTGAAAAAGAGCGCAAGGCACGTTTAAAAGCTATCCAAGTAGATGGGAATGATACAGTTGCACTGGACGCGGCAAACCGGGAAGCAGATGCAAAAAAGCAAGCAGCCGGCCAAAAACGCGATCAGGCCTATACGGATGCGAGTCTGCAAAAATATCAAAATGCCTTACAGTACGATGCTATACTGATCAATCTGGAAGGCAAGACGCAGCAGCAAGTGGATGCGCTCAGACAGAAGGATTTGGCTTCGGAAATCAGTTATCTTCAGCAAGCCGTCCAGGCTGTCGGCATTACCGACCAGCAGCGGCTGTCCTTACAGGAAAAACTGAATGAAGCCCTAAACCAGAAGTATCAACTGGACGCTTACAATAGGGAAGCGGCTGCATCTGTTGCGATGCGGGATATCCAAAGCAAACAAATGAACTACGCTCAGTTGATGGTACAAACCTATGATCAGATCTACGATAGTTTTGCGGAAAACATCAACAAAATGCTGGCAGGAACCGAATCCCTCAGCAAAGGTATCCGCAGTATTATCTCTTCCATGGCGCAGGACGTGGAAGAAATGCTGGTAAAAATGTGGGTCAATCAAACCCTTGCGGGCCCGCTGCAGCAGCTCTTCGGCGGAGTAATAGGGACTGGTTTAAAGCCAACCCTAGTCAATGCAAGCGGCGCCATCACTTCCGGAGGTCAAAATATTGGTATGGGCGGTCTTACCAACATGAACCATTACGCCGACGGCGGCGATTACCCCGGTGGCCTGGCCCTTGTGGGCGAGGAAGGGCCGGAACTGATCAACTTTAAAGCACCAGGCTATGTGTATACCGCCAACCAGACGCAGCAGCTATTAAATCATTCGTCTATCCCCCACGGCAGTCCGACGATTATTACGATGAACATCCAGACTCCGAACGCCCAATCCTTCCATCAAAGCAGGAGTCAAGTTCTGGCGGGCCTCTATGCGGCAATGGCAGCAGGAAGGAGGAACCTGTAATGACGCTGATCTTACCCTTTCATGAGGTGCAATTTCCGCCTGATATTTCCTTTGGGTCTACCGGCGGGCCGACCTACTCCACGGACATTGTAACGACCACCTCCGGCTACGAACAGCGAAATATTAACTGGTCCCAGTCCCGCTGTGAGTACCAAGCGGCACATGGGGTAAAAACAGCCAAACAGATCGCAGAGCTATTGGCCTTCTTTCGCGCACGGCGAGGGAAGGCCATTGGCTTTCGCTACAAAGACTGGTCCGATTTTATCGGCATCAACCAGGTTATCAGCGCAGGAGACGGTACTACCACTACCTTCCAGTTAATAAAAACCTATGTGGACTGTGCAGGGTATACTGAAGTCCGGACGATCAAAAAGCCTGTGCCACATACGGTGCTCATTTATGTGAATAAAGCGTACCAAAATACTGTATCCGTAGATTATACCACCGGGCTTATTACCTTTGCCGTAGCGCCCCCGCTGGCGGCCACCATCACCGCCGACTTTGAATTCGACGTGCCTTGCCGCTTTGACACGGACAAAATGCCGATTAACCTTAAAGAGTGGCAGCTGTACGCCTGGGACAACGTGCCGATTGTCGAGATTAAGCTATGAACCAGCTTGACAGCGAGCTGTTACTATGCGACTTCAATATGGCGATGGTCATGTCGGTAGTAGCGAGCGGCAGTACGGTGACTGTTGCCGGCAACTTTCGCAGTCAGGGTGATCTGGGAGGATTAATTTACAACAGTATTGATTCCTGGTCAAATTCGTTAGCCGCTTATGCATCCATACTGGACTTTACGGGCGTTGAACTGACATATGATTTCCGTATCGATACCGGCCTGCCTGCCTTGGATTCCCTCAATGGGCAAACCATGGCCGTCCATACCACCGACGCCCAGATCCATTATGTCCGGCCATGGAACTACATCGCGGGCCGGCCCCAGGACAGCTACGAAGAAAAATGGCCCTATAACGGGTCATATTACAACACAACACCTCGCTTTCCAACTAACCGGTCTTATGGATCAGACAACGGTTATCAGGGCTATATTTCCCTGGACTTCGACAATCTATATAGCGGCTGGGCTCCTTACGAATGGGACGCCGGCACAAGGACCTGGATTAACAGCCCGACCTGGAAAAAAATCGATCCGACAACAATTACCAAGCTGTCCTGGTCCTTCGTTCCGTTACTTTATACCGAGGGTTCTCTCATTCCGTTGACTGCAAGTACAGAGTTTGGCATGACGATCACCAACTGGACGGTCACCGGCGCCAGGCCCATGGGCGGCCTTAGGCAGCAAGCTTCCCAGTCCTTCCGGTTGGCCGATGGCTACGACGACAACTACAATGTCACCCCGAAACGCTATATCGACCACTTCTACGCCCTCGGCTTCCGGGACTGGATCGACCTCTATATTGGGGCATCCCACTACTACGACAAGGCGGCCAAGACAGAAAACGGCACCTTTGTCCAGGATGGAAACGGGAACTACATCTACGAGCAGTCGCGTACTTTTTCCTTTAACCGGGCAACGCGCAACTGGCTGGCCGACTTTTTCACCCAGGCCGCCGCCAAAGGCTATAAAGTCATCGCGTCGGTAGCCATGGAAAGCGTTGACGCCGCTTATGAATGGCGACAACTGGCGTCGGATGGAACGGTGGCCGCTTCCGGCTGGGTGCCCCCGACACACTTTTTGAGTTTCACCAATACCGAAGTGCAAGCATACTACAAGGCTTATATGACAGCGATCGCAGATTTGCAGGCAGCTAGCGGTTTACCTGTCATCATACAACTGGGAGAACCCTGGTGGTGGAATCAAAACGGGAAGCCCTGTTTTTACGATGCCAGTACGACAGCCCTTTATGCAGCGCAGACAGGGAATACGCTGCCGGTTTATAAAGACACGTGGTGGCCTTTTGACAGCAACGTGGCAACATGGTTAAGCAACCAGATCGGTGAGTTTACCTGGTTGCTGCGCGATGCGGTAAAGGCAAAGTATCCGTCGGCGCAGTTTGGCGTGCTGTTCTACCCGCCCTCGGTTCTCGACAATCTGGCTGTTGGGCCGATGATGACCGCAGCAAACTTCCCGCAAAGCTACTGGCAAAGCCCGAACCTGGATTTTTTCGAATTGGAAGACTACGACTGGGTGATTAACGGCAGTCCATGCCATAAACTGACCTATGCGCTAGCGCAAAATCTCCTTGGCTACAGCCCGGAGCAGACGCACTATTTTGCCGGATTCGTACTGAATCCGGCTCCTTTTGACGCCAGCGTTCTATGGCAGACTATCCTGCAGGCGGCTGTCGACGGAATAACTGCCGGGTTCACTTCTTTTCTCTGGGCAGGGGCGCAGATCCGCCGGGACAATTGGCACCCGCCTTACGCGAGTTTGTCACAAAGCGTTCCCTGGCTCCAGGGCGAGGTTACAACCACTGCTTGGTGCTGGCGGATCACCTTTGCTGACGGAACAACGCTGGGCTTTACTAGTCACGATCAAGATCTTGTGATTAGCAGCGTAACCTACGAAGCGGCGACCGGCTTTTCTCCGACAGCGGTGGATACGGCAAAGGACATGTCTGTTGATAATATGGAAGTTGAGGGCTTCCTGGACAGTAACAATATTAAAGCAAGCGACATCCTGGCAGGTCGATACGACTACGCCCAGGTTGTCGTTTTTCTTTGCAACTGGTCAAATATATCCGATCCCGTTCTGATTGTTCGCGCCGGCACCGTAGGCAAGATCACGAGCGGTGCTTATGGCTATCAGGCTGAGATTCGCGGCCTGATGGAAGCGTACCAGCAGATCAACAGCGATGTGTATCAGAAACACTGCCGCGCCAAGCTGGGAGACAGCAAGTGCCAGTACAACCTGGCGGCGGCAGCGCAGACAGGCAAAGTAATCGCCGTCAATGCCGACGGAAGTCTTACGACGGACATTATTGCCCCTACAAGCTACTTCGACTATGGGACGATTACTTTCACCTCAAGCGCCAATGCGGGCGCAAGTTGCGAAATCATGCACTATCAAGACGGGATCTTTATCCTTTTTCTGCCGCCGGCGTTTCAACCGGCGGTTGGTGACACGATTACGGCGCTGCCGGGGTGTGACGGTAACTTGTCAACATGCATCAATGTGTTCGATAACGTGCTGAATTTTCGCGGTGAACCCTATATCCCCGGCAACGATTACCAGGCGTCGTACCCGACCCAGGTCAACACCCAGACGATTGCCAGCCCCAATTACATCAATACCGGGGTGCTGATTAACCTGCCGACTTCGACCTGTACCATCACCAGCATTAATATCCCGGCGAATACGATCACCACGAGTATCCAGGCGATCTCCGGCTACTACAACGGCGGCTACATGATATTCGGAAATGACAGCAAGCAGACAAAGTATCTCATCACGTATTACGCCAACGGCGCATTCATGTTGCAGGATAACCAAGCAATATTGTCGGCTTCGATCGGCGAGACGGTGAGCGTAACCCCAAGAAGCTAGAAAGGAGGAGCCATGACAAGAGAAGAGATTGTCGCAGAAGCAAAATCGTGGGTAGGGACGCCGTATTTGCACCAAGCGTCCCTTAAAGGCGTGGCCTGCGATTGCATCGGTCTTATCCGGGGCGTATATTCCCGCTTTGTTCCTGACGCGGTCACCGTTCCGCTGAACTACCCGTCCACATGGTATTTGTTTCGCGCCGAAGAGTTGCTCTACACCGAGATCAAGCCGTACCTTGTGGAGATTGCCTCGGATGAGGCCAAAGCCGGCGACATCCTGCTGTTTGGGTTCGGCAAAGGACCGGCGGCACACTGCGGCATTAAGAATTCTGATTCTATGTTCATTCATTCCTGGATGGATGTGGGCAAAGTGGTCGAAACAAGGCTTGATGATTTTTGGACAAGTAAAATCCGCTTTGCCTTTCAAATTCCGGGGGTATTCGGTTAATGGCCACGCTTCTTTTTACATCTCTGGCGCAAGGCGCTGGCTGGAATCCTTTCTGGACAAGTTTTGCCGGCTTTGTCGGCAGCGCTGTAGACCAGCGGCTCTTGGGTGAGAAGCTGAATGTCAGCGGCCCGCGGATGTCGGACCTTTCCTTGCAAACGGCGACAGCAGGGGCCTGCATTCCGAAAGCTTTTGGGTCGGTGCGGGTCAGCGGCAACGTCATCTGGGGCACCGATTTTGTCGAACACGCCAATACCCAAAGTGCCGGCGGCAAGGGCGGCAGTGGTGGCTCCTATACTACCTACACCTATACGGTGTCTTTTGCAGTAGCCCTTTGCCAGGGACCGATCCGGGGCATCGGCCGGGTATGGGCAGATGGCAATGTGGTGGATATGACCCAGTACACCTACTCCGTTTATTTAGGAACCGAGAGCCAGCTGCCTGACAGCTTTATCGAGGGTATCGAGGGTGTGGGCAATGTCCCGGCGCACCGGGGCCTGGCCTATGTTGTATTTCAGAATATGGATGTGACGCCTTATGGCAGCCGGATACCGAGTTTTTCTTTTGAGGTCTTCTCAGCTGTAAACGATTTGGGAGAGATCGTAGTAGAGATTAGTGACGATGTTGGCGTAACTGCAAGTCAACTTGATGTTACCGGCATTACCGGCATGACCGTGCCAGGCTACTTGTACTCCGGCAGTAAATCGGCCAGAGATCACATCCAACTGCTGCAGCAAATTTATATATTCGATGGTATGGAAATCGCCGGCTCTATTGTTTTTAAACGCAGGGATTATACGAAGGTATACACGGTACCTGCCGATGATATGGGAGCCTATGAATCCGAAATGCCGCCGAAAGAACCTTTCACTGTGACCCGTACGCCGGATTTGGAACTCCCGGAGAGCGTGACCCTGCAATATCTGTCCCTGGACAATGATTACCAGCAAGGCACCATCACTTCCCGGCGCTACCTGACAAACAGTGCGTCAAGTGTTGTGGAAACGGTTACAGGTTACCATACAGCCAAACCGCAGTCCCATAACCGCAACCGTAATGTGGATGTGGAATATGTGATGCATGACGCTGACGCAAAAAGGGTTACCGATACCATGCTGTATCAGTTATGGCTGGAGCGTTCCACCTATGAGGTTACCCTCGGTCCCAAACATGGCGAACTGAGACCGGGAACCGTCATTGAGCTTGTCTGCCCGTCCGGTCAAAATGCGTTGGCGCTTGTGACTAAAACATCCTTTGGCAAGCCGGGGCTGCAAAAAGTCACGTCCGTATCCACCTACTCCGCACTGTATAGCCAGGTGACGCGGGTGGTCGATCCAGGGGATTCCTCGGTGACCCCTGAGCCCCCAACAGCTGTGAATTTCGAGTTTCTTGATATTCCCCAACTGCCGTGGGATACCGCTACCGTCAACAGTGACTCCATTTACGTGGCGACCAATGCAACGGAGTTTTACGGGGCCATTGTGTTTCAGTCAACAGACGGCGGTGTAACGTATCACTTACTGGAGTATAAAAACCCGTTATCAACAATGGGGACGGTAACAAATGCTCTCGGTGACGGTGCCACAAACTTCTTTGACTACGCAAATGCGCTAACTATAGTGCTTACTTCCGGATCGCTGCAAAGTCAGCCGGTGGCAAATGTGCTCAATGGCGCTAACGCCGCCGTCGTCGGCGGCGAGGTGATTCAGTATCTGAACGCTGCGTTGGTAGCGCCGCATACATGGCAGCTGTCGGGACTATTGCGCGGCAGACTGGGTACGGAGCATTTGACAAACTCCCATGTTGCCGGTGAACGGTTTATTCTGCTGGACAGGGGAACTGTCGGCAAGATCACCGTGACCGCATCGCAATGGTATCTGCCACTCATGTATAGGGTAGGGCCGGCCATACGGCCGGTAACGGACAGTTCCTACACTGAACGTAATTTTATGTCTAACGGCAATATGGCTCTCCCGCTTTCCCCTTGTCATGTAACGGGGAGCAGGGATGCGGCGGGAAACCTGACAATGAATTGGGTGCGTCGCGCCAGGGGTAGTTCAGGCTGGCAGGATTACGTCGACGTACCTTTAAACGAAGTGAGCGAGCAATATTCTTTGGAAATTCTCAAAAACGGGGCTGTAGCACGCACGATCAACGCTGCGTCTCCTACGGCCATTTATTTTGCCACCATGCAGGAAGCCGATTTTGGCGGGATTCAAAGTGCGGTAAACATTAGAATTTACCAGGTCAGTGCAACGCGCGGAAGAGGAACAGGAACGGAGGTTACTCTATGAGTGAAGAAAATACACCAAGACTTGATTTGCCTTATTTAATTCAATCCCAGGCACAAAAGGAAGTTACGCACAATACGGCGCTTAATATCTTGGACGCTTTTACGCAAACGGCTGTAGAAACTACGACATTGATTGCGCCGCCAGCCGGCGTGGAAGGAAATCTCTACATCGTTGGTGCAAACGCTACCGGCGCCTGGGCAGGCTATAGCGGCCAGCTTGCCCAGTTTATCGGGGGGTCCTGGAATTTTTACAGTCCTTTACCTAAGATGCGAATATGGGACAAGGCAACCTCACAGCCTTTGGTGTATCAAAGTGGGGTATGGGTAAACGAAATTACCGCTGCAGGGATGGTCGCTTTTTTCGGAGCAACCCCGATCACCCGGCCTACGGTATCCGGGGCAAAAGGTGGCAATATTGCGCTGGCTTCCCTAATCGCTCAGCTTGCCGCGTTAGGTCTGATAACAGATGCGACAACGTAGGGGGGAGCTATGGCTGGAATCTTTGACTTACAGATCAACCAAGGCGAAGATTATCTGCAGTATTTCCAATGGCTGCAGATGGACGGGGTTACGCCGGTTGATATCACAAACTTTTTAGGGTCTTGTCAAATCCGATCGTCGGCACAGTCGACAGGTATCCTCGTTACACCGTTATTTACCATTGTAGACTCCGTGCACGGGGTCTTTTCTTTGTCCCTGACAAATGCTCAAGCTGCCGCCATACCAACATCCGGCGGTGATTTTCTGGATGTTTCCCGGTATGTCTATGATGTAGTGCTTTATTCGCCGGCCGGAACTGCATTTCGCGTCTTGAACGGTCGCGCCATTATTTCACCGGAGGTGACTCGCTAGATGACGACTCCTGCTACGTATACCGTGATAGTAGATAATGGCGGCGCACTGACGCGGCAGCAAGCGGTGGCAGCCGAAGCTCAGGCTCAGGCCTCGGCGACCGCTGCTTCTGAATCTGCCAATGCTGCTGCTGCGTCCGCAACGGATGCGGCGGCTTCGGTCAATGCTGCCGCGACCAGTGCAGCGGCAGCGGCGACAAGTGCAGTGAATGCCGCAAGCTCAGCTAGCGTAGCGGCCACACAGGCAGCAAATGCGGCTAATACCGCCAGCCAGGTGGTCGCTGAGTTAGCGAATGTAGTAACAAAAGCTCCTAATACGTGGAACGTACCCACATTCCAAAATAGTTGGCGAAATTACGGTGCTCCCTATAACGCGGCCGGGTATCTGAAGGACGCTACTGGTTTTATCCACCTGCACGGCATGGTACAAGGCGGCACAGCGCCAACAATATTTGTTTTGCCGGTAGGCTATCGGCCAGGGGGTCAGTCGATTTTTACAACCCTCGCCAATGGCGCAATAGCCAGATTAGATGTTCTCAACGACGGGGAAGTACAATGGGTGATTGGCGGGACGAATGCCTGGGTATCTCTGGACGGTATTACCTTTCTGGCTGAAGCGTAAAAAGTAATTAAATGAGTGAGGTGATGGGGGATGGTACAGCCGGAAGGGGTCTGCATGGAACATAGCGGCCAGTGTAAGGCGATTGCAACCCTGGAGAAAAACAATGAGGAAATATTTAAAAGACTTCGCGCTTTGGAAATGGCCGTCTGGAAGGCAGCCGGCGCGACGGGTGTAATTACTGCCATCGTGATTATTATCATTCAGAAGGTGCTATTAAAATGATGAAGCGATGGTTTTGTTTCCTGCACAATAACTGGGTGGGTGTTATCTTAACGATGACGCTCATCTTGTTTTTCGTCTACCTGTACGCTTTTTTCCGTAACGGTCATTATGGCGAACATTACGATCTGGCGTCCTGCTGGGCCGGCGTGGGCGCAATTACGGCAGCAGCGGCTACCGGGTATGGAAAGTGGTGGACGGACAGTAAATACAATAGTATCGATGGACAAAAACCGAATTAGTGACCAAAGCGCTCCCTGAGTTAATAAAATGAAATCAAGGGGCTGATAATAAGTGAAGGGTATTGATGTAAGCTATCATAATGGTGATGTAGACTGGCAAGCAGTAGTCGATGCCGGCTACGAATTTGTTATAATCCGGCTGGGCTATGGAATTCGTCACCTTGACCCTAGATTTGCGGATAACGTAAATGGAGCTCTAGCGGCTGGACTAAAAATTGGTGTGTATTACTACAGCTATGCGCTTAATGTTGAAGATGCTAAAGCTGAGGCGCAGTTCGTGCAAGAGATTTTACAAGAATATGGTGTGAATCCGGAGCTAGGTATTTGGTATGATATGGAGGACGCTGATGGCTACAAGGGGCGCAATGGTATGCCTGACGATCAAACCATTACGGATATGTGCTCTGCCTTTATCTGTGCGCTTAATGAAGCAGGTTATCCGTATGTTGGGATTTATGCTTCATATTCGTGGCTAACCAGCAAAATTGACACTTCCCAGTTAGCCAATTATGTCCCGTATTGGAATGCACAATGGGGGAATAGTAACGATTTTCCAGCCGCGAAAATGTGGCAGTTTACGGATAGTTTAGATATAGGCGGCAAGACTTTTGACGGAAATGAGTATTACGAATAAAAGGTATTTATAAAAGGCGGCTCAATAGAGTCGCTTCATTTTTTAATAAAAATGGAGGAATGAAAAATGCCAGACGAACAAAACGTGCAATCCCAAGGAACTACCCAGGATGCTACGCCGACTGCAGCCATAATGACGACGGTGCAAAACGACGTCGCTAGGATTAAAACGGCTATTGTAGCTTTGGAGGAAGCCGGCAAAGAACTTTTTCAAGATGAAATTGCGGCTCTCAAACAGAAACTGGTGAACTTGGAGAAAAGGGCAAAGGCAGAAGCTGCGGCTGCTACATGTGAACTGATCAAAGTCGAACAGACCTTTTCGCAAAAATACGGACAAGCTGCAGCGCACACGGTAGAAATTATCCTGCTGGCCTCCATCCTCGGGAAACTGTTCGGGGTGATATAATCATGATCCTCACTTGGATTGATCGTTACGCCAGGAAGCTTTTTTTCATCGCACTGGCGATCGTCTTTTTGCTGGGCGGGGTATTAATCTGGGAGAGGTTCCATCCTCCAGTGCCGGTGACGTTAGAAAGCCAACAGCAAGCAGAAACCTCTGAAGGTGTAGAACTTGCGGCCAAAAATGCACACATAAATCTACTTCAGTCTCAGCTTGAAGAGACTGCTAAACAAATTGCTTCATTATATAATAAAGCACCGGACACGATTATTAAAACTATCCCGATGGAAGTGGTGAAAACCATTGAAGTTGAGCGTGAAAAACGTGCTGCTGATTTTACCATTGTGACTGATCCTAAGCGGCCGGATAAGCAAGTCGACTTGAATAAGGTTCAAAATCTGCTGGCCGATACGCCTGTTACGCTAAACCAGTATAACGTGTTTGCCTACAAGCAACAGCTTCACCAAATCGAATTAACCCCGGATTGGTCAGAGACTATCCGGGGTAAGGTGAAACTGGAGGAAGTTGGGTATGGCGAATCCAGAAAAATATCAAATGATGGTAAATATGTTGGATGGAAAGCTGGGTATAACTTTAAACATGAAGAGGTGAAAGTCGCAATAACATATACGTTTTAGGGCGAAATGGCGGGATAGTCTATAAGGCTGTATTACATAGTTGCATTTCAAAATCAAACAAAGAATATTCGAGTTCCCGAGAGTGGGTACTGGGAGCCTTTTATGAAAAGAGGCTTCATTCTTATTGGGTAAGTTTAAGATTATATAAACCGTAGCTTGTGCCTGTTCCGGGATTAACATTACTAGAGTCAGAGTACATTTGCATAAATTCCCCAGTAACAACACCCCCATTGGAACTTTCTAGAAAAAATACTGCAAAGCCGTCGACTAGCACAGGCTTCTTGCCATGTACGTTAAATGAATCAATCACCGGCACAATTACAATGCGTGGAGATACTGATTGAACAGTATTAAATGTAGCACTGGGATCTAGACCTATGCGATAGTCTACCCCTTGGTCAGTTGGGCCTACTATATTCCCCGGTTCGGTTAAAAGCCAATCGCCTACACTTACTAAACCGCTATATCCGTTCTCGATATTATTTCGATAGTTATTGGCACCGTTCCCACCTAATGCTAAGGCCCCGTAATTGCCAGTAATACCAGTCCCTTGCTTTAGGATAACGCTTTGTCCATAAGCTAAAGTCTGTTTTGTAATACCAAAAGGCATAATCCCAGTAGCACTGCCTGCCGCACTAAGAGTAGCCGTGGCAGTACCGGAAACAGTATGGCTTTTTAGACCAAATACCCAAGCGAATAAATAAGTGACAGGCCGGGCAATTGTCACAGTTAAACTAGTACCGCTATTTCCAACTGTCGGTGTTACAATATCACCTTTCTTTCCATTAAGAGCGGCATAACTGTTAGCCGTAGCTACCGCTTGAGTAGAACTGATTGATAAATCCCGTGCACCTGCTAGGGCCGCGGCATCAGCCGCGACAGACAACTGTTCCTTGTTGTAATATAGTAAACCTATATCCATTATCAGTGATGCAAATCCGATAATTACTATTAGACCGAGTGCCGTAAGTACGACAACAGACCCCTTTTGATCACGTAACAAAGCTAACATGCTCACCTCTCCCCATCAATAAAATCCTACTTTAATTGTAGCATTGAAAAGTTACGTGTACATCATGCACGAGTCCTATTTAGCTTAGATCACAAGTCCCGGAAATTTTCCCATCGTCGGGTGTGAACAGATAGTCTCTATTATCTTGACTTTTCAAAGCTTCAGAGTGATGAATAGTAATGTAATTTGATAGAGAGGAGCAATTCCATGCGGGTCAGAATTATAGAACCTACAAAATCATTAGAACCAAAACGCAAAAGAGTCTGTGCCTATGCACGGGTATCATCCGCCAGTGAAGCGCAAGGCGAATCGCTTGAAAATCAAACCACATATTACAAAAATTTAATAGAATCAAACCCTGAATATGAATACGCCGGTATCTTTGCCGATCAAGCAAAAACAGGAACAAAGGATGAACGGCCAGAGTTTCAGAAGATGCTTGCTTTAGCAAGGGAACAGAAAATCGACCTAATCTTAACAAAATCCATATCACGCTTTGCCAGGAATACAGCAATTGTGCTGGAAGTAGTCAGGGAATTAAAGAGTCTAGGTGTGGAAGTGATATTCGAAAAAGATAATATTTCAACCTTTAGTGGGGACGGTGAGCTAATGCTTACTGTCCTTTCTTCTTTTGCCCAGGAGGAAAGCAAAAGCACCAGCGAAAATTTAAAATGGAGATATAAGCGACAATTTGAACAAGGCGAACTAGCCATAAATACCACAAGGTTTTTGGGTTATGACAAAGATGAATATGGTGACCTTG
Source organism: Bacillota bacterium (assembly GCA_023434855.1). Next base: position 7,855 of record JAEYSJ010000197.1, on the reverse strand, counting down.
TAATTAATCCGATACAAGCTGAACTTGTTGAACGGATTTTTAATAATTATATAAGCGGCAAAGGAACATTTATTATTGCCAAAGAGTTAAATGCCGAGGGAGTGTTAACCGTTGCTGGCGGTAAGTGGCATTCGAGTACAATTTTAAACATCCTTAAGAATGAAAAGTACAAAGGAGATGCTATGCTTCAAAAAACTTGTAGGAAGGATCACCTAACTAAGAAAAAATGCGTTAACCATGGCCAGATCGATAGTTATTATATTGAAGATAACCATGCGCCAATTGTTACCAAAGAAATATGGGAAGAAGCACAAAGACTAATGCATTTACGAGCGGAGACCAAAGGTAATGTGGAAGAGACCCAGCCGCAATATCAAAACCGGTACCCCTTAACCGGCATGTTGTTTTGCGGTAAATGCGGTGCGCCTTTACGGCGGCGGACCTGGAACAGTAAACTTCAGTGCAAAAAGATTGTATGGCAATGTAGTACATATATAAAGGAAGGAAAAAAATCATGCCCGGGAACCGTGATTGAGGATGATGTTGTTAGCAAGGTAAATATCCAAGGAAAAACAGTGGTTGAGGAGGTATTTAAAGGTGGCAAGAAACATTACCGTTATACCAGCAAGAGGGAATAGATCAAACTTAGCGGAAAATCTAGCGCCGGTAAAGAAAAAAGTAGCTGCTTATTGCCGGGTATCTACTGACCAAGCAGAGCAGTTATCCAGCTATGAAGCTCAGGTTCAATATTACTCTTCCTATATAAATAGTAACACGGAATACGAATTTGCTGGTATTTATGCTGATGAGGGGATCAGCGGGACTAGTACTAAAAAGCGTGAGCAGTTTAACAAAATGATTGAGGATTGTAAGGCTGGAAAAATTGATATGATTATAACGAAATCCATATCCCGGTTCGCTCGAAATACATTGGACACGTTGACCTATGTGAGGCTGCTTAAAGACTTAGGGATTGAAGTATTGTTTGAAAAGGAAAATATTCGGACACTGGACAGTAAAGGAGAAGTGCTGCTTTCGATTTTAAGTTCCTTGGCCCAAGATGAAAGCCGGTCCATTTCCGAGAACTCGACCTGGGGCATTAGAAGGCGATTTGAGCAGGGAAAACTCCATATTAATCACACCAAGTTCTTGGGGTACGACAAGGACGGAAACGGCAATCTCGTCATCAACGAAAAACAAGCCAAAATCGTTGGGCGGATATACACAGATTTTTTGAACGGTAAAGGCGCGAACAGAATTGCCAGAGATCTAGAACTTGACGGCATACCGAATTGGAACGGTAAGTCCAAGTGGTATGAGGGCAGTATCAGGAAGATGCTAACTAACGAAAAGTATAAAGGCGATGCTTTACTGCAAAAAACTTACACCGTTGATTTCTTGAGCAAAAAACGCGCAGATAATTCCGGTCAAGTTCCACAATATTATGTCGAGGAGAGTCACCCAGCCATCATTGATAAAGACATGTGGGAAGTTGTACAGCTGGAGATGGAGCGCAGACGGGCCTATGTTTTGGAACATAGCATTCAGAAGCTGGAATACGCATCAACTGAAAATCCCTTTGCCGGCAGAGTTATTTGCGGCTGTTGTGGTAACATTTTCGGCAGGAAAGTTTGGAATTCTACTGACGAGCGGTTGAGAAGGATTATCTGGCGGTGCAACGGTAAATATCCAGCTAAAGGCAAAAAGGGTTGCGAAAACAAGCATATTGATGATGGTGTTTTGTACCAAGCATTTGTAAGTTCATTTAATATTATGGTTGAAAACAAGGATTACTTTATTGATAAATGGAAGCAATATTTAGGGAGCGAGAATGTACTTCGAAGATATAAGGCAGCCCAGTTTATCAAAATAATAACGGCCGCGGAACCAATTCAACAATTTAACGTAGACCTATATTTTTCATTGGTAGAGAAAATGACAGTGCAGCAAAGAAATCTGATAAGTGTTACTTTGCTTGATGGAACAGAAGTTGAATGTGAAATAGAATAAAGATTTAAACGCCGGTTAGGGTTGCGAGTGCGACCTTGACCGGCATTTTTTGCTTTTCGTCTTTAATATAATTAAATACCTTTATGGGTAGTAGGTTTTTTTTAATCTTTGGCCAAATAAAGAAACATTAAAATATATTTAAACATGCGAGAAAGGATCGTGGATAATGTTTACCGTTGAACAGTACATTGCGCAGAAGAAAAAGAAGGATAAGCTAGATGAGTTCGACTTTAAAAATCATGCGGAAAATATGGCAGCGGTTATGAAATACGTGATGGAATATTTTAATTCCTACTTAAATCCTGAAGAGTATGATTACGAAACGATTAAATTCGAACAAACGACATTGAAAATTGAACGGGAAGTCGCAGACACCTTCCCGAGGAGTAAAGATTTTATTGTTGCCTACTACAAAAAATATAAGTCAAGGATTGATAAGACATTCAGCTCTTGGTTTCGTGATCTAGACTATATGGATCTATTTTGTTGTAATGAAGATTATGAAAGTGCAGTGAACCAGTTTTGCGACAACAAAAAAATGCAAGATACAGGGGTGGCGGAATATAAAAGTGAGCTTCTTATTCTGGCACAGGAAATAAAAGAACGCGAAACTGAAAAACCATCCAGTACGGGATATAAGTATTTGGACGAGGGATTAATTTCGTGGATAAAAGCTGTGTATGCGGAATACAAGGTGAATTTATTTCAGTTTGCGAGTCGGATTTCTTATTCGTACTACGACAAGTACGTGGAAACCATTTATGATAGGAGCGCAGACCAGTTTTACCATATCAACCGGTATAACCATAGATACAACGACAACCCCTTTGGTCTTGAAGAAATATATAAAGATAATAGTCATCGACCTTTCATTCATGACCGAAAAGGCGAGTTGGAAATGTTAATAATGTATGCATGGCTGTTCGAAGAAGTAAAAGACACTGAATATTGGCCGGAATATGTGAACCTTTGCATTTCAACGGGACGAGTAAGCATCATTCGCAATATAAATGTATTACTCCCAATAATCAATAAGGGTATTCCTTATCCGGAGGATATCAAAAGTACTATGGCGCTTGTCGAAACTTCCACTGGCATTTTAAAAAGTGATCCTGGCTGTCCTTATATCCTGCGGCTTGCTTATGAAAAAGATAATGACATTGTTTGGAAAGATGACGAGGAACTAAATAGGATAATCAATAACTTACAGTCGACCTTTTCGGCGTATGGCGTGCCATATGCATTGGAACTTTTCACACCCTTGCGTTCTCCAACCTATAACGAAAAAGAGTTTTTTGCCCGGTATAGTCTGCTGGAGAAAAAAATGAAGAAATATCCGGATATGAAGATTGCATTGATCAATGGGCCACAACGGCAAAGATCAAAACCGAGTTATCTGATGCAAACAACAGAAGATGTTATTAAGATCAGAACATTGGCCAAAGAAATGAAATTCCGGTTAAAAATTGCTCTGGATGTTTCCAAGTTAATAAAAAACAAAAACTATCAAAGTGATTTTGAGAAAAACTTCAATCAACTTAGTGAAATACGCCAATCGATTGTTGGGGTGCATCTTTCCAATAGTTTTCCTAGCGGAAGGATATCCGAATTGATTTATAAAGACGACAAGGTTTATTTGAATCAATTCGACTATCCAGAGCTTTCTGGATTTCTAGGAGCCGTTTCCGCTCTTTTCAGCGATAATCAGTGTCGATACTTTGTACCGGAAGAGACGAAATCTCCTGGAGAACTTGAGGAACTAACTGATAACCTGCTAAGAGGAGGCTTTTCATTCCTTGAACAGAGGAGTGAACAATAGATATGAAGGTGGAAGATGAAAGAACAAAACTTTTTAATGAAGTTTGGTCTGAACCCATGACGACTGTTGCTCAACGCTACGGGGTTTCCGATAATGGACTACGTAAACGGTGCATTAAACTTGGGATTCCATTGCCGCCAACGGGGTATTGGGCTAAACTCAAAGCTGGACAGGCAGTACCACCAAAACCTAATCTGCCAGCACTGAAAATAAAACTCCCCACAATTATTTTAAAAGATGCAAAGCAAGATCATGAAATAGAATTCATTGATATAGGCAGCTGGTCTACCGAAGATCTGAAAATGCTGGATGGGCTGAGCATACTCACTCCGCAATCTAAAGAAGCATTTCTGAAGTGGTGCGGGAAGATTCAAGTTCCCAAAAAAGTTGATCCATATCATCCAATGATTATTGAATATCAACAGGAAATGGAATATCGAAGAGCTCGCGACAAGGAACATAAATTTCGAGATATATTTCAGTTTCGGCATGTATTCTTAAATCCTAAAATAGAATATCGCCCAGACACGTTGGTTCTGCCTATTTCTGTATCGGATAACCAGAGTAGCCGCACTTTCAGGATTATTGATACCTTGATAAAGACGGTAGAGGAATTAAGTGGGAAAGTTACAGTTGAAAAATCTTCTTATTATGCAGAAGGAAAGGATAATGCTACTATTACAGTATTTAAGGATTCATTTTCTTTAAAAATCAGAGAATTGATGGCAAAACGGCGGGCCATCATTACAAGTATTCCAAAAGAGAAACTGACTCGTGAATTTAAGCCTATGTATGAAAAAGTTTCTACAGGCAAATTGGAGATTGAATTTGAGCAAAAACTAAATTACTCAGAAAAAGAAAAAACAGACCACGTCTTTATATTTAAAGATTCTGATGAACTGCCATTGGAAGATCAATTGGGCGAAATGATTAAGACATTATTTAAAGCCGCACAGGAAACAAAGATAGCCCAAATCATTGCGAGACGAGAAGCGGAAATCAGGGAAGTGGAAAGAGAACGTCTTCGAGAAATAGAAGAGGAGAAAGAAAAAAGACATCAGGAGCTTATTGAGAGAGAAAAACGTCAAAAACAGCTAGTTGATAACATTGAACTGCAAATGGATGATTGGTATAAAACGCAAAAACTACGGCAGTACGCGCAAACACTTGAAGCGCATGTTGCTGCAACTGCTGATGAGGTGGAGAAGAAACATTTGGATAAATACATTCAATTAGTTCGTAAAAAAGCGGACGCTTGTGATCCAATTCAAAAAATAATTGATGAAATAAAATCTATTGGCCTCTAGAAAGAGAATAAACCAGTTGGGGGAAAAACGCTTTGACCAGCTTTTTTATATACTAATTCTGGGCGTTTATGTTATAATTGGTTTATAATGTAAGAAAATGTCGTGTTCAGATATAGCGTATTAGATAAAATAAGCTTTTTATTCAAAGTGCCAAGCTTAGGGAGGAAGCCTATGGAAAACTATCAAGTTTCTATTAGCATGGAGCCTGAAAAAGGTAACCAGGGACGAGATATATTTAAGTGGAATCTCATTAAATACGAGAAAAAAAGAGGAATCAATTACCCGGGGTCAATTCAAAGACAGGGATTTGCTACATCTCGAACAGAGGCATTGAATGAAGGAACAAAGGCATACAATACCTTAATGGCCGAGCTTTTGCAGTCTGCAGAGAAAGCTTTATCTGTGAAAAAGATGTTCTTTAATAAGAATTTCGAAGAGCTACGACTACTAGCTTATGATCCTGTCGAATCTGCCCAGCTAAGTTTTGATTCTCTTATATGTGTTACTTTGGCGGTCGCATTTAAAAGGGAATCTTACCGACGCACTGAAACAATTGAAAAACTACTAAAAAGGCTTACTGTATTACACAGGGCTGATGAGACAGTAGCTCATACATCTATGGCTATGATTACCGATGAGCGGCTTGCTTCCCCCAACAGTGCTACCGCACTACATAAACTGGCTCAGATATGTAGCCTTCTATCTATAATGTTGAGGGTAAATGAATCTCCATCTCAGTTGGTTAGCTTTTTTAAGGAAGCCGCTAGAGTGTGGCGGCAGCGGGCGGTTAAGCCACCCGTTCACACAGGAAAAGAGTTAGTCACAAGGGCTTTTGACCTAATGGAGCTAGGTGAGAAGGATAAGGCAGAGGAAAATATAATGTTGGCATTATCAAAGGGACTCAAGGGGGATACGCTTATTACAGCTGGCAATGTATTGAAGCAAGTTGGTCAATTTAAATTGGCAGAAGAGGTTTATATTAAAGTTATCGATGATATAACGGATGAATTTCTGAGAGAAATTGTCCAGGAATCGCTGAACAAGGTACGTGAAAAGCTTGAAGAAAGTAGATTGATTTCACTAGCGGCGGCCACACGGACGGACAAGTAGGGAATAATATTATTACTTGCCAATAACTCCAAAATAGATAGAATTGAATATACAGTAATTATGCTTAGACTAAACGGCAAATGCCATCCCAACACCGGATGGTATTTTTCTTAACAAATGTTATCGGTCGGAGAAACAAGAAGTTGATAATAATAATGAAAAGAGCTGGTTGGGGTGATTGGAAATCACCTGGGGCAGCTTTTTTGCTTTTATAATAATATCAATAAAACAATATATGACTTGAAGAGTGTAACAAAATGATATACATTGCTTGAAATTTTTCTTCAATAAGACAAACTATGCAGGATTTTGTATGTTTTTTCTTGAAAATGATGATTCACTCTATTTGTCATTCAGATTGATAATTTTCTAAGACAACAATTTTATGACTTAATAATGTATAAACTTTCATATGCGGAATGGAGACAAGAACATGAGCGAAAAGTTTGACCGAAAAACCATTGACGGCGGCATTAGTTATGAAAGTTGGCAGCATTATCTTTGCGTCATCCAAGCTTTACTGGGTGGTTTTGCTACAGCGAACTCTAAGCAAGATTTCCTGGATATGGTGGTAAAGCTTATCCAGCAAGAAAGCGGCTGTAAATTCGTAGGTATCAGGGTGCTCACTGAAGATGGCTATATTCCGTATCAATCATATATTGGTTTTAGCCGAGAGTTTTGGGAATCGGAAAATATGATTCAAATTTCCAAAGAGGATTGTAGTTGCACAAGGATTGTCAGCGGCAAGTTGTTGCCTTTTGACATGCCTATCATCAACCGTTACGGTTCCCTGTGCTGTAACGATACCCTGTTGTTCGCCCAAACCTTGTCTGAAGATGAGCAAAAAATGTATCGCGGAGCATGCAACGCCGCTGGTTATCGCAGTGTGGCAGTGATTCCGATTCGTGAGGGAAACTCTATTTTGGGCGTTATTCACTTAGCCGACTATAATACTGACCAGCTTAGCCCGGTCATGATGGGATTCGTGGAAACGATTGCGCCGCTGGTCGGAAAAGTTCTAACAATGGATAAAATTGAGAGGGTTCTTAAAAACACCGAGGAAAAAAAGTTGATACTGGAGAGTATTGTTACCGGTATTGGCAGTTTAGCCTATATCATTGATATGGATACATGCGAGTTAATCTACACCAGCGGGACCATTAATGCGGTGTACGGCGAAAAACTGGCTGGCTGTAGGTGTTATGAAGTTTTTGGCTCTACATTTCCATGCGGCGATTGCGCTGTCCGAAAAGGTAGAGGCGACATCGGTTTCACTTGGGAACGCTATGACGAAGTTCATGACATGTATTATCTGTGCGAACAGAAGGCTATCAATTGGCTGGATGGCAGACTAGTACAGGCTGTGTTCGTCACCGATGTCACTAGGCAGAGAAAAGCCGAAAAAAAGGAAGATGAATTAAAAGATACACTGCGAAAGTTTCAGTTTTTTTTCATGCAAAGCCGTGATATTATGCTTTTTGTTGACTGGGCAAGTGGTAATATTTTAGAGGCCAATCCGGCTGCTGCCGCTGCCTATGGTTATTCGCGCGAAGAACTCCAAACCAAAAATATCCTCGATTTAAGGGTGGCGCATGAGCAAATATTGACC
>JAEYSJ010000401.1 GCA_023434855.1 Bacillota bacterium | reverse complement strand
GGCTATCCATAGGTTAATGGCAGCCTATGATTTTAAGTCCAGGCAGCAGCTATGCGATCACTTAGGCGCATCTAAAAGCACTATGGCTAACAGATACTTAAGAGACAGCTTCCCTGCAGAATGGGTGATCCAATGTGCCCTTGAAACTGGTGTTTCTTTACTCTGGCTCACCACAGGTCAAGGTGAACCCGGAACAAAAATTGATAATAAAAAAAACATCAATTTCGTGAACTCCGGCAAGGTAAAACCTCTTTCTGAACTGGTATCGCCCGAGATCGACAAGGTTAATCTCATGGGAGGTTCGCTGGTTGAAGCCGGGAAGGCCATCATTGATAGCAGCCTGCTTCCATCTGACTCACGCGAGCTGCTTCTAGTAAATACCGCTGGCGATTCATATTTAGTTGACCGTACCCAGGCACCACCAGTGAATGGGATGTGGTTGGTCGATATTGACGGGATAAAAAGCATTGTTAAGTTAACTCGTCTCCCGGGAAACAGATTAGTTGTGCATCAAGATGACTCCTCGTTTGAATGCAGCCTGGATGATATCGAGGTAGTTGGCCGCGCATTGAAAATCATTAAGAGTCTTTGATATGACGATCAGAAAGCAGCCGAATGGAAAATGGTTGTGCGAGTGCTACCCTAACGGGCGGGACGGCAAGCGCGTGCGCAAGCAATTTGCAACGAAAGGCGAAGCCGTAGCATTCGAAAACTTCACCATGGATGAAGTGAACAAAAAGCCGTGGCTGGGTGAAAAAGAAGAGCGGCGGCGTTTGTCTGAATTGATTGAGCAATGGCACTCCCTTTACGGCCAGACTCTCGCTGACCCCAAACGCCTGATGGCGAAACTGAACATTATCTGCAATGGTCTGGGCGATCCTGTCGCCTCTGAGTTAACCGCCGGTGACTTTACGAAATATCGTGAAGCACGGTTGAAAGGTGAGGTACGTAACGAAGAAGGCGCGCTAATGTCGCCAGTTAAACCTCGTACGGTAAATCTTGAGCAGCGCAATCTATCGTCTGTTTTTGGCACATTGAAAAAGCTGGGCCACTGGTCAGCCCCTAACCCACTAGCCGGGCTACCCACATTCAAAATCGCAGAGGGGGAACTGGCGTTCCTTGCTTCGGACGAAATTAAGCGCCTTCTTGATGCCTGCGCAGATTCTCAGAGCATCAGCCTACTGCTGATTGCTAAAATCTGCTTAGCTACTGGCGCGCGATGGAGTGAGGCTGAAAATCTGCAAGGCCATCAGCTATCGAAATACCGAATAACCTATACAAAGACCAAGGGCAAGAAAAACCGAACTGTACCGATATCTCAGGAACTGTATGACGAACTCCCTAAGAACAAAGGGAAGTTATTCACCCCCTGTAGAAAAGCCTTTGAAAGAGCAGTTAAACGTGCCGGTATTGATCTGCCGGAAGGCCAGTGTACCCACGTTCTTCGCCACACGTTCGCTAGTCACTTTATGATGAATGGTGGAAACATTCTTGTTCTTAAAGAAATCTTAGGCCATGCCGATATAAAGATGACAATGATTTATGCGCATTTTTCACCAGACCATTTAGAAGATGCTGTAAGTAAAAACCCATTAAACAGCATAGAAAGGATTAATTCATGAATTTGTACAATGAAATTACCGTTGTGCTTTCCGGTGTATACCCTTCAGGGTTCCTTCTTGTCATTTATTGCCTTTATATTATTGGCGAAGTTATCTTATCATTAAGAAAAAAAGCATTATTAATGGACGAAAGGCCATTAACAAAACAATATCTATTTAAACAAGCGCTGCGTATACCTTGCATATCTTCATTATATTATGGCGTTTTATCATGGGTTGGGCACACACCTCAATTCAATAGCGAAGGATTCACAAACTTTATTGAAATAAGTAAATTGCCAATTGCCCTCTTATCATTAACAATCCCTTTTGTTATTGTCGTCAACAATATACATAGAACGATCCAAACAGACAAACAAATTGAAGAAGCAAAGCGAAAGAATATTTCAGATAGTTTTTATAGTCACTTCAAACATGTAGTCGATTATTTTACGAACTTACAACCTAAAAAGAACGTTTTAGATGTTGATTATGCTGTTGATTTTAAACAAGAATTTAAAATCAACTCACCAATTCACCTTTACAAGTTCATTTATAATGAAAACAGCCCTACCAACGGTGTGTTAGACACTGATAAAAAATATATGCGAAAACTTACGGATTTACTAATAGATATAGTGGATCTACTTGAAAATATTACCTCACCAAAGGTGATTACTGATAACAACTTAAAGACACAAGCATGGACTTTAAATAAAATAGAAGATAAATTAACAAAGCTGCATAGAATGATGTGTATTGATATACCCAGTCAAGATTACCATTTTTATTATAGAGATCCGAATAATGACTATCTTCTACGCACAAATTTTGGCTCAGCTAAAGAACTTGCTCGTAGAATAGAAATAATTTATCAATTTATTATTAACATTTTAGAAATTACCGTAATGTTTGATTTTAATGATTCTTTGAGAGAAGACACTGGAAATTTAAAGACACGAATCAAGCTACTCAGAGACATGTCGCCGGAACTTTTTAATTTAATTGAATATGTTACCGGCCCAATGGAATCGACATTTGTTCTTGAGCCTCATATTATAAATCAATAAGTGGAGTAATGGAATATGACGATATTTTGGCGACAGAGCAATAAAAATTAGCACATTTTTAAAATGCAAAACGTTCTTTTCTTTATACTAAAAATGACATATTGGATTATCTAAATGGATAAAAATATTCTTACGCTTGTGTATTTTTCATTATTGCTTTTATTAGGTTTTTTCTTCATAAAAAACCGCCACTACGAACTTGATCATAGAAGTCTTTTAGTGCAACCTCTTTTCTGGATTTCAATCGGCGTACCTTTAGCTACATTCCTTTTTTTCGGTTCTTTAATTTGGATTGAGAAACTTCATTCATTTAGTCTTACTAGTCATGGCTATCAAAGATTTATAGAAATTTCAAAATTACCTTTACTTTTACTTGCCGCAGCGGTGCCCCTAGCATCAATTGTTAATAACCTCCATCGCACTATTCAAACAGAGAAACAAATTAATGAATCTGAGAAAAAGAATAAAACTGACGGTTATTATGCTCATGCGAAATTTCAGACAGACTATCTGAAATCTTTACCCGAAACAGAGTTAAAAGCCAAAATACTTTATGAAGACGGAAAATTATCATATGAATCAAAATTCATTAAAATAACTTACCCTCTATCTCTGTATAAAAAACTATACTCCAACTGCAACCCAATTAATGGGGTCGATTACGAAGCAGATAAAAACCATACCAAACTAATTTTACAGTCATGGGTTAACATCAATAGCCTTCTTAGCAAGCTGCATAAGAATAGAAATTTAATTGCACATGATGACTCAATTGATTTAACTATTCTTCTTGAACTATGGTACCAGCTCGAGATTGAAATTATAAAATTATGCAATACCCTTGAAATCATATATCCAACATATCAAAACGCATTTATTTTCATTCATAATGACTCAAAATTAATCACATCAATATCCTCATTCAAAGAAATGTTTAAAATACTCGAAGCTATTGAAGACATTTCAGTTGGTATAATTGACGCCGCAAATCAGTTTACTATGGTAGGCACACAGGTCTTTACCAAAACTAAAAAATTATTTTCCACATGGGGAAAACCCACTGAACTTGATGAAATGAATGCAGGATTCTACAAATCACAACGAAATGATGTAGAAGCACCGGCACTGACTCTGAAAGGGAAAAGATACGTTCACGATGGCGGCATTTTGGCGGCGAAGCAATAAAAACACATAAAATGAGATTATACCAAGTGAAAACAACCTGCTGATTTTATGGATAAAGTATTGTTTTTGCTATAGCAAAAATGGTATGTAGAAATTTCGGACGCGGGTTCAACTCCCGCCAGCTCCACCAAATAATAATCCGGATACGTCCGGTGAAGTACAGAAAGCCCGCATGGCACAAGCCCTGCGGGCTTTTTTGTGTCTACTGTTGTCCGAGGATATCCAGCTAAATCCAGTGATTATTGGTATACGTTTAGGTATACGGTAGGATGT
>JAEYSJ010000184.1 GCA_023434855.1 Bacillota bacterium | reverse complement strand
GTGTTACACATACCGGGCAGCCCGGACCGCTGACCAGTTCCAGCTGGGGGGGCAATAGCTGGCGGATACCGGCCTTAAAAATTGCCACCGTATGAGTGCCGCATACCTCCATTAACCGGATAGGCCTATCAACCAGGCTGCTGATTTGGCCGGTAAAGAAATCGGCAGCCTGACGAACAGCCTCATTACCAAGCTTAGCGCTCAGCATATTTTTCCAACTCCTTGAACAATTCCAGCGTCTGTCTTGCTTCCTCTTCATCGATCGCCTGAATGGCAAAGCCGGCGTGAACCAGCACGAAATCACCCACCTGTGCCGTAGGCAGAAGCATTAAGCTGATCTCTCTTCTCACTCCGCTGATCTCCACTGTTGCCAGCATATCGATTTTATCCACAATCTGCCCCGGTACTGCTAAACACATGTTAGGCGCCCCCTTTATCTGATGCAGAAATAAAGGGGCGGAAACCCACCCCTGTATAAAACCTAATGGTTATTCTTTCAACGTTGCATAGCCTTTATCCTTCCAAGGCGTTTTTTATTCACCGCCATTGGCCATATTATGTTTTTTTATTCATCCTTTACGGCTAATTTTGCCTGGATCATCAGGGCGCATTCCAGGCGCTTTTTCTGCAGTTCACACCCTACTTTATACGGCCGGTCAATCGTGTCATTAAACAAATTGGCATTGGCATGACAACCCCCGCTGCAATAAAACCGGGCCCAGCAGTCGCGGCACTCCTGTTTGTTGAGCACATGGGCCTGACGAAACTGGCGGGGCAATTCTTGTTTCTTCACCCCGTCAAATACATTGCCCAGCAAGAATTCTTCCCGCCCGACAAATTGGTGGCAGGGATATAGGTCACCCTCTGGGGTAACGGCAAAATATTCGTGCCCTGCCCCGCAGCCGCTGAGTCGTTTTGCTACACAAGGGCCGTTGTTAATATCCAGGTTAAAATGGAAAAATTCAAACCCACGGCCAGCCATTTTGCGGGCAAGATACTCTTCTGCCAATAGTTCATACTGCCTGTACAGCTCCGGCAAATGCTCTTCTTGCAATGCATAATCCGCATCTTTGGCCACAACCGGTTCGACAGATAATTGCTTAAACCCCATGTCGGCCATTGCCAGTACGTCGGCGGCAAAATCCGTATTGTAGGCGGTAAAGGTGCCCCGCAAGTAATAATTTTGCCCGTCCCGTGAATCTACTACATGCCGGACATTGTGCACAACATCGGCAAAGCTGCCGCTGCCGTCAGCATAAGGCCGCATACGGTCATGAACCGCCTGGCGTCCGTCCAGACTCAGTACTAAACTGATATTATTGTCATTAAGATATTTGGTGATTTTTTCGTCCAGCAGCACGGCATTGGTTGTCAGTGTCAATTTGAAAATCTTCCCTGTTTCTGTCTCCCGGCGCCGCACGTACTCAACAACATGCTTTACAGTAGCCATATTAAGCAGCGGCTCACCGCCAAAAAAGTCGATTTCGCAATGACGGCGTGCCCCGCTGTTTTCAATGATAAAATCTACCGCCCGCTCACCAACCTGTTTGGACATTAAGCTGCGGTCATGCCCGAAATCTCCTGTTCCGGCAAAGCAGTAATTGCAGCGCAAATTGCAATCATGGGCAATATGCAGGCATAGGGACTTGACCAAAGACTGGGCGCTAAAGGTAGGCGGCACAGCCAGCGGCGGAGAGAACAATTGCCCCATGTCGATCAAATCGTGCAGTTCGCCCAAAGCCTCCTGCACTTCAGCCTCGTCGTAAGCTCCCGATAACGCTGCCAGGACAGCGGCATCGTTGCTGCCGTCAAAAATGCCTGTAATGTCATAAACAAGTTTATCGATTATATGTACAGCACCGCTGTTAATATCCAGCAGGATATACATTCCGTTGTTATAAAATCGATGAATTAATTTATTAATTTCCATTTTTTCACCTTTCATTTATCGCAGTGCCAATAATACTTAATCCTTGCGCGATAATATCGCGCCGGTCCACTCTGTGTCCTCTGTGGTTCAAAAAAACAATAACCCCATTTTCCTACTGTCCTAAGTCATATAATCTGAAACACAAAACAACGGCCCCGAAGGGGCCGTTTGGCGGAGATTACTTTTGGCAGACCTGGTTGCCAACGGTACAGGATGTTTTGCAGGCCGATTGGCAGGAAGCCTGACATTCCCCGCAGCCGCCAGTATGTACAGTTTTCTGCAAAGAAGCTGTATTGATAGTTTTAATGTGTTTAGCCATAATAAATATTTCCCTCCTTGCCAAAGATTAAATTTATTGTCACTTATCTATTTTATACGTTTTCCGGCAATCAGGCAAGAAAATTTGGTATAAGAAAGAACGGCTATTAAAACATTCTAACCACAGAGACCTCAATGCCAGCAATGCCGTCATCGTGATGGAATGAAAGGCGGAGATTGCTTCGCTCCGCTCGCAATGACATAATTGTCTGTCATCGCGAGGAGGAGATAGCCGACGTGGCGATCCCCTGCTTTTCGGCAATAGACTTTCAGAATAGGGCGCAGAGGACACAGAGGGGTTAATAATAACAATTATATTCACGCGATGTATATCGCGTCGGTCCACTCCGTGTACTCCGCGGTTCGGAAAATACTTAATACAAGCTGCCTAATAGGCAAAAATTACTCGGCAGGCTTCATAATCAACCGGACAGGCAGGTTTGACGCTCCCGGAGGGCTGAAGGTAAACCATAAGGACTGACCGCCTTTATACCGGCCGATGAAGGACATATCCTCGCTGGTGCCGATGCCCATAGACAACCGGTCTGCCGGAGTTGCCACCGGGTTTTCCAGCTTAAATCGGTACCTTACTCCCATTGCGCCGGCGTACTCACCACCGTGAGGATTCAGCAGATAATCAATATTTCCATTATACTCAGACGGTAGAAACAACCGGTAAACTACGCCATAATTGCCATAATTTAATACTTTGGATCCATCGGTGGCATCAATCCCCTGCAGGTACTTGTCAATTTTGTTGTCGGCCAGGGTGAAAGCCACCGGCCCGTCCTGGCAGGGGTTATAGAACTGGGAGGAAACAAGCAAACGGTTTTTGCCTGCAAAAGTGCCCCGCAGCCGGTCTTTATCTGTCGGCAACACTTTAGCCTGAGCGGCAAATTTTTCAATATTGGCCCTTACGGGAAGCATCATCACCTTTACGGTCACAGACTGATCAGTAGTAAAATCATACATGCCATTAACAAGCATGTTGGGCTTTACCACAGTCTTTTCAAGACTGGGCACTAAGCCGGCACCACCATTAGCCGGTACTTCCACCTCGTAAAGGCTGACGATTCCTTTCATATAATCCATTTGCACTTTTTTACCAACTTCTACGTAATTATATCCCGGTCCGCCCAATCCCCACTGATACACAGTAATATGAGCCGGCTGAGGACCCTTATTTTCCAGCCATACTACTATTTTCTTGGGTTCGGCCGTGCCATTGACATGATGAAAAAACAACCGCACATCCCCATTTATCGTATCCTGGTAGGTAATACCATCTGCCGGAACGATTTCCGGACTGTCAGACAACAGCAGTTTTCCGCCGTACTGACTTGAGATCATTTCCCACTCAGGCAGGGTGGACAAATCCCGTTGCGCGTCTGCCTTGTCAGACTGCAGCTCTGCTTCGGCCGACACCGTACTATTTATTGCTAAAGCACATGCCATGACTAATAAAACAAACCTCAACCACTTCATACTCTTTACTCCCTCCTTTTTTAAACATCTTTCATTATAACAAGGGAACAATATTATGTAAAGGAAGTAAACAGGTAAATTATTACAAATCAGCAAAACACTTACCGGCGATTTTGATACATGGCAGCAACCTGCTGTAAAAACTCAGCTGGACTGCCGGTTTCTTCCGGCTTAAGTCCAAGTTTCTGACTAAAAGCAAAGACCAGCTTTTGTTCCAAAGCCAGGGCTTCCTCCTGTTTCAAAGTGTTGCGGCGCAGCAAATAATTCTTGAGAACCGCAAAATCAGCTTCGCTGATATTATGAAGATGAAGCCCGGCTGCACCCGACCAGGGAGTCTCACTAACAGCAAAATTTACCGCTGCCGGTACATTTCCACCGTCTTCGCGAACAACTATCGTCCCGGCAGCCATATCGCCGAGCCGCTGGTTTTTTTTACTGATAAGAACTGCTATTATGCCAATGGCGTACATGGACGGCAGTGTATCAATCACTCTTAATAAATTTCTGATTAATACCATAACAAACGTGACCGACGAGCCGTTTTCCTGGATTGCCCTGAGTTTAAGAAACCGCTTGCCGGGAGTCTGGCCGTTCCAGATAGTCTCAAAAAAGATAAAATAGCCATAATAAATAACAAATATAACTAATACTATTATCGCTATCAGCCAGCCGCCCGGAACATCGGCCGGATTTGCGGCAATATTCTTCGCTTTTTGGAAAAAAACAGCACCAATTCCACTAAAAGCAATAACAAAACCCATTAAAATTCCCTGAAAAATATTGTCAATGAAACAGGCTACAAACCGCGATCCAATCCCGGCCAGCTTAAATCTCAGGTACACTTTTTCCGGACTAAGCAGGTTGTATTCGTTCACATCCACCAACTCCTAGCTAGGATAATTAGTTCTTGATAACCCTTCGCCCCGGTTTCCCAGCATGATATAAACTAAAAAAATGATGAAAGAAAACGCGGCAACAAGCATTTTACAATAATTCGGCAGCAGGCTGGGTGTAATAAATCCTTCGATTATTGCGGCAACAATAAACATGGGAATGGTACCTACGACAAGTTTCACGGCAATCTTCCCCTGAATAAGCAGGACATCCCGTCTTTTGTAATCCCCGGGTTTCACCAATGCTTTGCCCAGAATAAGACCTGCGCCGCCGCAAATAAAAATGGCTGCAAGTTCTAATACGCCATGAGGCAATATCAGTGACCAGAAATCCCAGGAATAGCCTTCACCGGCGAAAATACCTGCCAGCACACCTAACATAAGGCCGTTATAAAAAAGTATCTGCACCGTGCCGCACCCCCAGGTTAACCCAAGGGCAAAAGCTAAGAAACCAACTTTGATGTTATTGGTCATTATCATTGTTGAAATAACAGGCCGTGCAGCAATCGCCCAGTCTGCCCCTACCTGACCACGCCGCAGGTTATCACTGATTGTCTTTTTAATATTGTCCGGGATAACCAGCCCATCCAAAGCCGGTTGAAAAAAATGGAGAAAATAGCCGGTTATCAACCCCATAGTAAAAATCAGGCCGGCAGCAAAGATAAACCGCCACTGTCCTTTGACAAACTGAGGGAATCCGCGGCTAAAAAACCCCCATAATGAACGCAGCACTAATGCTTCAGATCTGTAGATATGTCCGTGGGCTTTTACCACTAAACCGTTCAGGTGGTCGATCATTTCGTGTCCGGGATAATTGGCTGAAGCATAGGCCAAATGAGCCGTAACCCGGCGAAACAAGATCCCCAGAGCCTTTAGGTCCTGCTGGCTAAGGCCGGACAAACCTTTCCTGTCGATTTGCTCCAGAATAAGGTCAAGCCGTTTCCACGTTTCCCGGTGAATTTTTAAAAACATTTCTGAATTCATATTGGCTGCCTACAATCGCGCAAATGATTTAATTTCAAGATATTTATTAATAAGGGCAACAGACAGTTCTTCAGGAGGAACACTTACCACCACCACTCCTTTGCTCTGCAGTCTTGCAACTGCTATTTCCCGGTTGCGCAACACAGCCCGGGCTACACCCTTTTCATATACCTCACGGGAATCTCTCGGAATCTTGTTTGCCTGAGCGACCAGGGATGAATCAAGCAAGGTTATACACATAACCAAGTGGTTTTTGGTCAGGCTCGCAACATAGGTAATAAGCTCATTGGAAACTTCTTCATCTAATAGGTCCGAAAAAATACAAATAAGGCTGCGTTTACGGTTCTTAAAACTGAGATATCGGCACACTGCCTGATAATTGCTTTCCACAATTTCCGGCTGCAGATTGTATAAGCCGGCCAAAATTTTCTGCAGCTGCGGCTTTCCCTTGCCTGGGGGGATATAAAGTTTGACCTGGTCGGCAAAAGCCACCAGACCTACCTTGTCATCGCGGCTTACACCCACATAGCTTAATAGCAGACAGGCATTAATTGCATGGTCCAGTGTTGTGACACCTTTTACAGTACCGCTCATCATCCGTCCCGCGTCCAAAACCAGAAGAATATTCTGGCTTTTATCAACCTCATAGCAATTGCTGGCAAGGCGTCCCCGTCTTGCCGTAGCCCCCCAGTTAATCCGGCGATATTCATCATCAACCTGATAATCACGGATGCTGTTAAAATCAGTCCCCAATCCCACTACCCTGGAAGGCTTGATCCCTGCTTCAATAAGATGTCCCTGCCGTGCCAGAAGCTGGTATTTCCGGATTTCCAGGATATTTGGATACACCCTGATGCGGCTGTTGCCACCGCTGACTTTAAATTGGCGCAGAAAAAAGCCCATACGGCTGCGGTAACGGCAATTGATGCTGCCAAAAGCATAATCACCCCGGGCCACCGGTTCCAGGCTATATTTTAGCCTTGATACAGAGCCCGCCGGCAATTTGGCCTGCAGACAACGGGTACTGGCTTTAAAATTTACCGGCGATTCATCCTTGACAATAACTGCAATATCGGATTTACTGCGATTTTCAATCTTTATAATTATTTGATTGTCAGCCCCCAGGGAAAGACGGTGCTCGTAAAGCCGTTCCAGACTCAATACATCAGGTTTAGCCGTCAGCCGCCAGTCGGCAAGCAAAAGCAGGACCACACCGCCATTATAGAAAAGCAAAAAAGTCAAGGCCCGGCCTGTATTAAAAGACACAGCCACAACCAGGAAAAACAGGATCAAAGCCCCCCCTGTCACCAATGTAATCAACCTCGGAGTAAAAATCACCGTCTTTCCCTCCCCGCAAAGTAGTAAGTAACCGGGCTATCAAATGCCCCGAACTGCTTAGAAATCGTCAGATGCGAGGCGCGACGAGAACCGGAACGAAGGCGTACTGGAAGTACGTCGTAGTGAGGATCGCAGAAGCAACGAAGCAGATGGCGGTTTATAAGCAGTTCCCACCTAAAAATAATAGATGCGTGCTATCTGGGCACCTCGGTGCCGTCCAGGATCAATCTGATAACATCATCAGTTGTCAACCCTTCGATCTCCGCTTCGGGTTTTAAGAGAATTCTATGACGCAACACTGGAAAACAGAGCTGCTTTATATCATCAGGAGTTACGAAGGAGCGACCGTGCAACGCCGCCAACGCCTTGCCGCAGTTCAACAGGGCCAAAGAAGCCCGCGGACTCCCTCCCACTACCAGATTATGATCGTTACGGGTAGCTGTTACGATATTCAGGATATATTCCAGTATACCGTCTTCGACAACTACTTCCGTGACTTGCCTGCTCAGGCTGAGAAGAGTTTCCCTGTCAATAACCGGTTTAAGCCCTTTAGCCACACTGCTTGCGCATTCACCCCTGTGAAATCTGGCAAGAATGTCTTTTTCTTCATTGCGTTCGGGATAGGATACCAACACCTTCATTAAGAATCGATCCACCTGCGCCTCAGGTAAAGGATATGTTCCCTCATGTTCAATGGGATTTTGGGTGGCAAAAACGATAAAGGGCTGTTCCAGCTTAAAAGAATCTCCGTCAATGGTTACTTGCTTTTCTTCCATGGCTTCCAACAAAGCCGCCTGGGTTTTAGGCGGAGTTCTGTTGATTTCATCTGCCAGCAGAAAATTAGTAAAGACAGGACCTTTCTTTAAAACGAACTGACTTGTCTGGAAATTAAATACGTTATTGCCGATAATATCGGAAGGCATGAGATCCGGGGTAAACTGAATCCTCTTAAACTGACAATTGGTCAGGGCTGCCAGCGTATTTACAATGGTAGTTTTCCCTACCCCGGGGGGTCCTTCCAGCAGCACATGGCCCTGGGCAATCGCAGCAACAAGCAGTTGTTCCATAACCTCCCGCTGCCCGCAAATCACCTGACCCATAGCTTCAATCAATTGTTCCCCCTGATTGTGTATCTGATTGTCCATAATTTGTTCTCCTTCAATATATACATGTTGAATAATTTCCAGCAATCGGCGTAAAGGGTGGACGGGACTCTAGCACTTGCGAAGATGGCAGCGAAATCCCGTCCACCCTTTACGCCAGACCGGCTAAACCATGCTTAATGCTTAATTCTTAACTCTTTGCGCCGGAATCAAGGTTACTTTTCCGCCATATTTCCATATCCCGGGCAATGGAAAACAGATCCTTTTCACTAAAATCAGGCTTCGCCAGCAGTCCGGCTGAACGCCTGAGCAAATCTTTAAGTTTCTCTGCATCAATACGGGGCCGTCCGGAGAATATTTTCACCAGTTCCTCATTGGACAAACTGTCCGCAACTCCCAGGTATTGAGCAAGATCACGCTTAAATCCCAGATAAATACTATCCAGGGTCAGTTGTCGTGCCCTGCCCATCCGGTAAATATTGGCAAGAGAACTTACGTAGTCGCCGGAAACCAGGCCTATCTTATCCGGTAACGGTATGGCACGGCCGAATCGTTTGCCCCAGTAGTAATATAGCAGCAAGACTGCCAAAACAAACTGCATAGCCGCCAGGCGCAGCGGCCAGGTGAATATTCCCTCTTTCATTTCCCTCCAGGCAAAGCCGTTGGCAAACTCATTAAACCAGACGCCTTCCTGTCCATAAAGCCTGACAATATTTAAAAACAGGATCAGATTATCTTTTTTATTAATTTCTTTATTGGTAAAAAGATCCGGCATTGTTAAAAAAATGATCCGGCCCTTTCCCTGAACAGTTTCGGCCAAAAATATGCCTTGTTCGTCCCCATAAGTAAAAGTCATAGCCTTATGCTTCTTAAATCTTGTTTCGCCGGAAAGGGTCAATTCCCGCACATCCCTTAACAGCGGATTAACTGAATTAATCTGCTGGGTTCCAGGGATGCCGGGAACGTTGATAATTTCATATTTATAACGTTTAGAAAGACCTTCAGGGTTATCACTGGCCAATAGCAGCGTGTTGCCCCGGTTAACCCAGGCAAGGACTTGCTGCCAGTCCTGCTCACGCAAATTACCTGATGGTTCTACCATAACCATCAGGCCCTGTCCCCGGGGAACGGCATCAGTCAGCCGGGACGACCCGAACCCCTCCTGTTCCAGCAGCAAGTAAAGTGCTTTTGTCCCGTCCGGTTCAGGGCTGCTGGTACTATAAGGAAGATACGCCGGTTGCGGAATATAAAAGATAAGTACAACCAGAATGATGAGCAAAATAATGCCAAAATAAATGAACATCCGGGTATTTCGCTTGTTTTTAACCATGGGGACCATCCTTCAGTAAAGCCGCATAAAGCTCCCGGCCTTTTTGAAAATCTTCCCTGCCACAGTTCTCTAACCCATACCATTTATACTCGAACAGGTTCACCATTGATTGGAAAAGCTCCTTTAATCCAGCTGCCCGCAAACCGATTTCCTGCAGATACTCGCTATTGGTTTTTGCAGCTTCATACGTTATTAACCGGCGAATGTCCAGTTCCATGAGAAGGGACAGATATATCTCCCGCAGCGCATTCCGGAAATCACCCTGCAAGGCATTTTTTTCGGCCTCAAGCAGCAGTCCTGCAGGCGTAGGCCTGATATATCCGGGCTGTAAAACCTGCTCATTCTTCACATCCCGGACCATGATCTTCCAAAAGGGTGCTGCCGCCCTGGCAAGATAGATGGCAAGAATTAGCCCGGCCAGAAAGACCAGGCCTTCCAGTAGCAAGCCTGTTCCTTCAAGATTTTCATTTACGCCGGCATTCTTAAGCAGTTTTCTGATAAGCTCAATAAAATCATCCAGCAGCCGTCTTTGAGTAAACTCAGGGGTGTTGAGGATCTGCTCCAGCGTTTTCCTCGCCTGCTCATTAGTTAGTGCGTTGACTGCCATTTTACTGATCGGATAGCGTGCTGCCGCTTGTATTGCTGAGGTTATCTACCATTAATTTCAAATCAAGGTTTTCTTTACGGATTCTTAAGTCATAATATAATAAGGTGGTGGCAATTGTCGAAATTGGAACAAGCAAACAGGATACCGGTGTCCGCAGAATAAGGTCTATGATTTGTCCGGTCAAACCGGTGCCAAATAAACCGAGAACGATCAGACTAATGACAAATGCCGCAGCCCAGGAAATAACTGCTACTAACAGATATGTCAGTAATATAATGCCAAAAGAACGCCACCAGGAACCTTTTATCAGTTCTTTGCTTCTCTTTAAAGCACTCCAGGGCCCTTTGCCTTCAACAATGATCACTTGCGTGAAAAGAAAATAAAGGTTGCCAAGATAGATGCCCGGAATCACCAGCAAGATGGAAGCGAGAGATACGATAATCATACACAACAGACCGCCGAGAAATATGTACCAGGTTTTACGAAAGCCGAACCGGAGTGCTTCCATACCACTTATTTCATGATCAGAAATTTGTTCTGAAGCTTTTTTGACCAGCCCTCCGCCGGCGGCCAGCCCTATTGCGATCATCGCGATGAGGGTAGCCAGAAAAGCAATGCCAGCGGCTGCATTTCCCAAATGACGTTGCGCAACGAGGGCAAATATGCCGAACGCCATATTTACCGCCATAATAATTACAACAATTGACAAGTAAGATTTGAATTGCTCCTTATACAATGTAAAAGCGGTATCCAGAATCTCCCCTACACTCATTGGTTTTAAAGTCACTGCTAATAACCCCCTTCAATTTCGGAAATTTCCTATATTATTACATTTGTGTATTATGTTCGTTTTATTTAGCCGTTTTCCTTCCCTAATATTCCATTTTCTTCATATTTCCTATTATTTAATGGGGGTACAATAAAAATAAAGAGCCCATTCATCCAGATTAAGGATAAATGAGCTTTTTCCTATATACGTTTTCCCCTGATTGCCTGATTAAGAATCCGCATCAGCAGCGGAAGGCTGCTCCGCCTCTTTGGGGACCTTACTGAGCGTAGTTGGCTGCCGGAACCTCTTTATATCCCTTAACATAATATATAGCAAAACGCATATTGGAGGGTATATAAATGTTTCACTATGATGCCTTTCATCAAAAAGACATCGGCGAATGCTACTGTGGCTGCGACGGAGGATCAAAACCACCATTATTGAATGAAATTGTTGTCCTCGACCCTGGTCATGGAGGTATTTATTCGGGAGCCATAAACTACGGGTTCCGGGAATCTGATATTAATTTGTCGGTCGCTCTTAAACTACGCAAAAAGCTAACCAGGTTAGGCGCTACAGTTATTATGACGCGAACACGTGACGTTAGCCTGGCACCAGCCGGCTCGACTCTTGACGCCGATCTCCAAGCCAGAGTAGATGTTGCTAAAACCTCTGGCGCCGATATTTTTGTTAGCCTGCATGTTGACGATATTCCAAATATCAATCTTGTAGGTCCTGCCAGTTACTTCCCGAAAGGACGTTCTTCCGGTCTTGCCTGTGCTATCCAGACTTCTTTGGTAAATGAAATCTGCGCAGTTGATAATGGTGTCAGCCCAGCCGATTTTTATGTACTCGTTCATAATGACATGCCCGCAGCATTAATTGAAATGGGGTATCTATCTAATCCAGCGGAAGCATTATGTCTTGTGGATAACACCTATCAAAATCTAATAGCTGAGGGCGTTTTAAAGGGCATCATTAATTACTTTCTGGGCGAATAATCTGTTCTGCTGCTACAGTATAGCCGCAGTATAATACTATATTCCCAGCTTGCTATAAACGCTGGCCCGCAGCAATCGCAGGCGAAATTCCCAGAGACCGTATCTGGGGCGGGGAATATTGACCCTCTTTAGGGCATAAGGGTCCCCGCCCCAAAGATTTAACCCGGCGATCCCCGAGCAGGCTCCGCGATAACCGGCCTGCCGCAGCGTTTCCTTGACGGCAGTGTTAAATTGGCCATAAGGGTATGCCAGGAAATCTACCGGCACATGAAGGTTCTCTTCTAGTAGTGTCTTTGATTCAACTACTTCCCGGATAAGATCAGGTGGAGTGAGCTCATTCAAAGCTACATGGGTCATAGTATGGGAGCCGATTTCAGTATGCCTGTTGTGCATGTCTTGTATTTGCTGCCATGACAGATAACCAGGCTGCCCCACCGAACCTGCTATAACAAAAACCGTAGCTTTCATCCCATATTTCTCCATAATGGGGAGAGCCGAGGAATAATTGTCTTCATAGCCATCATCAAAGGTTATAATAACCGGCCTGGCGGGCAGCGCCGCCTTGCCTGCGGCGGCATCAAACAATTCCGCCAATGAGATGGCTGCATAGCCTTGCTCTGCCAGATATCGCATTTGTGTTTCAAAATCACCCTGATTAACACTATAGACTTCAGGCTCATCACTAACCATGTGATAAGCAAGTATCGGCACTCCTGCGGCAGGATAAGCAAGCCAGATTGCAACTAAGAAAATTACCAAAAGCAAGGCTGGTATGCTATATGATCTACCCATTATTTCCTCCCTGCTCCAGTTCCATCGCAAGCTGCTCCAATTTGCGCAATCGGTGATTTATGCCCGATTTTCCTACCGTTCCGTCCATGGCGTCAACAAGCTCCTGCAGAGTGGCTTCCGGATAAGCCAAACGCAGCTCTGCCGCTTCCCGCAATGTGCGGGGCAGCTTTTCCAGCCCTATTGCCTGGGCAATAAGCTTGATACGCTCAACCTGACGCACAGCCGCGTTAACTGTTTTCTGCAAATTGGCTGTCTCGCAGTTTACCAGACGATTAACCTGGTTGCGCATATCTTTGACTACCCTTACATTTTCAAAAGCCATCAGCGCGTTATGAGCACCAATTATCCGCAGCAGGGATGTAATGCCATCCCCGTCTTTTAAATATACGACATAATCATTTTTGCGGTCGGTTAATCGGACAGGCAAATTAAAATGCTTCATTAACCGAACCAGGGTCTGGGCAAAATCAAAATTGCCTGTAACCATTTCTAAATGGTAGTCCCCTTCAGGCTTGTTGACTGACCCGCCGCCTAAAAAGGCACCGCGGAGGTAGGCCCGGCGGCAGCAGGCTTTGCGCAAAAGATTTGCATCCTCACGTCCGGCATTAATATTATCACCACAAATAATTCCCAGGGTGGAGAACAACTCGGTAACTACCGGTGATGGAACTACTTTTATTTGATATGAATTGCTTTTTTTAAGACGGCGGCCGCGAGTAACCACTACTTCAGTTTTTAGGTTAAACCCGCGCTTGATAAGTGTCAGCACTTTACGGGCCACGGCGGCATTTTCAGTAGTAAAGTTAATTCCGAGGTTGCTGTTACCGCCGATCAGCATAGCTCCCCCCATACGCATTAAGGCAGCCAGCTCAGCCATGTGGCAGCAGTTTTGCTCACCTGCCGCCCTGGCCAGTTCATTTTTCACTTCACTTGAGAAGGATGACATATTTTAATCTTCCAATTCCTTAAGTTCTTTAATATTTTCGCCAATTAGATAATAATCCAGGAGCCGCATGCGTTCAGAATTTGCTTTCAATTTATATATCATAGAAATAATCGTACGGGACAATTTAACCGGATCATGACGCACCAGATTCGTTTCACTAATTAAATTAGCTTTCACAACTTTTATGCCCATCGCTTCGATAATTTCAGTATCGGCAACAACCTGGAAAGCCCCCTGGACGGCGTAGGTTGCCTGCAGGCTTTCGGCTACAATCTGGGCATTGACCACAGCATAATCAATTATCCCTGGTCCGATATGATCTACGATAGCCTTTACATGATCTGACGCGGTATAACCGTCAGTTTCGCCAGGCTGAGTCATTACATTGCATATATATATCTTCACTGCCTGAGTATGTCGCAAAGCGTCAGCCATACCGCGGAACAACAAATTCGGCAGCACACTGGTGTACAGACTGCCTGGTCCTAATATTATCGCATCCGCTTCACGGATTGCTTCCAGGGCGCTTTCCACCGGCGCAGCATCAGCCGGGGATATGTGAACACGTTTTATTGTTTTGTGGACTAACGGAATTTGCGATTCGCCCTCCACCATACTGCCATCCGTCATTTCGGCCGTCAGGCGTATTGGTTCAATGGACGAAGGCAGCACCTGACCCCGCACCGCCAGTACCTTGCTGGATTCTTTCAGTGCCTGTTCCACATCACCAAGCACTTCGGCCATGGCAGCGATAAACAGATTACCGAAGCTGTGTCCGGCAAGTCCGCCAACCCCGCCGAAACGGTGCTGAAATAATTTCTCCATCAGTGGTTCGGTGTCAGCTAACGCAACCAGACAGTTCCGCAAATCTCCCGGCGGAATAATTCCCAGGTCCTGCCGGATACGACCGGAAGAACCGCCGTCATCCGCCACGGTTACAATAGCAGTAATATTACTTGTCACGCTTTTAATACCCCGCAGCAGCACAGACAGACCGGTGCCACCGCCAATAACCGACACGGCAGGACCACGGTTCAGCTTGCGCTTTTGAAAAATAATCTCCACCAGGCGATCCGAGCCATCAGGCACCAGCACACTGACAATTGAACGAATAACCTGTCTGGTGGCAAATGTCATAATTGCCAGTCCCAGGGCAATAATACTAATTCCTGCGATGGTAGTAACTGCATAATAATACGTGCCGGTCGCCAGGTACACCATTCTGAAAATGGCTTCCTCCACCGTGCCTACATATTTATAGTTAAAGACGATAGCCAAGCCAATACTGGCAGTAACAACCCCCAGGGAAAACAGCAGCAGCCAGCGCTTGAACTTCATCCCAGGATATAACCATTTTAGATAATGCATCGATTACACCTCTGCATTTTTTATCAACACTCGATGTGGACTTCCACATTGTTATGCTTAACATCCCGATGTTCCACGTTGACTTTGTAGCCTTTATTGCGCAGACCTTCGTATATCTTATGTGCCATAAACACTGAACGGTGAAGTCCGCCGGTACAGCCGATGGCGATAATCAGCTGACTTTTCCCTTC
Organism: Bacillota bacterium; assembly: GCA_023434855.1. The sequence goes on along the minus strand of JAEYSJ010000184.1, from coordinate 1,439 downwards.
TTTTATATAGTTAGGCACTAAAAAATCAATCAGACCCGACAATTTTTCCGTAAATTGCTGGGTGATCGGCCATTTCCAGATATATTCCCCAACTTCCGGCACAGTACCACTTTTGCGCCTTAGTGATTCGACATAAAAAGGATTGGGCAAAAAGCGCACATCAAACACCATGTCCGCATCCAAAGGAACGCCATACTTAAATCCGAAGGATACAACAGTAATACTCATGCGTTCATGTTCCCGGTCGCTGGCAAACAGGGCAATGATTTTTTCCTTAAGTTGATTTGTAGATATATCGGAAGTATCGATAATGTGTGTTGCCCGGCCGCGGACATGTTCCAGCCGGTCACGTTCTCTGAATATCCCTTCGCTGATCCGCCCATGGGGCGCCATGGGATGCCGACGCCTTGTCTCCTTGTAACGGCGGATTAGCGTTTCGTCCGATGCCTCCAGGAAAAGCATTTCATACATGTAGCCCTGTTTTTCCATATCCTCCAGCACTTGTACCAGCGTATCAAAAAATTCCCGTCCCCGAATATCTACCACTAAGGAAATTTTGCCCACCTTGCCTGCCGACTGAGCACATAGTTCGGCAAATTTGGGGATTAGCATTGGCGGGAGATTATCCACACAAAAATAACCCAGGTCTTCCATGGCACGTACCACCTGAGTTTTACCAGCGCCAGACATTCCGGTAATTATTACTAAACGAACATCTTCCATGTTTTCACCTCTTAGACCTCATTTATATCTACCATGTAATGGAGCTCTGACGGTTTTTACGGCGCATTAGATGCTGTTTTATAAGATCTAATGAAGAATTAAGTACATCCTGGGGAAGAAGATTATTTCTCTTTAGTAATTCGGCGGCCTGAGTAAAATCTCCTACCGCCAATGCAAAATGACTATCCGTCCCCAGCAAGAGCTTGGCTCCGTACTGTTTGGCCAGACAAGCAATATTGTCACAGTGGGGTTTACTGCCCTCGCGGGAAACAGTCAGGGAACTGTTATTTACCTCTAAAGCCACACCATACCCGGCTGCCGCTTTGACAACCTCTTCTTCATCAATCGGATATTCGGGATTGCCAGGATGGACAATGACATCAACCCAGGGATTTATAATGGCACTGACCATCATTTTAGTATTTTCAGCTACCGAACCATATGGCGCACACAAAGTGTGCAACCCGGCTAGCACAATATCAAGCTTACTCAAGCGATGCTCATCCAAATCCAGTGTCCCATTCCGATCTACTACGTTTGCCTCAACGCCCTTTAAGACCCTTACGCCAAACAATTTGTCAGGTATAGCTGCCAGATTACCAAAATGATAAGGATGAGGCGCACCGGGCATACTTGGTCCGTGGTCGGTAAGCGCAATCAAGGCTAAATCTTTGGCTGCGGCCACTGAAGCAATTTCCATTACTGTGCTGTAAGCG